>JBEIJM010000035.1:0-23820 GCA_040380205.1 Gemmatimonadaceae bacterium
GCGCCGCGTCTCGTGCGGTTGGGGGCCACCAACTACGACGACGCCGAGGTGCTGGCCGGGTTGGCCGAGGGGGACACGGTGGCGCTGCTCAACGTGGCGCTGCTGCAGGCGCGGCGGGAGCAGCAGAACGAGCGGTTCCGCTCAGCCACCGGGGGCGGGGTCCCCGGCATGACGGCGCCGTCGGGCGGCGGGGCCGGGGGCGGGGCGCGCCCCACGGGGCGCTGAGATGCCGTGGGGGGAGGTGGTGCGGCTGGCGCTCACCGCCCTGCGCGCCAACACGCTGCGGTCGGTGCTCACGATGCTGGGGATCGTCATCGGCGTGGGCGCCGTGATCGCCATGGACGGCATCGGACGCGGGGCGCAGGTGGCCATCCGCGAGCGCATCACGGCGCTGGGCACCACCTTGCTGACCGTCACCCCCGGGCAGCTGCGCGGCATGGGCGGGGTGGCGGCCGAGGCCGACCGCGCCCGCCTGACCATGGACGACGCCGCGGCGCTGGAGGAGCAGGCCACCCTCCTTGCGGCGGTGCAGCCGGAGATGTCGCGCCAACTGCAGCTGCAGTATCAGGGCGCGAACACCAGCACGCAGGTGGTGGGCACCACCGCCAACTTCCTGGAGGTGCGCAAGTACGCCCTCGCGGCGGGGCGCATGTTCACCTCGCAGGAGGATGCGGGGAAGCAGCGGCTGGCGGTGCTGGGGCCCGCGGTGGTGCAGAACCTGGGGCTCGCGTCGGCCGAGGGGCTGGTGGGCGAGGTGATCCGCATCCGGGGGCTGCAGTTCACCGTCATCGGGGTGCTCACCTCCAAGGGGCAGGCCTCCCCGTTCCAGAACCCCGACGACCAGGTGCTCATCCCCCTCAACACCGCGCGCTTCCGGGTGCTGGGGACCGACCGGGTGCGCTCCATCTCGGTGCTGGCCCGCACGGAGGGGGAGATCCCCGCGGCGATGGCCGAGATCCAGAAGGTGCTGCGGCGCGCGCACCGGCTCCCGCGCGAGCGGGAGGACGACTTCACCATCCGCAACCAGGCCGACTTCCTCACCACCTTTGCCGAAACCAGCCAGGTGTTCGGCTCGCTGCTGGCGGGGATCGCCGCCGTGTCGCTGGTGGTGGGGGGGATCGGGATCATGAACATCATGCTGGTGTCGGTGACCGAGCGCACCCGGGAGATCGGGCTGCGGAAGGCGATGGGGGCCACGCGGCGGAACATCCTGCTGCAGTTCCTGATCGAGGCGGTGGTGCTGTGTCTGCTGGGGGGTGCGGTGGGGATCCTGGCGGGGGCCGGGGGGGCCCTGGCGCTGAGTCGGCTGTTCCAGTGGAACACGGCGATCAACGCGCAGTCGGTGCTGGTGGCGTTCGCCTTTGCCGCGGGGGTGGGGGTGCTGTTCGGGGTGTGGCCGGCCCGACGGGCCGCGCGGCTGGACCCCATCTCGGCGCTGCGGCACGAGTAACGACAAGGAGGAACGGGGGGGCGACGCTCCCCTTTGTCCCCGACCTCGGACTAGATTCCGCGCCAATCATGCCTACCGACCCTCCATCTACGCCGTCCGCCCCTGCGGACGCGCCACCCGCGCCGGGACACCCCGCCAGTGGCCCGGCCGCGTCCGATCACGCCGGCGGTCACGCCAACGGCCATCACGGACCGGCCACCGGGGGACGGCTGGCCATCCTGACGCTGACCGCCCTGGGGGTCGTGTACGGCGACATCGGCACCAGCCCCCTGTACTCCATCAAGGAGTGCTTCAGCCCGATCTACGGGCTCACCCCCACGCGCGAGAACGTCTTCGGGATCCTCTCGCTGATCGTGTGGGCGCTCACGCTGGTGATCACCGTCAAGTACGTCAGCTACGTCCTGCGCGCCGACAACCGGGGCGAGGGGGGCACCTTCGCCCTCCTCGCCCTCATCGTTCCGCGCGACGGCACCAAGCTGCAGAAGCGGCAGGTCACGCTGATCCTGCTGGCCCTCTTCGGGGCCTCGCTGCTGTACGGCGACGGGATCATCACCCCCGCCATGAGCGTGCTGGGGGCGCTGGAGGGGCTGCAGGTGGCCACGCCGGCGCTGGCGCACTTCGTGGTGCCGCTCACCATCGTGATCCTGGGGTCGCTGTTCTCGGTGCAGCGCTTCGGCACCGACCTCATGGGGAAGGCGTTCGGCCCGATCATGCTGGTGTGGTTCGTGGCCATCGGCTGGCTGGGGCTGCGGGAGGTGCTGGAGTCCCCCTGGATCCTGGGGGCGGTGAATCCGCTGCACGCGGCGGCCTTCGTGGGGGAGCACGGCCTGCTGGCGTTCCTCGTGCTGGGCTCGGTGGTGCTGGTGATCACCGGGGGCGAGGCGCTCTACGCCGACATGGGGCACTTCGGCAAGCGCCCCATCCGGCTGGCGTGGCTGGCGCTGGTGTTCCCGGCGCTGCTGCTCAACTACTTCGGGCAGGGGGCGCTGCTGGTGCGCGATCCCTCGGCGGCCGCCAACCCGTTCTTCCTGCTGGCCCCCAAGGCGCTGCTCATCCCGCTGCTGGTGCTGGCCACGCTGGCGGCCATCGTGGCGTCGCAGGCGATGATCTCCGGGGCCTACTCGGTCACGCGGCAGGGGATCGCGCTGGGGTACATCCCGCGGCTGGAGATCCGGCACACCTCGCAGCGGGAGGAGGGGCAGATCTACATCCCCGAGGTGAACTGGTTCATCGCGGTGGGGTGCCTGGTGATCGTGCTGGCGTTCCAGGAGACGTCGCGGCTGGGGGCGGCGTATGGCATCGCGGTGACCGGCACGATGCTCATCACCTCCATCCTGTTCTTCCAGGTGGTGCGGCAGCGGTTCCAGTGGGCGCTGTGGCAGGCGGTGGCGCTGTGCAGCGTGTTCGTGGTGGTGGACCTGCTGTTCTTCAGCGCCAACGTGGTGAAGGTGCTGCACGGCGGCTGGGTGCCGCTGGCGCTGGGGGTGGCGCTGTTCGCGGCGATGGCCACCTGGAAGCGGGGGCGCGCGCTGCTGGTGCGTCGCCTCGACTCGGGGGTGGACACGGAGCACTTCGTGCGCGAGCTGGGGCACAAGAAGGTGCACCGGGTCCCCGGGACGGCGGTGTTCATGACGGGGAGCGAGGACGGGGTGCCCCCGGTGCTGCTGCACCACCTCAAGCACAATCAGGTGCTGCACGAGCGGGTGGTGCTGCTGTCAGTGAAGACCGCGGACGTGCCGGAGGTGCCGGCGGCGGAGCGGGTGACGGTGCAGGAGCTGGGGATGGGGGTGTGGCGCGCGGTGGCCACCTACGGCTTCATGCAGTCCCCCAGCGTGCCGGCAGTGATGGCGCGGGTGACGGAGCTGGGCGTGCCCTGCCCGCCCATGCGCACCACCTACTACCTGGGGCGCGAGCGGCTCATCCCCACGGTGAAGAAGGGGGACAAGCACGCGCTCGCGCGGTGGCGCAAGGTGCTGTACGCGTTCATGGCGCGGAACGCGCGCTCGGCCACCGACTTCTTCGGGCTCCCCCCCAACCGGGTGGTGGAGCTGGGGACGCAGCTGGAGTTCTAGGTCAGCCGCCGGTGGCGGGCTGGAGGTCGCCCACCGCCACCGGGCGCGCCGCGTCCGGGCGCTCCGCCTCGTCGGCGGGGCGCTCCCGGCGGCGCAGCCGGTCCAGCACGGTGTAGAACACCGGCGTGACGTACAGGGTGATGAGCTGCGAGAAGGCCAGCCCGCCCACCACCGCCAACCCCAGCGGCTGCCGCGACTCGGCGCCGGCCCCCACCGCCAGCGCGATGGGGAGCGTCCCCATCAGCGCCGCCATCGTGGTCATCATGATGGGGCGGAAGCGCACCCGCGCCGCCTCCACGATCGCCTCGGCGGGGGGCGTGCCGTGCTCGCGCTCCGCCTCGATGGCGAAGTCGATCATCATGATGGCGTTCTTCTTCACCAGCCCGATGAGCATGATCACCCCCACGTAGGCGTAGACGCTGAGGTCCTTGCCGAAGAGCAGCAGGGTGAGCAGCGCCCCGACGGCGGCGAAGGGGAGCCCCGACAGGATGGTGAGCGGATGGATGAAGCTCTCGTACAGGATCCCCAGCACCACGTAGATCACGAACACCGCCACCACCAGCAGCGCCAGCAGCCCCCCCTGCGCCTGCGCGAACGCCTGCGTGTCCCCGGAGAGGACGCTGCTGACCCCGTCGGGGAGGATGGCGCGCGCCTCGCGCTGCACCGCCTCCACCGCGGTGCCCAGCGCCACGCCGGGGCGGAGGTTGTAGGAGACCGTGACGGCGGGGAGCTGGCCGTTGTGCTGGATGGACTGCGGCCCCACCCCCTTGGTGAAGCGGGCCACGGCCCCCAGCGGCACCAGCGTCCCCCCGGCGCCGCGCACGAACAGCGAGCCCAGCACCGTGGGATCGCGCTGGAACGCGGGCTCGAGCTCCAGGATGACCCAGTACTGGTTGGTCTGCGTGTAGATGGTGGAGACCTGCCGCCCGCCGTAGGAGCTGTACAGCGCCTGCTCGATCTGCGCGGCGGTCACCCCCAGCGTGGAGGCGCGCTCGCGGTCGATCTCCACCGCCACCTGCGGGTTCCCCACCTGCAGGTCGCTGGAGATGCCGTCGATCTCGGGCAGCTCGCGCAGGCGCTGCTCCAGCGCCCGCCCGGCGGTGTACAGCTCGGCGATGTCGCTCCCCTGCAGCGACACCTGGTAGGCGCTGTTGCCGCGCCGGCCACCGATCTGGATGGGCGGGGAGTTGCGGAAGAACACCTGCACACCGGCCACCTGCCGCGCCTTGCGATTGAGGTCGCGCATCACGTCGTCCACCGGCGGGCGCTGTCCGCGGGGCTTCATGGTGAGCTGCAGGCGCCCGGTGTTGCTGCCCCCGCCCATCCCGCCCCCGCCCCCCACCGACGCCAGCACGAACGCCACGTTGGTGTCCGCCCGCACGATCTCCGCCACCTGCCGCATCTTGGCCACCATCGCGTCAAAGCCGATCCCCTCGGGCCCCTCCACCGACCCGGAGAGGCGCCCCGTGTCCTCGGGGGGGATGAACCCCTTGGGGATGGCCCGGAAGAGCACCACGGTGAGCACCAGCGTGGCCGCCGAGAAGAGCAGCGTGAGCCCCCGGTGGCGCATCACCCACGCCAGCGAGCGCACGTAGCCGCGTTCGCTGGCCAGGTACAGCCGCTCCACCGACCGCCACGCGCCCTCCGCCGGCGCGTGCCCCTCGCCGCCCCGCAGGAAGCGCGCGCACAGCATGGGCGTGAGGGTGAGCGACACGAACCCCGACACCAGGATCGCCACGCCGATGGTCACCGCGAACTCGCGGAACAGCCGCCCCACCAGCCCCGGCATGAACAGCAGCGGGATGAACACCGCCACCAGCGACAGCGTCATCGACAGGATCGTGAAGCTGATCTCCCGCGAGCCGTCCAGCGCCGCCTGCAGCGGCTTCTTCCCCATCTCCAGGTGGCGGACGATGTTCTCCAGCATCACGATGGCGTCATCCACCACGAACCCCACCGCCAGCGTGAGCGCCATCAGCGACAGGTTGTCCAGGCTGAAGCCCAGCATCCACATCACGATGCACGTCCCCACCAGCGAGAAGGGGAGGGCCAGCGAGGGAATCACCGTGGCGCGCGCGTTGCGCAGGAACAGGAAGATCACCAGCACCACCAGGCACAGCGTGAGCAGCATGGTGAACTTCACGTCGGTCACCGACTCCTCGATGGAGTCGGCCTTGTCGTAGATCTTCTCCACGCGGATGCCGGCCGGGAGCTGCGGGCGCAGCGCCTCGAGCGCGTCGCGCACCCCCTCGGACACCTTGACGGTGTTCTCCCCGGGCTGGCGGATGATGGCCAGCGAGATGTTCGCCCGCCCGTTGAGCTCGCTGAAGCCGCGCTGGTTCTGCAGGTCGTCAAGCACCTGCCCCAGGTCGCCCAGCCGCACCGGCGCGCCGTTGCGGTACGCCACCACCAGCGCCCGGTACTGCGCCGCGTTGCGCAGCTGCCCGCTGGCCTGGATGGTGAACGACTGGCTCGGGCCCATGAGCACGCCGCCGGGGAGGTTGGAGTTCCCCGCCTGGATCGCCTGCTGCACCTCGTCGATGCCGATCCCCCGCGCCACCAGCGCCCCGGGGTCCAGCTGCACGCGCACCGCGTACTTGGCCGAGCCGTACACCTGCACCTGCGCCACCCCCGACACGGTCGAGAGCCGCTGCCCCACGAACGTCTCCACGTACTCGTTCAGCTCCGTCCGGCTCATCTGGTCGGTGCTGAAGCTGTACATCGCGATCGGCTGGTCGGCCGCGTTGGCCTTGTTGTACGACGGCGGCTGGATCCCCTGCGGCAGCTGGCGCAGCGTCTTGGAGATGGCCGACTGCACGTCGGCGGCGGCCTTGTCGATGTCCCGCTCCAGGTTGAACTGCAGGGTGACGTTGGTGCTCCCCTGCGAGCTGCTGGAGGTGATGTTGTCGATCCCCGCGATGGTCGCGAACTGCTGCTCCAGCGGCGTGGCCACGGAGGTGGCCATCACCTCGGGGCTGGCCCCGGGGAGCGACGCGCTCACCGTGATGGTGGGGTAGTCGATGGTGGGGAGGTCGCTCACCGGGAGCGCCCGGTACGCGACCACGCCGAACACCAGCAGCCCGGCCATGACCAGCGTGGTCATCACCGGGCGGCGGATCCAGATCTCGCTCATGTTCATGGCGCCGTCCCCCGGGCGCCCGGGCGCCCGCCTCCCTTGCCGTTGCCGCTGCCGCTGCCGCTGCCGCGCCCGCCGGGGCCCCCCGGCCGGCCGCCCCCGGCCCCGCGCAGCTCCACCTTGGCCCCGTCGGCGAGGCGCGTCTGCCCTTCCACGATCACCGGCTCCCCCCCGGAGAGCCCCTCCGCGATCACCACCGCGTCCCCCACCTGCCGCCCGACCGTCACCGGGACGCGCCGCGCCGCGCCGTCCGCGAACACGAACACCGCCGCGCCGCTGGCCGAGGTCACCACCGCCGACGCCGGCACCGTCACCGCCGCCGTGTCCACCGCCAGCTCCATCGCCACCGTCACGAACTGCCCGGGCCACAGCGCCCGCCCCTCATTGGCCACCTGGGCCTTGAGCAGCACCGACCCGGTGGCCTTGTCCACCACGTTGTCCACGAAGGCCAGCGTCCCCGTGACCGCCTGGCTGCTGTCCCCCACCCCGCTGCGCACCGCCACCTTGAGCGCCCGCCCCAGCCCGGCGCGCGCGCGCAGCTCGGCGAAGTCCCGCTCGGGGACGCTGAAGCGCACGAACACGGGGCGCAGCGCGTTGATGGTGACCAAGGCCGGCTCCGCCTGCGCCCGCACCAGGTTGCCGGCCTTGAGCGCCAGCTGCCCGGTGCGCCCCGCGATGGGGGCGCGGATGGTGGTGTTCTCCAGGTCGATCGTGGCCGCCTGCACCGCGGCCCGGTCGGCCGCCACCGTCGCGGCCGCGGCGCCCGCCTCGGCAAAGGCCTGGTCCAGCTGCTGCGGCGTCACGTAGCCGTCGCGGGCCAGCTGGGCAAAGCGCGCCGAGTCGGCGCGGGCGCGCGCCAGCACGGCCTCGTCACGCGCCAGCGTCCCCTTGGCGCGGTCCAGCGCGGCCTGGAAAGGGCGCGGGTCCAGCTGGAACAGCAGCTGCCCCGCCGCCACCTCGTCCCCCTCGGTGAACCGGACGTCGGTGAGCAGCCCCGACACCAGCGACTGCACCGCCACGGTCCGCCCCGCCTCCACCTCGCCGTTGGCGCGCACCAGGTAGGGGAGGCGCCCCCGGTCGGCCGGGCGCACCGACACCACCGTGGCCGGCCGCGAAGGCCTGGGGGGCTCCTGGCACCCCGCTGCCAGCAGGACCAGCAGCGCCGGCAGGGCGCTGGCCGCCGGCGCGAAGGGGGAACGCCGGCGACGGAGGAGATTCGGCACGGAAGCGGGCATGCGGGAAGCGACCGGATTCAGGGGGGCCCGGCGTCAGGCCCCGGGAGGGCGGCGCGCCCACCAGGGCACCGCCGCTGCTGGATAACGCGTCAGGGGGGACGTCCGTTGCGTCCCCCCACGGCGCTCAGGGCACCAGGTTGAGCAGCCGCTTCGGCACGAAGATGACCTTGCGGGGCGGGCCCTCCACGAACTTCGCCACCCCCGGGTCCGCCAGCGCCAGCGCCAGCGCCTCCCCCTCCGTCACCGTCGCCGCCACCCGCAGCTTCCCGCGCACCTTGCCGTTCACCTGCACCACCAGCTCCACCTCGTCGTCCACCAGCTGCGCCGGGTCAAACGCGGGCCACCCGCCGTCCAGCACCGATCCCGCCTCCCCCAGCAGCGCCCAGCACCCCTCCGCCAGGTGGGGCGCGTACGGCGCCACCAGCTGCACCAGCGGCCGCACCTCGTCGCGGTGCGGCACCCGCTCCCCCCGGCGCAACACGTTCACGTACTCCATCATCGCCGCGATCGCCGTGTTGTACCCCAGCGTCGCCGTGTCCTCCCCCACCTTCTTGATCGTGCGGTGCAGCTTGCGCACCACCGCCGCGTCGGGGGCCCCCTCGGCCGACGCGTCGCGCACCGACGCCCACACCCGCTCCAGGAACCGCCGCACCCCGCTGATCCCCTGGTCGCGGAAGTCCCCACCCTCCTCGTACGGCCCCAGGAACATCAGGTACATCCGGAACGCGTCCACCCCCCACTGGTCCATGTGCTGGTCGGGGTTGATCACGTTCCCCTTCGACTTCGACATCTTCGCCCCCTCGCGGATGATCATCCCGTGGGCGCGGAAGCGCGTGAACGGCTCCTCGAAGGGGAGGTGCCCCATGTCGTGCAGCACCATCGTGATGAACCGCGCGTACAGCAGGTGCAGCACCGCGTGCTCGTTGCCGCCGATGTACGAGTCCACCGGCAGCCACGCGCGCGTGCGCGCCGGGTCGAAGGGGGCGCCCTCGTCGGTGGCGCTGGGGTAGCGCAGGAAGTACCACGCGCTGTCCAGGAAGGTGTCCGACACGTCGGTCTCGCGCCGCGCCGCGGCGCCGCACCGCGGGCACGGCACCTGGTGCCACGCCGCGTCGCGCGCCAGCGGCGACACCCCCGAATCGTCGGGCTTGAAGTCGGCCAGGAAGGGGAGCGCCACCGGCAGCTGCGCCTCGGGCACCGGCACCGTGCCGCACCCGTCGCAGTACACCACCGGGATCGGCGGCCCCCAGTAGCGCTGGCGCGAGATGCACCAGTCGTGCAGCCGGTAGTTCACCACCGCGCGCCCGGCCCCCCGCTCCGCCAGCCACGCCGTCACCGCCCCCTTGGCCTCCGCCACCGGCAGCCCGTCAAAGGGCCCCGAGTGCACGAGCACCCCGCCGGCATCGTCCTCGAACGCCTCGGTTAGCGGCGCCGTCGCGTCCTCCCCGGGCCCCGCCACCACCCGCACCACCGGCAGCCCGAACGCCTGCGCGAAGTCGAAGTCGCGCGCGTCGTGCCCCGGCACCGCCATGATGGCCCCGGTGCCGTACTCCATGAGCACGTAGTCGGCGATCCACACCGGGATCGGCGCCCCGGTGGCCGGGTTGGTCGCGTACGCGCCCGTGAACGCCCCCGTCTTTTCCCGCACCGACTTGCGCGTCACCAGGTCCTGCTGCCGCGTGCGCGCCTGGTACGCCTCCACCGCCGCGCGCTGCGCGGGCGTGGTGATCGCCTCCACCAGCGGGTGCTCCGGCGCCAGCACCAGGTACGTGGCCCCGAACACCGTGTCGGGGCGCGTGGTGAACACCGTCACCGCCGCGTCGTGCCCGTCCACCGCGAAGGTGAGCTCCGCCCCCTCCGAGCGCCCGATCCAGTTGCGCTGCGCCTGCTTGGTGACCGGCGACCAGTCCAGCCAGTCGAGGTTGGCCAGCAGCCGCTCCGCGTACGCCGAGATGCGGAAGAACCACTGCTCCAGCTCGCGCTGCTCCACCGCGGCGCCGCACCGCTCGCACGCGCCGTCCTGCACCTGCTCGTTGGCCAGCACCGTCTTGCACGACGGGCACCAGTTCACCGCCGCCTGCTTCTTGTACGCCAGCCCGCGCTCCAGCAGCCGCAGGAACACCCACTGCGTCCACCGGTAGTAGTCCGGGCGCGACGTGTCCACCTTCTGCCGCCAGTCCACCATCAGCCCGGCGCGTTCCAGCTGCCGCTGGAAGTTCGCCACGTTGCGCGGCGTCAGCGCCATCGGGTGCGCCCCCACCTTCAGCGCGTAGTTCTCCGAGTGGATCCCGAACGCGTCGTACCCCAGCGGCTGGAAGACGTCGTATCCCAGCAGGCGGTGGTAGCGCGCCGAGATGTCGCTGCCGGTGAACGCGAAGAGGTTCCCCACGTGCAGCCCCTCGGCCGAGGGGTAGGGGAACATCATCAGCGCGTAGAACTTCCGCGCCGGGTCGTCCAGCCGCGCGTGGTTGGTGCCCTGCTCGGCCCACTGCCGCTGCACCGCGGGCTCCAGGGTGGCCGGGTCGTACGGGGCCGGCACGAGGGGCGCGCCGGCGTCGGGAAGGGTGGGGGTCTCGGAGGCCATCCCCCAAAGATAACGGTCCCGGGGGCGGGGGGTCACCGCCCGCCCCCGGGACCCGTCCCCACGCGTCAGCGCCGGAAGAGGAAGGCCGCCTCCTCCAGCCGCGCCCCCTGCTCGTCGCACACGGCGTAGCGGCCGCCCGAGTACAGCGTGGCGCCGGCGTGCCGCCCGTCCTTGGCCACGGCGTAGAACTCCAGGTCGAACCGGGGGCGGCCGTCGGGGCGCAGCAGCCGCGGCTCGGTGAGCGCCACCACCCGCTCCAGCGTCTTCAGCAGCGCCTCGCGCGGCGCCAGCCCCTGCCGCATGAACTCCACCGCCAGGAATGACGCGCACGCCTTGATGTTGGCCTCGCCGCGCCCCGTGCTCCCCGCCGCCCCCACCAGGTTGTCGCAGTACTGCCCCGCCCCCACGATGGGGGAGTCGCCGATCCGCCCGGGGAGCTTGTACGCCATGCCGCTGGTGGTGGTCACCGACGCCAGGTCCCCCGCCGCGGTGACGGCGTTCATGTTGATCGTCCCGGTGGTGAACTTGATCTTCAGGTCGTCGTCGTGGTCCAGCCAGAAGTCGGTCGGGTTGAGGCGCGCCTTCCAGCGCATCCAGTCCTGCCGCGACTGCTCGGTGAGCAGGTTCTGCTCCCGGAAGCCCATGGCCCGCGCGAACTGCTTGGCCCCGGCCCCCACCAGCATCACGTGGTCGGTGTAGTCCATGACCGCCTTGGCCACCAGCGACGGTGTGGCGATGTCCTCGAGGGCGGCCACGGCGCCGGCGCGCTTGGTGGGGCCGTGCATGCACGAGGCGTCCAGCTGCACCACCCCCGCCTCGTTGGGGAGCCCGCCCAGCCCGACGGACTGGTCGGTGGGGTCCAGCTCCTGGATGTTCACGCCGGCGATGACGGCATCAAGCGGGTCGGTCCCCGCGACGATCTGGTCGTAGGCGGTCTTGACCCCGCGCAGCCCGTTGGCCGAGGCCACCACCACGGGGCGCCCGCGGAACCCCGCCGGCGGGGGCGTCGGCGGGAGGGCGGCCAGCGGCTGGCGCGGCACGAAGCCGGCGGCCGCCAGCAGGGCGGCGCGCTCGACGAAGTCGCGGCGGGTCACGGACACGGAACGGCTCCTGCGCACAGAGGGTATCGGGACGGATCGGCGGCCACGGCGCGACGGCGCGGGCCCGCCGGCCAGGGTGCCAGCGTGCTGTAGGCTGGCGCCTGTTTCCTTCGGGCGCCAGTATCTGTCCCTTGGCAGGACCTTCTTCCCCCTCCCCGACATGACGACTCCGGCTGCCATTGCCGACGCCCTCCGCGGCACGGCGTTCCTCGACGGCTTCACCGACGCCCACCTCTGGAAGCTGGCGCGGCACGTCACCCCCCTCGCCCTGGCCCCCGACGACCTCCTGTTCAGCGAGGGGGAGCCGCGGCAGCGCTTCGCGATCCTCGTGGACGGCGCCGTGGCCATCGAGAAGCGCGGGGACGGCCGCTCCACCCGCCTCGTCACCCTGGGCGCGGGGGAGGCGGTGGGGGAGGGGCTGTTGCTGGACGACGCGCCGCACGGCACCACCGCGCGCACGCTGCAGCCCGGCACCGCGATGGTGATGACCCGCGCGCAGCTGGACGACGTCATCCGCGAGGCGCCGGCGCTGTACGCCGCGCTGGTGGCGCGCGCCGCCCGCGCCATCTCCGAGCGGCTGCGCCGCGCGGACGCCACCCTCGTGGGGCGCGGGCGCGCCCTCGGCTTCGGCGGCCACCGCACCCGCACCGAGCGCGACCTGCTGGGCGCGCGCGAGGTCCCCGCCGAGGCGCTCTACGGGATCCAGACGCTGCGCGCGCTGGAGAACTTCCCCATCACGGGGATCCCGCTGCGCGAGTTCCCCGTGCTCATCGAGGCGCTGGCCGCGGTGAAGGAGGCCGCCGCCCTCACCAACCGCGAGCTGGGGCTGCTCCCCGAGCCGCAGGCCGGCGCCATCCTGCGCGCCGCCCGCGAGCTGCGCGACGGCCGCCACCACGAGCACTTCCTCGTGGACGTCATCCAGGGGGGCGCCGGCACCTCCACCAACATGAACGCCAACGAGGTCATCGCCAACCGCGCCCTCGAGCTGCTGAGCGAGGCGCGCGGCGCGTACCACGTGGTCTCCCCCAACGACCACGTCAACCTCAGCCAGTCCACCAACGACGTGTACCCCACCGCGGTCCGCCTGGCGCTGCACGCGAGCCTGGCGCAGTTCCGCGACGAGCTGGGGCGCCTGGCCGACGCCTTCGCCGCCAAGGGGACCGAGTTCGCGCCGCTGCTCAAGATGGGGCGCACGCAGATGCAGGACGCCGTCCCCATGACGCTGGGGCAGGAGTTCGCCGCCGTCGCGCACACGCTGCGCGAGGACGTGGACCGCCTGGGCGAGGCGCAGCTCCTCATCCGCGAGATCAACCTGGGCGCCACCGCCATCGGCACGGGGATCAACGCCCCGCCCGGCTATGCCGCCCTCGTGGCGCGCCACCTGGCGCAGGTCTCGGGGGTGGCCGTCGTCACCGCCCCCGACCTGGTGGAGGCCACCAGCGACACCGGCGCCTTCGTGCAGCTCTCCGGCGTGCTCAAGCGCACCGCCACCAAGCTCTCCAAGACCTGCAACGACCTGCGCCTCCTCTCGTCGGGGCCGCGCGCCGGCTTCGGCGAGATCAACCTCCCGCCGATGCAGCCCGGCTCCTCCATCATGCCCGGCAAGGTCAACCCGGTCATCCCGGAGGTGGTCAACCAGGTGTGCTTCGACGTCATCGGCGGCGACGTGACCGTCACCATGGCCGCCGAGGCGGGACAGCTGCAGCTCAACGCCTTCGAGCCGGTCATCGCGTACCGCCTGCTGCGCGCGCTCGACATGCTGCGCAACGCCTGCGCGGTGCTGCGCGAGCGGTGCGTCACCGGCATCACCGCCAACGCCGACCGGATGCGCTTCTTCGTGGAGCACTCCATCGGGCTGGTCACCGCGCTGGTGCCGGCGGTGGGGTATCAGGCGGCCAGCGAGATCGCCAAGGAGGCGCTCGCCTCGGGGCGCGGCGTGGCCGAGCTGGCGCTGGAGCGCGGGCTGCTCACGCGCACGCAGCTGGACGCCATCCTCGACCCGGCGGCGATGACCGCCCCGCGCGCCGTCCCCGAGGCGCGGTAGCCATGCGCCCCCGCGGCGGGACCGGCCTCCGGGGGGGACGCGCGGTGTGGGGCGGCGCGCTCCTGGCCTGCGCGGCCGCGGCCGCCTGCGGAGGCGGGGGCGGCGACCCCCCGGTGTCCCCGCCCCCGGCCCCCCCCACGGTGCGCAGCGTGACCGTGGCGGGGAGCGCCACCATGCAGGTGGGGGATCGGCAGCAGCTCGTCGCCACCGTGGACGCCAGCGGGGGCGCGGCCACGACGGTGACCTGGAGCTCGGAGGCCCCCGCCGTGGCGACCGTGTCGGCCGATGGCGCCGTGACCGCGGTGGCCCCGGGCACCGCCACCCTCCGCGCCACCGCCACGGCACGCCCCACCGTGAGCGGCACGCTGGTCGTCACCGTGCGCACGGCGCGGTCGGTCACGCTGGCGCCGCTCACCGCCACGCTCGGCGTGGGGCGCACGCAGGCGGTCACCGCCACCGTCCAGCTCGATCCCGGGCAGCCCACCACCGTGATCTGGCGCAGCGGCGCCCCCACCGTCGCCACGGTCTCCGCCGCCGGCGTGATCACCGGCGTGGCGCTGGGCTCCGCGCTGATCACCGCCGTGGCCACCGCCGACACCACGGTGCGCGGCACCATGAGCGTGGTGGTCGTCCCCTCGGTGCGCGCCATCACGGTGGCCCCGGCCACCGCCACGGTGGTGTCGGGCACCACTCGGCAACTCACCGCCACCGTCACCGCCGACGCGGGGGTGGCCACGACGGTCGGCTGGCGCACCAGCGCCCCCGCCCTGGCCACCGTCTCCGCCACCGGGCTGGTCACCACCTTGGCGCCCGGCACCGTGACCATCACCGCCACCGCCACCGCCGACAGCACGCGGCAGGCGGCCAGCGTGCTCACGATCACCCAGCGCCCCGTGGGGGTGGCCATCGCCCCGCGCGTGGTGGGGCTGGTGCCCGGCGCCACGCTGCCGCTGACCGCCACCGTCACCGCCGATCCCGGCGTCAGCACCGCCGTCACCTGGAGCTCCGCCTCCCCGTCGGTGGCCACCATCAGCGCGCAGGGGGTGGTCACCGCCCTGGCCACCGGCACGTCGCTGGTCACCGCCACGGCGCAGGGGGACCCCACGCGGCGCGATACGGTGACCGTGACCGTGCGCCCCCCGCTGGCCACCGCCTGGAGCGCCACCCGGCTGGCCGGCCCGCTGGTGGAGGACATCCTGGCGGTGGCACCGGTGGATGCCACCACCGCCTTTGCGGTGAACGGCGACGGCGACCTCTTCCGCTGGAACGGCACCACCTGGAGCCGCTCGGCCACCGGGAGCGCCCTGGGGACGCGCTTCCTGGCCGTGCACGGCACCCCGGCCACGCAGCTGCTGGCGGTGGGGACCAACGGGGTCCTCGCGCGGTGGACCGGCAGCGGCTGGAGCCCCGTGCCATCGGGGACCACGCGCACCTTGACGGCGGTGCAGGTGGCCAGCGCCACCGTGGCATGGGTGGTGGGCGCCAACGGCACGGTGCTGCGCCTGGCGGGGAACACGGTGACCAGCGAGGCCAGCGGCACCACCGCCACCCTCAACGGCGTGTGGGGGGACGAGAGCGCGGCGTGGACCGTGGGGGATGGCGGCACGGTGCTGCGGCGCACCGGCAGCGGCTGGGCGCGCGAGGTGGTGCCCACCGCCGAGCCGCTCACGGGGGTGCACGCCGTGAGCGCGTCGAATGTGGTGGTCGTGGGGGAGGGCGGGGTGCTGTTGCGGTGGAACGGCGTGAGCTGGAGCCTGCTGGCGGTGGAGGGGTACGCCGGCGGCTTCCACGCCGTCACCGGCAGTGCGGCCAATGGCGGACGGCGGTTCCTCGCCGGCGACGATGGGCTGGCGCAGCTGGACAGCACCACGCTGGTGAAGCTGGCCACCCCGTACGCGCCGCAGCTGTATGCGGTGGCGCTGGACGCGGCGGGGACGCCGTGGACCGGGGGGCAGCGCGGGGTGGTGATGCGCGGCACGGGGAGCGGGGGGAGCACGCTCAACCTCGCCCCCGACCTGCACGACGTGTGGGCCGCGTCGGCGTCGGCCGCGTGGGCGGTGGGGGAATTCGGGTCGGTGTACCGGTGGACCGGGAGCGCCTGGACCCGCGAGGCCACCCCCACCACCGCCACCCTGTTCACGGTGTGGGCGGCCAGCGCCACCGAGGCCTTTGCCGGCGGCGCCAACGGCACGATGCTGCGATGGAACGGCACCAGCTGGAGCCCGATCGCGTTCCCCGGGACCGGCGCGGTGCGGGCACTCTGGGGGAGTGGGGCGGCCAACGTGGTGGCCGTGACCTCCGCGGGCGAGGTGCTGATCTACAACGGCAGCGCCTGGCGGGTGGCGCAGACGGTGCCATCGGTCCTGTGGTCGGTGTGGGGGACCGCCCCCGACGCGCTGGTGGTCACCGGCGAGGCGGGTGCGGTGCAGGAGATGGGCGGCACCACCTGGACGCCGCTGTCGGCGCCGGGGGTGGTGACCCTGGCCGGCAGCTGGAGCGCCGGCCCCGGGCGCCTGTGGGTGGTGGGAGCGGCCGGCGATGGCGCCACGGGGGTGGCCTATCGGCGGGAGGGGGACAGCTGGAGCGGCATGGCGATGGGGACCACGGCGGTGCTCACCAGCCTCTGGGGGCCGGGGCAGGCCGACCTGTACGCCACCGGTGATGCGGGGACGCTGCTGCGCTTTGGCGGCAGCAGCTGGGCCCCGATGGCCTCGGGCACGGCGGACCTGCTCTGGAGCGTGCACGGGCTCCCCGGCGTGGCGGGGAGCGGGGTGGCCGTGGGCTTCAACAGCACGGTGGTGCGGGGGGTGGCCGGCGGGGCGCTGCAGGACGCGGGCGACCACACGGCCCCGGCGGGGGGCACGCTGGAGCCCCGTCCGGGAACCCGGGTCACGCGCGGCGTGCTGCCGTCTGGCGCGGCGCGGAAGCGGCGCCCGGGGCGCTAGCGGGAGAAGGCCGCCATGGTGGGCCCCATGGCGTCCATCACCTCGCGCGCGCGCCCCCGGTCGGTCCCGTTGTACAGCAGGGCAAAGGCCAGCACCTCACCATCCTCGGAGGTGACGTAGCCCGACAGGCCGACCACCGTGTTGGTGGTGCCGGTCTTGGCGTGCAGGTTCCCCTGCGCGGGGGTGGCGCGCATGCGCCGGCGCAGCAGCTCCGATTCGCCCGCCACGGGGAGCGACGCGTGGAAGGCGCTCCCCCACGGGGCGGCGTGCGCGTGTCCCAGCAGCTGCACCAGCGCCCGCGGGGTGACCCGGTCCAGCACCGACAGCCCGCTGCCGTCGGTGGCGCGCACCGCACCCGGGGCGGTGCCCACCTGCCGCACCAGGAACCGCTGCAGCGCCGCATCGGCCGTGGCCGCCGACCCCTCCCCCGCCCCCTCCTTGCCGCGCGCCGCGGCGCGCCACAGCTGCTCGGCGAACAGGTTGATGCTCTCCCGGTTCATCACCGCCACCAGCCGTTCCAGCGGTGGCGAGGGGAGGGTGGCCACCAGGGCGGCCACTGGCGAGCTGCGCCCCACCCGCAACGTCCCCTCCACCACGATCCCCTGCGCGGCCAGCGCGGCGCGAAAGGCGCCGGCGGTGAAGCGCGGGGGGTTGCCCACCACCACGGCGGTGCGCCGCGGGGCGCTGCGGGCCCCGATGGTGCCGGCCACGAGGATGCGGTCGTCGGGGGTGCCGTACACCGAGAGGCGCCCCCCGCTGCCGGACACGGTGGTGGCACTGTTGACCACGGTGAGGCCGTCGGTGGCCGGCTCGAAGGCCACCACGGGCGGCGCCCCGGGTGCCCCGGGGGTGATGCGCACCACCACGAGGTTCTCATTGAGGGAGAGCGCCGAGAAGGGGGCGGCGTAGCTGGCCCCGGCATAGCGGGTGAGCCACCCCTCGGGGATGCCGCGCGCCTCGAAGGCGCTGGCGTCGGCAATGAGGTCGCCGGTGACGCGACGGATGCCGGCCCCGGCGGTGAGCTGCGCCAGCAGCGCCATGGGCGCGTCGGCACCGCCCCGCACGAAGCGGGGGGAGAGCGCGGGATCGCCATCGCCGCGCAGGATGAGGTGGCCGCGCACCACGCCGTCGCTCCCCAGGGCGCCGTCGCGCAGCACCTCCGTGCGGAAGCTGTGCGCCGGTCCCAGGGCGTCCAGCGCCAGCGCGGCGGTGAACAGCTTCATGGTGCTGGCGGGGACCATGGCCGCATCGGGGGCGTGGGCATACAGCGTGTCGCCGCGCGTCAGGCTCACCACCAGCGCCCCCCAGCTGCCGCGGCGCGTGTGACTGCCCAGCAGGGCGCCCAGGTCGGCGGCCAACGCGGCCGCGCTGCGCGGGGTGCGGTGGCGCACCGTGGCGGCCGGGGCGGGGCGGGGGGTGCGACGGGTACGGGTAGCGGTGCCCCGGGGCTTGGCACGCGCCGCGGACCGCCGGGGAGGCTGCACCGCGGGCGCGGCCGCGGACGCCACGGAACCGGCCGATGGCCCCGATGCCGCCGCCGTCTCCACCGCCGCGACGGCCACGGTCGCCGCTGCCAGCGCGGCGCGCCGCCACCACCGCCAGGTCATGCCTTGAGCACGAAGCCGCGACGCCATGCCCACCACAACAGCAGGAACCAGACCGTCACGAACGCCAGCGCGTAGCCCAGTGACGCGGGCTTGGGGGGGAGCCAGCTGGCGAACAGCTGTGCGTGCACGAGCCCCTGGAGCGACTGCCGTCCCCCCGCGTCGGTCGGCACGGTGAGGAGCGATCCCAGCAGCCGCGCCATCACCCCCGAGCCCACGAAGGCCAGCAGCGGGTTGGTGCCGTACACCAGGAAGGGGAAGGCCCAGCGGCGCCACCCCTGCACGTCCATGAGCCACAGGCAGGTGGCCAGCGCCATCGCGGCCATGCCGCCGGTGAACAGCACGTACGAGCTGGTCCAGAGCCCCTTGTTGATGGGGAACACCCACCCCCACATGGTGCCCGCCACCGCCACCAGGGCGCCCACGGCGAAGAGCGCGGCGATCCGCTCCGCCAGGGGACGGGGCTGCGCGATCCATCGACCGGCCAGCACGCCCAGCAGCTGCGTGGCCACCGCCGGCAGCGTGCTGAGCAGTCCTTCGGGGTCCCAGGTCTTGCTCCCCGACCAGAGGTGGTCGGGGCCCAGCAGCGTGCGGTCCAGCCAGGCGCTGAGGAGCGCATCGGGGTGGTCCAGCAGCGCCTGCCCGGGGAGTCCGCTTCCCGGCACCGGCACCAGCGTCTGGAGCGCCCAGTATCCCAGCAGCAGGGCGGCGATGGTGGCCAGCACGCGGCGCGTGTCCGCCGCCAGGGCGATGAGCGCGCCGGCCAGATACGCGAGGGCGATGCGCTGCAGCACCCCGGGGATGCGCAGGTGCGCGAGGCGCCACGCCACGCGGTCGAGGAACGACGGATCGGGGTTCCCCGGGAGGTCGGTCCAGGTGAAGAAGGGGAACGCCGCCAGGGCGAGCCCGGCGGCGAAGATGACGGCGGCGCGTCGGACGACCTGCGCGCGCAGCGCGGCCGGGGCATCCCCGCGGGCGCGCCGGGCATCGAGCGACAGCGTCGTGGTGATCCCGACGATGAACAGGAAGAACGGGAAGATCAGGTCGGTGGGGGTCCAGCCGTGCCACGCGGCGTGCGCCAGCGGCGGGTAGATGGCGCCCCAGCTGCCGGGGTTGTTGACGAGCAGCATGGCGGCCACGGTGAGGCCGCGGAAGGCGTCCAGGGCAGCCAGGCGTCCGGCGGCGGGCGCCGGCGCCGCGGGGGCGGGCGCCGCGCGGCTCACGACGCGGTGGGCACCCAGTCCACCTGCGCGGAGGCGGTGTCATCGCCGCCGCGCCGGGCCCACTTGAAGAACACCACCGTCATGACGGCGTAGAAGAAGACGCCGCCGGGGATCCACATGATGAGGCCGCCGTACTGCTGGTCCTCCATGGGGGAGATCCCCCAGAGGCGCGGGGCGGTGGCGTAGGCGGGGTAGAGCAGCGTGTCGGCCATGGCGATGTAGATCGAGACGATCGACATGGGGATGACCATGAGGAAGCAGTAGAGCATCTGCGCCGGGTAGGAGGCGCGCGGGAGCTCGGGGAGCGGCGACAGCAGGGGCCACCACATCAGCACCGAGGCGGCCAGGAAGGTGAGGTGCTGGAGGATGTGGACCGGGTGGTGGGCCAGGGCGAGGTTGTAGAGCGGGGGGAGGTGCCAGGCCGCGAGGACGAGGTTGAAGATCGCGAAGCAGGCGCCCACGGTGGTGACGCGGCGGGCGAGCGCGGCCACCCCCCGGTGGCGCAGGAGCGGGCGCAGCATGGCCCCCGGGGTCCCCACGATGAGCAGCGGGGGGATGACCAGGGTGAGGATGAGGTGCTGCACCATGTGGGCGCTGAACAGGTAGAAGTCGCTCAGGTCGTGGAGCGGGCCGTTCAGCGTGACGAACAGGAGCAGGAGGGCGTGGCCGAAGGCGGCGCCCTGCGCGGGGGTGGGGCGGGCGCCGGGGCTGCGGCGGCCGGCCATGGCCCACGCCACGGCGAGCGCGGCGATGCCGATGGCGGTGCTGGGGTGGACCGAGAAGGTGCGCCAGGAGAGCGCAGCCACGGGGTGCAGGAGCAGCAGCGGCATGGCGTCGGGACGACGGAGGACGGGGCGCCCGGGGCCGCGCACGTCGCGCGCGGGGGGCGTCTGGTGGCCGGGACCCTGCGCAATCTAGCGGCGCGGGGGGGGGAAATGCCGACGGGGTGGCCGCCCTCCCGATGGGAGGGGGCCACCCCGCGGACCGCCGGCGGGCTCAGCCGCCGACGCCGAGCCGGACGACGAGCTTGGAGAAGAGGAACAGCAGCGCGATGAGCGTGAGGGCCGCCAGGATGAGCGGGCCGGTGAACAGCGCGCGGAACAGCTTGTGGTCGTACTTGAGGTGCATGTAGAACATCACGACGACGACGAACTTGACCGCCGACATGATGAGCAGCGACGGGACGAAGATGGCGCTCTCGACGAGGGCGGGGATGTAGTAGGCCCAGACCTCGACGATCGTGATCACCGTGAGGAAGAGGGCGACCTTCCAGTAGGTGGACCAGGTGGGGTGGGCGCCCTCGGCGCCGTGGGAGTGGTCGGCCATCAGCGCCTCACTGGATGAGGTAGACGAGCGTGAAGATCACGATCCAGACGACGTCGACGAAGTGCCAGTAGAGGGCGGCGATGTCGACCAGGAGGGCGTCCTGGGGGCCGAGGCCGCGCTTGTAGTCGATGGCGAGGAGCGTGGCGAGCCAGAGGACGCCGGCGGTGACGTGGGCGCCGTGGAAGCCGGTCAGCGTGAAGAAGCTGGAGCCGAACAGGTTGGTGCGGATCGAGAGCCCCTCGTGGATGAACGAGGTGAACTCGTAGGCCTGGAAGCCGAGGAAGCCGAGGCCGAGGAGGCAGGTGGTCCAGAGCCACAGCTTGGAGGAGCCGAGGATCTCCTCGCCGCGGGTGCGCTTGGGGACGTGCTTGTTCTGCACCGCGGCCAGCGCCAGCACCATGGCCAGCGAGGACATGAGCAGGACGAAGGTGGAGGCGGAGGTGACGGGGATGTTCAGGATGGGCTTGAACACCTCGCCGGTGGCCGGGTTGGTCCACGCCTCATGGGGGTAGGGCCCCTCGGGGCTGCGCCCCTTGTAGATGAGGTAGGTGGAGATCAGCGAGGCGAACAGCATGCACTCGGACCCGATGAAGGTCCAGATCGCGATCTTCCGGTTGTCGAGGCCGAGCGAGGTGTGGTGGCCGCCGCCGTGCGCGTGCGCGTCGGCGGCGTGGGGGGCCGTGGTGGCGGTCATCTCAGTGGTGGTCCTCGAGGGGGGTCAGCAGCCACTTGTACAGCGCCCCGATCCACCAGACGGCGCCGCCCAGCATGATGGCGACGGCGGTGGGGACGCTGGAATCCAGGAACAGGAGCCCGCAGAACATCGCGATGATGCCGGCGGCGCAGACCAGCGGCCAGATGGAGGGGTTGGGCATCACGATCCCCAGCTCGGCGCTGGAGGGGATGCGGCGCCCCGCCTCCTCGGCGGTGGTGGTCTCGTGCACCAGCGTGTCGCCCCCGGCGGTGTTCCAGAGCGGGTAACGCGAGGTGACCTGCGGGAGCTGGGCGAAGTTGTAGTCGGGCGGCGGCGAGGGGATGGACCACTCGAGGGTGGCGGCGCCCCACGGGTTGCTGGAGGCCCGCTCGCCGTGGTGCCAGCTGCGCCAGACGTTCCAGAGGCCGAGCGCGGTGCCGATCATGAGCACCACCGTGCCGGCCGTGGAGGCCAGGTTGAACAGGTCGAAGCCCTGCCCGGCGTCGTAGCTGTAGATGCGGCGCGGCATGCCGTACAGGCCGCTGAAGTGCATCGGGAAGAAGGTGAGGTTCATCCCGACGAAGGTGATCCAGAAGTGCCAGTTCCCCAGCCGCTCGGAGAGGAAGCGGCCGACGACCTTGGGGAAGTAGAAGTACATCCCGGCGAACAGCCCGAAGATGGAGCCGCCGAAGAGCACGTAGTGGAAGTGCGCGACGACGAAGTAGGTGTCGGTCTGCTGCAGGTCGGCCGGGGGCGAGGAGTGCATCACCCCGGAGATGCCGCCGATGGTGAACATCGCCACCAGCGCCACGGCGAACTTCATCGCCACGGTGAAGCGGAGCTGGCCGCCCCACATGGTGGCCATCCAGTTGAAGATCTTCACCCCGGTGGGGATGGCGATCAGCATGGTGGCCAGCGAGAAGACGGCGTCGGCGATGGGGCCCATGCCGACGGAGAACATGTGGTGCGCCCACACCCCGAAGCCGAGGAAGCCGATGAGGATCCCCGAGTACACCATCACCGGGTAGCCGAAGAGCGGCTTCTTGGAGAAGGTGGGGAGCACCTCGGAGACCAGCCCGAAGGCGGGGAGGATCAGGATGTACACCTCGGGGTGGCCGAACACCCAGAAGAGGTGCTGCCAGAGGAGCGGGTCGGCGCCCTTGGCGATGGTGTAGAAGTTGGTGCCGAAGAAGCGGTCGAACTGGAGGAACACCAGCGCGATGGTGATGACCGGGAAGGCCAGCGCCACCAGGAACTGCACCACGAACGACATCCAGGTGAAGATCGGCATGCGCATGAGCGTCATGCCGGGGGCCCGCATGTTGATGATGGTGGTGATGAAGTTGAACGCCGCGGCCAGCGAGGAGATGCCGAGGATCTGCAGGCCGAGGACCCAGAAGTCCATGTTGTGCTGCGGCGAGAACGCCTTGGTGCTGAGCGGGGCGTAGCCGAACCAGCCGCCGTCGGGGGCCATCCCGAAGAAGATCGGGACGGTGATGAAGATGCCGCCGAGGAGGTAGACCCAGTAGCTGAAGGCGTTGAGGCGCGGGAAGGCCACGTCGCGCGCCCCGATCTGCAGCGGGATCAGGAAGTTGAAGAAGGCGGCCGACAGCGGCATGACGGCGAGGAAGATCATCGTCGTGCCGTGCATCGTGAACAGCTGGTTGTACAGGTCGGCCGAGAGGACCTGGCCGTTGGGCTGCGCCAGCTGCCAGCGGAGGAGCGCGGCCTCGAGGCCGCCCACCACGAAGAAGATGAGGCCGGTGACCAGGTACAGCGCCCCGATGCGCTTGTGGTCGACGGTGGTGAGCCACGACCAGAGGCCGGTGGCCTCGGGGGCGGCGACGGGGGTGCGCGCGTACGGCGGCGCGGCGGCGACGGTTGCCATCGGTGTCGGTGTCAGGCGGTGGCGGGGTGGGTTACCGGAGGGCCTGCAGGTAGGCGACGATGTCGGCGATCTCCGCGTCGGTCAGCCCGCCCGCGGTGATCACGTTCTTGCGCACCGGGTCCGTCAGCCCCTTCCCCATCGTCGGCATCAGCGAGCCGGGCTTGAGGTGCGGGGCGCTCTTGATCCAGTACGCCAGGTGCTTCGCGTCGTTGGGGAACAGCCCGCCGGCGATCGTGTGCCGGGAGCCGACGTGGGTGAGGTTGGGCCCCACCTGCCCCATGCTCATCCGGTTGCCCGTGATCACGTGGCAGCCGATGCAGGAGGACCGGCTGTAGAGCTGCTCGCCGCGCGCGGCGTCCCCGCCCGCCAGCAGCCCCTCGTCGAAGGTCAGCCCCGCCGGCAGCGGCGTGCCCGGGATGACGTGCGGGAACTCCGCCGCCAGCCGCTCCGCCGGGAACGCGTACACCGGCACCGGCGCCGGCGCGGCCGAGTCGGCGGGCGCCGCCCCGGGGACCGGCA
>JBEIJM010000036.1:0-23449 GCA_040380205.1 Gemmatimonadaceae bacterium
CGCGCGGCTGGGGTTCCCCAGCACGCGCGACGAGGACTGGCGCTACACGAGCGTGTCGTCGCTGGCGGCCACCGGCTTCGCGCCGGCGCCGGCGGCGGGGGCGCTCCCGACGGCGGAGGCGCTGGCGCCCTTCCGCTTCGACGCGAGCTGGCCGGTGGTGGTGTTCGTGAACGGGCGCTTCGCGCCGTCGCTGTCCAGCATGGAGCGCCTCCCCCAGGGGGTGCGGGTGCTGCCGCTGGCCGAGGCGGCCGCGGAGCTCCCCGAGCTGGTGGCGCGGCAGCTGGGGGCGCTGGCCCCGGCCGGGCGCGACGGCTTCACCGCCCTCAACGCGGCGTTTGCCGGCGAGGGGGTGGTGGTGCATGTGGCCCGGGAGATGGTGGCCGAGACGCCGCTGCACCTGCTGCACGTGAGTGACGCGGCGGCGGCCGGCACCATGCGGCACGTGCGGCACCTGGTGGTGGTGGAGCGGCACGCGCGGGCCACGGTGGTGGAGAGCCACGTGGCGCTGGCGGAGGCGCCGTCGTTTGCCACCGCGGTGGTGGAGGCGGTGGTGGAGGATGGCGCGGCGCTGCAGCTGCTGCGGGTGCAGCGCGAGTCGCGCGAGGCGTGGCATGTGGGGACGGTGGAGGCGCGGCAGGGGCGCGACAGCGCGCTGACCGTGTTCACCTACCAGGCGGGCGGGCGGGTGTCGCGCAGCAACGTGTACACGGTGCTGGGGGGCGAGGGGGCCGGGTGCACCGTGAACGGCCTGTACCTCCTGGACGGCGAGCAGCACGGCGACCACCAGACGCGCGTGGAGCACCTGGCCCCCAAGTGCTACAGCCGCGAGGCGTACAAGGGGCTCATCGACGGGCGCGCCCACGGCGTGTTCAACGGCAAGGTGTACGTGCACCCCGAGGCGCAGCAGACCGACGGGAAGCAGACCAACCACACGCTGCTGCTCTCCCCCGAGGCGCAGGTGGACACCAAGCCGCAGCTGGAGATCTTCGCCGACGACGTGAAGTGCACGCACGGGGCCACGGTGGGGCGCATCGACGAGACCGCCCTGTTCTACCTCAAGAGCCGCGGGGTGGGGGCGGTGCTGGCGCGGCAGCTGCTCATGTACGCGTTCGCGGCCGACGTGCTGGAGACGATCGAGCAGCCGGCGGTGGTGGCCGAGCTGGAGCGGCTCACCCTCGAGCGCTACACGGGGTGAGGACGTGCGCCCCGCCCGCGTGACGGCCCGGTGAGGAGGCCGTGAGCGACCTGCAGGAGCTCTACCAGGCGGTCATCCTGGACCACAACCGCGCCCCGCGCAACTACGGGGCGCTGGAGGGGGCCACGCGCACGGCCGACGGGCGCAACCCGCTGTGCGGCGACGAGGTGCACGTGGCGCTGCGGGTGACGGGCGAGGTGATCGACGAGGTGCGGTTCACCGGGCGGGGGTGCGCCATCTCCAAGGCGTCGGCGTCGCTGATGACGTCGGCGGTGAAGGGGAAGTCGGTGGCCGAGGCGGAGGCGCTGTTCCGGCGCTTCCACGCGCTGGTCACCGGGCAGGAACGGGCGGAGGGGGCGGGCGACCTGGGGCCGCTGGTGGTGTTCTCCGGGGTCTCCCGCTTTCCGGCGCGCGTCAAGTGCGCGTCGCTGCCATGGCACGCGCTGCGTGCCGCGCTGTCCGCCGACCACGATGACGGCGAGGCGCCGGCGCACGCCAGCGCGACCACCGAATGACCCCCGCAAGCGTGGGCGCCCCGGTGGCGCGGCTGGCGGAGGTGGCCGAAGGATATCCGCTGGCGGTCACCCTCCCTGATGGGTCGGCGGTGTGCCTGGTGCGGCACGGCGACGCGGTGTTCGCCGTGGAGGACCGGTGTCCGCACCGCGACTTCCCGCTGTCGGGGGGCGACGTGGTGGCGCCGTGCGTGCTGGAGTGCCCCTGGCACGGGGCGCGCTTTGACGTGCGCACCGGCGGCTGCCTGACCGGGCCGGCCACCGACGCCATCGCCACCTGGCCGGTGACGGTGGCCGACGGCCAGGTGTACCTGGGGGCGCGCCGCGCCCCCGTGGAGGAGGCGCCATGATCGCCTCGGCGGGCACGGGTGCGCTGCTCCCGCGCGACCAGGTGCCGCTGCTGGCGGCGCACCCGGGGCTGCACTATCTGGACTCGGCCGCCACCACGCAGAAGCCGCAGGCGGTGCTGGACGCCGAGCGCGGCTTCTACGCCACCGCCAACGCCAACCCGCACCGCGGCGCCTACGCGCTGTCGATGGCGGCCACCGACGCGCTGCACGACGCGCGTGCCACGGTGGCCCGCTTCCTGGGGGTGGCAGACGCGGCGTGCTGCCTGTTCACCCGCGGCACCACCGAGGCGCTCAACCTGGTGGCGCGCAGCTGGGGGGAGGCGCACGTGCGCGCCGGCGACGAGGTGGTGGTGACCGCGCTGGAGCACCACGCCAACTTCGTCCCGTGGCAGCAGCTGGCGCGGCGCACGGGCGCGGTGCTGCGCATCGTGCCGCTCACCGCGCGGCAGGAGGTGGATCTGGACGCGCTGGCCGCAGTGCTGGGGGCGCGCACCAGGGTGGTGGCCATCACGCACGTGTCCAACGCGGTGGGGGCCATCACGCCGCTGGAGGCGGTGGTGGCGCTGGTGCGCGCCCGCAGCGACGCGCTGCTGGTGGTGGACGGCGCGCAGGGGGCGCCGCACCTGCCGGTGGGCTTTGATGCCCTCGGCGTGGATTTTTATGCGTGCAGCGCGCACAAGCTGCTGGGCCCCATGGGGGTGGGCGTGCTGGCGGGGCGGCGCGCGGTGCTGGAAGCCATGCCCCCCTGGCACCATGGCGGCGACATGATCGAGGTGGTGGGGGACGAGGACAGCACCTGGAACGTGCTGCCGCACCGCTTCGAGGCGGGCACCCCCAACGCGGCGGGGGCGGTGGCGCTGGCGGCGGCGGTGCGCGTGCTGGAGGCCATCGGCGTGCCGGCGATCCGCGCGCACGAGGTGGCGCTGCTGGAGCGCGCCGAGGCGCGGCTGCTGGCGTTGCCGGGGGTCACGGTGTACGGGCCGCCGGCGGCCGAGCGCAGCGGGGTGCTGAGCTTCACGGTGGACGGCGTGCATCCGCACGACCTGGCCACCATCCTGGACCAGCACGGCGTGTGCATCCGCGCGGGGCACCACTGCGCGCAGCCGCTGATGCGGCGGCTGGAGGTGCCGGCCACGGCGCGGGCGTCGTTCTACGTGTACAGCGACGAGGCGGACGCCGACGCGCTGGCCGACGGCGTGGCGGAGGCGGCGCGGTTGTTCGGGGTGGGGTGAGGCGGTGCGCGCGCTAGCCGGGTGCCGCCGCGGCGCGGCGTGGGCCCTGGTGCTGGGGCTGATGGTGAGCGCGTCCGCCGGCGTGGCCGGGGCGCAGGGTCCGGGATCGGCGCCGGTGCGCTTCGAGGCGGTGGCCGCGGTGCCGGTGCCTCCGCCCACGGCGGTGGTCCCCTACGGCGACGGCCCCGAGCAGTTCGGGCGACTGCGGCTCCCCGCGGGCCCCGGCCCGCATCCGGTGGTGCTGTTCCTCCACGGCGGCTGCTGGCTGTCGCAGTACGACATCGCGCACGCCGCGGCGCTGGAGCAGGCGCTGGCCGACGCGGGGTACGCGGTGTGGAGCCTGGAGTACCGCCGTGTGGGGAACGCCGGCGGTGGCTGGCCCGGCACCTGGCAGGATGTCGCGCGTGGCGCCGACCACCTGCGTGCGCTGGCGGGCCGCTATCCGCTGGACCTGACGCGCGTGGTGGCCGCGGGGCACTCGGCGGGGGGCTATTTCGCGCTGTGGTTGGCGGCGCGGGGCACGCTTCCGGCGGAGAGTCCGCTGCACGCGGCCGACCCGCTCCCCGTGCGCGGCGTGCTGGCGCTGGCCCCGGCCCCTGATCTCGAGGGGCTGCATGCGGCCGGGGTGTGCGGCAACGTCATCGACCGCCTCATGGGCGGGAGCCCCGCCGCCGTCCCCGCGCGGTACGCGCAGGCGTCGCTGATGCAGCTGGCGCCCCTTGGCGTGCCCACCGAAGTGGTGATGGGCGCCGAGGACGGCGCGTGGCGCCCGGTGGGGGAGGCGTACCTGAAGCGGGCCGCGGAGCGCGGCGACCGCCGCGTGCACACGGTGGTGGTGCCGGGGGCGGGGCACTTTGACGTGATCGCCCCGTTCGCGCCGGCGTGGCGCGAGGTGATGGCGGGGGTGCGGGCGCTGCTGTCGCGGTAGGGGAGAAGGGTTGGAGGGCGGCTCAGTGCCGCACCCCCGCCCCCCGATCCCGCGCGGCCACCCGGCGGGCGCAGGCCGCGGTGGCTGCGGCGTACGCCGCGTCCAGCAGCGGCAGCAGGGCGTCCAACGCCTCCCGTGACGGCGACAGCAGCTGCACCCACCCCATCCACGCGTACACGGGGTGCGGCATGAGGACGTTCAGCTGCGTGAAGTCGTGCCCCGTGGCCACCACGCCCCCCTTGGACGGACGCGCAGGGCGCGCGCCAAACCGCTGCAGATACGCGGCCGGCGGCAGCCCCAGCGCCAGGCGATAGACACCGTCACGGTCCAGTTGCGAAGCCCGGTCGTGCGCGCCGTCGTGGTCCTTGAGGGTGCAGAAGTAGACGCCGCGCGGGAGCTGCCCGCCGGGATTGACGAAGAGCGACGTCTCCCCCCAGCTGGCCGCGGGGACCACCCCCGGGTAGCGCGCCACCACGGCGTCCACCACCTCCTGCAGCGCCATGGTCGTCATGGGTCAGTACCCCGCCGCCATCCCGTCCTTGCGCGGGTCGCTCCCGGCGCCCCACCCCTTGGCCAGCTTCACGATGGCCTGCGCCCCGCCAAAGGCGACGGGGGGCTGCTCGATGAGCACGTGCCCCATGGCCTGCAGCGCGGTGCGCACGCCGTCGCCCACGGGCGCCTCCAGCGCCACGCGATAGCCGTCGTAGTGGCGGAAGCGCGGCGCATCGATGGCCGCCTGCAGGTCCATGCCGAACACCAGGTGGTTGAGCAGGAACTGCACGTGCCCCTGCGCCTGCACGCCGCCCCCCATGAGCCCGAAGGCCATGTACGCCTCCTCGCGCCCGTTCACGGGGCGCGTGACGAAGCCGGGGATGAGCGTGTGGAAGGGGCGCTTGCCGGGGGCCGCGGTGTTGGGGAGCCCGGGGGTGAGGGTGAACCCCGCACCGCGGTTGTGCAGGGCAAAGCCGGTGCCCGGCACCACGACGCCGGAGCCGAAGTAGTCGTAGATGGAGTTGATGAACGACACCATGTTCCCCTCGGCGTCGGCCACGGTGAGGTACACCGTCTCGCTCTGCGTGCGCAGCGGCCCCGGGTCGGCGCGCTCCATGGCGCGCGCCGGGTTCACCAGCGCGCGCCGCGCGGCAATGAACGGGTCGCTGAGCAGATGCTCGGCGGGGACATCCAGATGGTCGGCGTCGCCCACGAAGCGGTCGAGGTCGGCGTAGGCGAGCTTCTTGGCCTCGATGAGGTGGTGCAGGTACGGCGCACTGTTGTGCCCCATCGCGGCCAGATCATAGGGCTCGAGGATGCGCAGCATCTCCAGCGCGGCAATCCCCTGGTTGCTGGGGGGGAGCTCCCACACGCGGTAGCCGCGGAAGGGCACCGAGAGCGGCGTCACCCAGGTGGGGGTGTTGCGGCGCAGGTCGTCCAGGGTGAGGAAGCCCCCCCGCCGGTCCAGGTGGGCCACCAGGCGCCGCCCCAGCGCCCCGCCGTAGAACACGCGCACGCCGCTGTCGGCGATGAGCTGCAGTGTACGCGCCAGGTCGCGGTTGGTGAACCATTCGCCCGCCTTGGGGGCGCGCCCGCCGGGGAGGTAGGTGGCGGCGGCGGCGCTGTCGCGCGCGAGGAAGGCGGTCTCGTTGGCCCACTGCGCCGCGATGATGGGGGAGACGGGGAAGCCGTCCCGCGCATAGCGGATGGCGGGCTGCAGCACCTGCCGCAGCGTGCGCCGCCCGTGCGTGCGCACCAGGAGGTCCCACCCGGCCAGGGCGCCGGGGACGGTGACGCTCATGGCCCCCTGCTGCGAGCCGCTGCGGAAGCCGCGCGCCACGAGCGTGTCACGCACCATGCGGGTGCCGGCGCGCCCGGCGGCGTTGAGCGCCACCAGCTTCTGTGCCTTGGCCAGCCACACGATGGCGAACATGTCGCCGCCGATGCCGGTCATGTGCGGCTCGGTGACCCCCAGCACGGCGGCGGCGGCCACGGCCGCGTCCACCGCGTTGCCGCCGGTACGCATCACCTCGAGGGCGGCGGCGGTGGCCAGCGGCTGGCTGGTGGCGGCCATGGCGCCGGGGGCGTACACCGTGGAGCGGCCGGCCAGGGTGGTGGGGCGCTGGGCGGCGGCGGGGGTGAACGCCGTGGCGAGGAGCGCCAATGTGAGGGCGACGTGGCGACGTGCGGCCATGGGAGATGGCGGCAGGAGGTGGAGGCCGGCGTGCAGCGCGATGAGCGTCCCGCAATGTACGCCGTCGCCCGTCATTGACGCCCGCCCCCGCCGGCGTTTGGATTGGGGCATGTACGCCATCGCCATCATCCGCTACCGCCGTCCCTTCGAGGAGATCGCTCCCGTGGTGGACGCCCACCGCGCCTACCTGCGCGACCTCCACGCTCAGGGGGTGCTGCTGGCCTCGGGGCCCTTCGACCCGCGCACGGGCGGCGGGCTGCTGCTGCGCGTCCCCGACGAGGGGACGGCGGCGGCGCTGGACCGCATCCGCGACGGGGACCCGTTCACGCAGCAGGGGCTGGCGCAGTACGAGCTACTGCCGTGGAACCCAGTGATCGGGACGGAGAAGCTGGCGCAGCTGTAGCCGCGGGGGGGTGCGTCAGCGGCTGGCGGCGCAGCTCCCCAGCACCGCCAGCGCGTTCCCCACAGGGCGTTCGCCGGTGGGGTCGGAGGTCTTGTTCACCACCGTGGTGGCGCCGTCACGCGCCCGCACCACCAGCGCCGACGACCCGCCACCGTCCAGGTTGATGGCGTCGCGCGCCCCCATCGCGCGCAGCAGCTCGGCCAGCGGACGCGTGCCGATCCCCACGCTGTGCCCGGGCTGCCGCCCGTCCACCACCACCAGCAGCAGCCGGCGGCCGTTGGCGCCGATCCCCACGGCGGTGCGCGGGTTCACGTCGCGAAAGGCGGCGTTGGAGACCGAGTCCACCGCCCCCACCACGGCGCTGTCGCGCAGCAGCAGCGGCTGCCCCCCCACCGCCTCCCGTGGCATGGTGGGCGCCAGCGACAGCTGCACCCCCACGGTGTCCCCCTCACGCAGCAGCGCAGCCGTGGCCGCGGTGACGCCGGTGAGCAGCAGCGTGTCGCCGCGCGCCTGCACGGGGCCCGCGGAGGGGAGCGCGCCCACGCGATAGCGCCCGCCGGGAGCGCCGGGTCGATCGGGCGCCACGGGCACCAGCCACCGCGCCGACGGGCGCACGAGGGAGTCGAGCGGCTGCCCCCAGGCGGCGTCCACCACCCCCAGGCGACGGGGTGCGGGGCGGTTCCAGGTGACCAGCGGCACCGCACCGGTGCGCAGCGCCAGCGTGCCGGTGGCCTGCCACACCCCCACCCACGGCGTGCCATCGGGGGCGAAGGCCAGGACGGGGCGGTTGACCGGGCCGCTCATCAGGCGCCCCTGCGTCACCATGGCGCCCACGGGGACCCCCGGCGGAGTGAACGCAAAGAAGTCGGCGTTGACCGCGGCCAGCGGCCGGTCAGCGGCCGGCATACCGGCCAGCAGCGCGCTGGTGGTGGCGCGCCCCACCGCGGTAGGCCCTCCCTTGAGCGCGCGGAAGGACACGCAGGCGCTGCGGTCCACCTCCAGCAGGGCGCCGCGCCACGGCCCCTCGAGGCGCACGAAGCGGTGCAGCCACACCCCGGGGGCCAGCGGCTGGGTGACCAGCGAGTCCACGGCCGCACGGCTGATGGGCCAGGGGGAGTTCGCCGTGGTCGCCTCCCCGCGTGGCGCGCGCGGGGTGCACGCCGCCACGCCAAGGACGACCCCCAGCAGGGCGGCACGGATGGCGGGTCGAGCAGCTGGCGGGCGGGTGCGCGCGCACTGGCGCGGGAGGGGCGAGGGAGACGGCATCCCTTATCTTGCAGCCATGACCACCCCGTCGCGACTGGTGCGCCTCCACGCCCGCCTGCAGCAGTGGGCCGACCACGGCTGGGCCAACAGCGTCGTGTTTGGCTGGGGGCTGGCGCAGGGGTGCGTGTTCCCCGGGCTGGCCGACCTGTTCTTCCTGCCGCTGGCGGTGGCGCGCCCGGCGCGCGCGTACCTGCTGGCGGTGGTGGCCACGGCGGGGACGCTGCTGGGGAGCGTGACGCTGTACGTGCTGGGGCACGAGGCGCTGGCGGTGCTGGAAGGGCCGCTGGCGGGGTGGCTGGGGCTCTCCCCCGCGTCGCTGGACCGCTACCGCGGCACGCTGGCGGAGTACGGCGTGCTGGCGATCTTCGCCAGCACGATGAGCCCGCTCTCCACCAAGCTCACGAGCATCGCCTCGGGGGTGGTGGGGGTGGCGTTCGTGCCGTTCACGCTGGCGCTGCTGGCGGGGCGTCTCACGCGCACGCTGGCGCTGGCGTGGCTGGTGCGGCACGGCGGCGCGGCGGCGGTGGAGCGGTGGGTGGGGCGGCAGCTGACCCCGTCGGACGCGCCGCCGTCGTGAGCGTCGGCGGGAGCGCGGTCGACAGCGCGGACGGCAGCGCAGGCGGCGGCGCGCCGAGCGGCTTCGCCTTTCACGTGGAAGCCGAGTCGGGGGCGGCGCGCGCGGCCACCTTTGCCACGCCGCACGGCCCCGTGGCCACGCCGGCGTTCATGCCGGTGGGGACGCACGCGTCGGTGCGCGGGCTGGCCATGCCCGAGCTGCGGGCCGCGGGGGCGCGCATGGTGCTGAGCAACGCGTACCACCTGGCGCTGCGCCCCGGGGACGCGATGGTGCGCGCACTGGGGGGGCTGCACGCGTTTGCGCGGTGGGACGGCCCCATGCTCACCGACTCCGGCGGCTACCAGGTGTTCTCGCTGGCGCGCTACCGCGACGTGACCGAGGAGGGGGTGACCTTCCGCAGCAAGGTGGACGGCGCACGCCACCACTACACCCCCGAGCGGGTGATGGCGATCGAGCGCAACCTGGGCGCCGACGTGATCATGCAGCTGGACGAGCTGATCGCCGGCGGCGCCGACCATGCGGCGTCGCGCGCGGCCATGGAGCGGAGCCTGCGGTGGCTCACGCGGTGCCGCGTGGCGTTCGACCGCATCGGGCGCGAGGGGCGCGCGCCGTTGCCGGTGGGCGCGCCCTTCGTGGTGGCCGACGGGGCGCCGCCGCTGATCGACGACGCCACCGCGCCGCCACAGGCGCTGTTCCCCATCGTGCAGGGGGGGACCTACGACGACCTGCGACGGGCGTCGATTGCGGGCATTCTGCAGGCGGGGGACTGGGTGGGGATCGCGGTGGGGGGGCTGAGCGTGGGGGAGGCCAAGCCGCTGATGTACGCCACCTTTGACACCTGCGCGCCGCTGCTGCCGCGCGACCGCCCACGCTACCTGATGGGGGTGGGGTTCCCCGACGACCTGCTGGAGGCGGTGGCGCGCGGGATGGACCTGTTCGACTGCGTGGCGCCCACGCGGATGGGGCGGCACGGCACGGCGTTCACCCCCGACGGCACGGTGCAGGTGCTGCGCGGCCCGCACCGCACCGACCGGCGTCCGCTGGTGGCGGGGTGCCCCTGCCCCGCCTGCACGCAGTACGACCGCGCCTACCTGCGCCACCTGTTCGTGACCGAGGAGCCGCTGGGGCCGCGGCTGGTGGCGCTGCACAACCTCACGCTGCTGCTGGCGCTGATGGCGGAGGCACGCGCGCGGATTGCGGCGGGGACGTTTGCGGGGTGGTGGGAAGGGTGGTGCGCGCGGTACCGCGCGGGGCGGAAGGCGCGGGGGTAACGGCGGGGCGACGGGCTACCGTCCGGCCCCGAACATCGCCAGCACGGTCCCCATGACGGCGTTGGCCATGCGCAGCTCGCCCTGGTCGGTCACGGCGAGGGCGATGGTGATGCCGGCATCGGGGAACACCATGGCCGTGGTGCCCCAGAAGCCGCTGTGCCCGTAGCCGTGCAAGCCACGCACGTTCGCGCCGAAGATCCCCAGCCCGTACCCCGCCATGTCGGCGCTGCGCGGCGCCAGCATGGTGTCCAGCGTGGCCGGCCGCGCGAACACGCGCCCCTCCAGCAGCGCGGCCACGAACCGCGCCAGGTCGGCCATGGGCGCCACGATCCCCCCGCCCCCGTACAGGTCGAAGGAGGGATCGATGTCATACGCATCGAGGCCGCCCAGGTACTGGTGCGCGCGCGGGGGCGCGTCGCGCGGGGCGGGCTCCATCGTCTCCCACCAGGTCGCGCGCAGCCCCAGCGCGTCGAAGCCCACCAGCCGCCGTACCGCCGGCCCCAGCGGCTCGCCAGCATACCGCTCGATGATGGCCCCGAGCAGCGTGTAGCCGCTGTCGGAGTAGCGAAACTGCCCGCCCGGCGGGCCTACGGGGGCCAGGCTGTCCACCAGCCACTGGAGCTGCTCCTCGCGCGTCCACTTGTAGCGCGGCGCCGTGCGCAGCCGCGCCACGTAGCTGGGGACGGCGGGGTGCTCATGAAAGCCCGCGCGGTGGCTGAGCACCTGCTCGATGGTGATGGCGTCGGTGTCGTAGCCGTCGCGCCGCAGCAGCTGGTTGAGGGGCGCCGGGAGGTGCTTGGCCAGCGGGTCGCCCAGCGCCAGGCGCCCCTGCTCCACCAGGCGCAGGAGGGCGGCGGCCACGTACGTCTTGGTGTTGCTGGCGATGCGCAGCGGCTGCTCGGGGCGCAGCGGCACGCGACGCGCCGAATCGGACAGCCCGGCGGCCACGCTCCAGCGGCGCCCCAGCGAACGGGACTGCACGGCGATGACGATGCCGGGGAGGCGCGGACGCGCGGCCACCAGGCTGTCGGCCAGGCGCTGCAGCGCGGGGGCGATGGAGTCTGGGGGGAGGGCGCGCGCGGGCGACTGCGCGGGCGACTGCGCGGAGGATGCCGCGAGGGGCGCGAGGAGCGCGGCGGTGAGGAGGCGGATGGGGATCATGGGGCGGGGGGTATGAGGTCCCGGGGTGACGCCTCAAGCACCACGTCAAAGTCCAGCGCCGCCGCGCTCACGCGGATCCGGTCGTCGAGGGAGAGGATGGTGACGGCCCCCACATGCTCCCGTAGCACGAGCGCCGTGGCCAGGTGCAAGGCGTCCAGCGTGCGGACCGGATCGTTGGGGAGGGGCGCGCGGGCGCGCACCAGCACGGCGTCCGTCATGGCGAACAGGTCCCACCCCGCTTCTGCGGTGGCCAGCAGTTGGCTGGCGGCCAGCTCCTCCACCCGCGAAAGACGCCCCATCTGCCGCGCCCGCGTGAGCGCCCGCGCACACTCCACCCCCGTGAGCACCGAGGTACACACCCGCTCGGCGGCCCGCAGCTGCTGGAGCACCGCCGGGGCGCCAGGCTCATTGAGCAGCCAGGCCAGCACGGCGCTGGATTCGACGTAGAGGATCACGGCCCGGGCGAATCGGTGAGCCGGTCGCCCCGCCCCTCGTCCAGCAGCTGCTGCGCCAGCCCGCGACTCGCGCGCACCGGGCTGGCCTGATACGGCTGGGCGGACCGCTCGGCGACGCGGAGCGCCCCGGCCGAGGCGAGCCGGGCGAAGACGCGGTCGGTGCGCGACTCGACAAACGTCCCCCCGTCTGGGGCACGCAACTCGGCCACCACCTGGCCCCGGTCGGTGACGAGGACCGTTTCCCCGCCCCGGACGTCGCGGAGGACGCGGCTGAGGTGGGCCTTGAGTTCGCGCACGCCAATGGTCTTCATGGCCGCAATGTAGTCTCATGTGACTACATGTGCGACCGGCGAATTTCCGGAAGAACGCCCAGGACGGACGCGACGCCTCAGGGTGGCGTGGCAGAAGGCACGCACTCGGACCAGGCGCCTAACCACCTCCCCCTGGCGTCTATGTCACCTCGGCCGTTGCCCCTACCCCACCACCCGCCACAGCACCGCCGCCACCGCGCCCCCAACCAGCGGCCCCACCACGGGGATCCACCAGTACCCCCAGTCGCTGTGCCCCTTGCCGGCGATGGGGAGCAGCGCGTGCATCACCCGCGGCCCCAGGTCGCGCGCGGGGTTGATGGCGTACCCCGTGGGGCCGCCCAGCGAGAGGCCGATCCCCCACACCAGCGCCCCCACCAGCGCGGGGCCCAGGTTGCTGGCGGGCGTGCTCCCCGCCACGCCGCTGCTGCCAATGGCGGTGGCCACCAGCACCAGCACCGCGGTGCCGATGACCTCCGCCACCAGGTTGGCCCCGGTGCGCCGCACCGCCGGCGTGTTGCAGAAGCAGCCGCGGATGGCGTCGGCGTCCTTGGTGAGTTCCCAGTGCGGCAGGTAGTGCAACCACACCAGCGCCGCGCCGGCCATGGCCCCCAGCATCTGCATGGTGATGTGCGCCAGCACCTCGGTGGGTCCGTACTTGCCGCCCAAATGCACGGCCAGCGTTACCGCGGGATTCAGCTCCCCCGGCGCCCCCAGCGCCACCGCCACCAGCACGCCGCACAGCACCGCAAAGCCCCACCCGGCGGTGATCACCATCCAGCCGGCGCCGTTGGCCTTGGAGCGCTCCAGCGACACGCCGGCCACCACGCCGTTGCCAAGGAGGATGAGCACCAGCGTCCCGAGGAATTCACCCAGCGCGGAAGAGGGCATGGCACATGACGGAAAGGGGGAAAGCACGGATACCGGGCGCACGAACGGGGCGCCGGCGTGCCGCTACGTTGGCGGCCGGACCGGCCGTTGGCGAGCCCCCCGGCCGCGCCGTTGCTGGCCGGTGACGCACCCGGCGCACATCTTCGAGCCATGCGCACCCGCCTCCCCCTCCCCTCCCCCGCCGTGTGCCGCCGCGCGGCTGCCGCCCTCCTGGCGACAGCGCTCCTGGCCTCCGGCCGCCTGCACGCCCAGCCCGCCGCCGCGCCCCCGGCCGAGGGGCTCCCGCGCACGGCCGATCCCGCCGCCCGCGGGGTGCCCCTCTCGGCGTTCCCGCGGTTCATCCGGCTGGCCGACGGCGTGTACGGCTACGAGGAGATCCGCCAACCGGGCTTCACTACGGTGAGCCTGATCGTCGTGGGGACGCAGGGGGTGCTGGTGGCCGACGGCCAGGGGAGCCCCGCCGCCACGCGCACGATGCTGGAGCGGATCCGCACCCTCACCCCGCTCCCCGTCCGCTGGTACGTGGTGGGCTCCGACCACGGCGACCACACCGCCGGCAACAGCGAGCTCCCGGCCGACGTGCGGTACGTGGTGCACCCCGCGTCGCTGGCGCAGCTGCGGCGCGACTCGGCGGCGGCCACGGGCGGGCGGCGCGTGGTGGTGCCGTCGCGCGCCATGACGGGGGACCACGAGGTGATCGACGTGGGGGGGCGCCAGGTGCACGTGCGCTTCCTGGGGCGCGCGCACACGGGGGGCGACCTCATGGTGCACCTCCCCGACCTGCAGCTGCTGTTCATGAGCGAGGCCTACCTGAGCCGCGTCTTTCCTGCGATGCGCTCGGCCTACCCCACCGAGTGGGCGGCCACCATCGACCGCGCGCTGGCGCTGCCGGGGGTGCGCCACTTCATCCCCGGGCACGGCTTCATCGACACGCCGGCGGTGTCGCGCGAGGAGCTGGTGACGTTCCGCGACGCGGTCACCGCGGTGATCGCCGAGGTGAAGCGGCTGAAGGGGGCGGGGCGCACGGTGGAGCAGGCCGTGGCCGAAGCGCAGTGGGGGGCCATTGGTGGGTGGTTCCTGGCGGGGCAGCAGGCGCCCGTGGCGGTGCGCCGCGTGTGGGCCGAGCTGGACGGCACGCTCAAGTAGGCGTCCCCCGAAACGCCGCACGCCCCCGTGCCGAGGCGCGGGGGCGTGCAAAGGTCACCACGGCACGGCGCGGCAGTCAGGCCGTGGCCGGCGCTCCCGCCCGCAGCAGGCGGCTGGCCCCGGCCGCCAGCAGCCCGCCCTGCAGCGCCGGCAGCAGCAGCGTGGCTGCATACAGCGCCGCCGCCGGGACGTTGAAGTTCCCCGCCAGCTGCTGGGCGAACTGCGGGATGGTGTACCCCCGTGCGATCGCCGCGAGGAGGAGGATCCCCGCCGCGCCGGCGGCGCTGTAGGCGCCCAGCCGTCCGGCGCGCCCCTCGCGGCTCATCACGCCGGTGGCGATGCCCGCCACCGCAGCGCCCCACGGTCCCAGCAGCTGCTGGGCCACCACCTGCAGCGCCAGTGCGGCGCCCACGCGTGCCAATCCGGTCATGCGGGCTCCGTCAGCGCTTGAGGGTGAGGACCGCGCGGGTGTCCGCGGCGGTGAGGTCCTGCGGCGTGCGCGGGGTGCGCACGCTGTCCAGCTGGCCGTCGGCCCACAGGGCGTAGCGGTCGAGATAGCGCGGCGAGCCGGGGTTGCCGCTCTGTCCGCCGGGGTACACGGCGCGGATGCGCGGCTGCCGGTCCATCTCCGCCACCATGCGCCAGGAGGCGCCAAAGTTGGCGCGGCGCACGCCGGGGCCCACCGAGGGGTTGAGGGTGCCGCGCCCGCCGTCCACGGGACGGTACGGAGCGGCAAAGCCGGCCAGTCGCAGCAGGTGGTTGGGGGAGGCCGGCGCCACCTTCCCCCACGTCCACGGCGTGGCGGCGGGGTTGCCGTACTGCACCACCAGCGTGTCGTAGGCCGAGGCCAGCGCGGCGGCCAGGATGTCGTCGCGCGTCTCGCGCGCGGGCGTGGCGCGGCGATCCCACCACGCGTTGGCGGAATCGGCGATCAGCCCGGGGAGCTGCGCGTCGGTAGGGGTGGCCACGCGCACGCTGTCCCCCGGCGGGACCAGCTCGTCGTACAGCAGCGTGGCCGCGCGCTGCAGCGCGGTCTCGAAGAGACGCGCGGCGGTGTTGTCGCGGGTGTAGCGGTGGTCCCACGCGCCCAGCAGCGCGGCGGCGGCGGCCAGCGACGCGCTGGTGTCCCCCGCGGCGGCCTTGGCGCGCGCGGCGCGCACCAGCGCCGGCGCCAGCGTCTCGGCGCGCACGCTGCCGGGGTCGGTGTGGTAGCGCCGCATGGCGTCGGGAGTGACCGCGGCGTCGGCGCGCAGCAGCCGGTTGATCTGCAGCGCGCGCCACGTCTCGTACTGCGGGTCGGCACCCAGGTAGAGCGCCTCGGCGGCGGGGTCGATGGGCTGCTGGTTGGCGGAGGCCAGATACCCCTGCGCGGGGCGGATGGCCTGCGGATAGCGGCTCACCGGCCAATCGCCGATCCAGTCGGTGGCGCGGGTGCGCCCGTCGCGAATGACCGTGCCGCGGCCGCTGTCGGCGCGCACGGGGTAGCGCCCGGTGCTGCGGATGGCGATGGTGCCGGCGGTGTCGGCCACGATCCAGTTCTGCGCCGGGGCCTTGTAGTACACCGCCATGGAGTCCAGGAAGGCGCCGGCGGTGGCGGCCTGCTGGCCGGCCAGGAACGCCTCGATCTCGCGCCCCGCCTCCAGCACGGTCCAGCGCATGGAGAGCCACTCGCTCCCCTGGCGCGTCATGGGGCCGCGGTGCGTGTAGTACACCGTGTCGGTGGCGATCACCGCGCCCGCGGCGTCGCGGTACTGCTCGATGCGCGTGTCCGCGAAGGGGACGCGCTGGCCGTCCAGCTCGTACGTCGTGGGGGCGCTGGCATTGTCCACCGTTTCGCGCCAGAAGTCCATCACGTCGGCGCCGGTGTTGGTGGCGCTCCACGCGAAGGCGCGGGTGTAGCCGATGCTGATGCCGGGGAGCCCCGGGATGCTGACCCCGCCCACGTCCATGCTGTCGGGGACGACGAGGTGCACCTCGTACCAGATGCTGGGGAGGGTGAGCTCGAGGTGCGGGTCACCGGCCAGGAGGGCCGTGCCGGTGGCCGAGCGCGCGGGCGCCACCGCCCAGTTGTTGCTGGCGAAGGCGCGCGCCTCGCGGTCGGCGGCGTCGGGGTCGCGGGCCCACGCCAGCAGCGACGGTTCGGCCTGCCGGGCCGTGAGCGCCGCCACCAGCCGCGCGGCGGCGCTGTCGGGGGCGCCGGGGGCGGGGACGCGCTGCGCGAGGGTGCGGGGCGCCGCGCCGTACGGCTGGATGGGCTCCTGCACCGGCGAGTCGGTGTCGAAGAGCACGCGGGCGGCGCTGTCCCCCACCAGGGCGCGCGCCTTGAGCAGGTTGAGCTCGCCGGGGTTGCTGGCGAGGGTGTAGCCCATGCGGTTGAACAGGTGCAGCGCGTACTCGGGGCGCCACGGGCGCGGGGCGCGTCCCAGCAGCTTGTACTCCACCGGATAGTCGGCCACCGACAGCGTGGCGCGGTAGGCGTTGATCCCCTCGGCGTAGGCGCGCAGCACGCGCGCCGCGCGCGAGGTGCTGTCCATCCCGGCCCAGTTCCGCTCGGCGGCGCGCGGCATCCCCAGGCGGCGCGTCTCGCGGTCGGCGGGGAGCGCCACGGCCCCCACCAGTTCGGTGAGCGTCCCCTCGCCGGCGCGCGACTGCAGCTCCAGCTGGAAGATGCGGTCGCGGGCCACCACGTACCCCAGCGCGCGCATGGCGTCGAGGGTGGTGGTGGCGAAGAGGTGCGGCACGCCGCGCTGGTCGTAGCGCACGGTGACCTCCGCGTCGAGGCCGGGGAGCATCCCCTCAGCCTGCGCGGGGAGGTCGTCGTGCGCGGCCCGCCACACACCCCCACGCTGGGGGAGAGGAGGCGCCCCACGGCGGGGAGGCTCCCCGCCCCGGTGGCGCCGAGGACCGTCAGCGCGCCCCCCGCCGCCAGGGCGAGGAGGGCGGGGAGACGCGAGGGGGTGGGCATGGGCGGTTACGGCTTCTGCTTGGTGGCGGTGAAGGGGAACGCCGCCATCCCGGTCACCTCGAGGGAGCCGACCATGGTGGTGTCGTCCTTCACGATGGCGGTGCCATTGATGGGGACCACCTGCCCGCCGGCGTCGAAGTTGAAGGCGAAGAACACCGAGTCGGCCTTGACCATGCCCATGAGGGGGGTGGAGCCGGCGGGGGACTCGAGGGAGCCGCCCAGGCTGTCGCCCTTCTGGGTGAAGCTCATGGCGAGCGGCATGGCGCCCTGCGGACCGTCCACCGAGCCGGCCCACTTGCCGGAGAGGTCGACGACGAGACGCGGCGCGGTGAAGGCCGTGGTGACGGCGGCGCCGAGGGCGAGGAGGGCGGCAAGCTGGCGGGTGCGCATTGGCAGGACGGGCTGGGAGTCCGCGAGGCGGGACGGCCAGGGGCCGCCCACGGGGAACGCGAGGAATCTAGCGCGCGAACGCGAGGCGCCACACCAGCGTGCCGGCCACCAGCGCCACGGCGTAGCCGTAGGGGAGCCACGCGGCGGCGGCGCCGCAGGCGAGCGCGAGCGCCAGGGCGCGCGGCTGCGCCAGCTGGTCGCGCACCAGCCAGAGGACCGCGGCGGCCTCCACCAGCAGCAGCGTGCCCAGCACGGGCGCGGGGAAGAGGCGCTGAAAGGCGGCGGGGTCGCCCACAAGGAAGAGCCCGGCCAGGAGGAGGAACCCGCCGTAGAGCACCACGCTGCCCCCGGTGCGGGCGCCGAAGGCGTAGTGCCCCGCCATGCCGCCCGAGCCATGGCACACCGGGAGCCCGCCCAGCGGGGCGGCGGCCAGGTTCATGAGCGCGTAGGTGGTGCCGATGGTGCGCACCGTGAGCGGGGCACGCTGGGGGAACAGGTCGCGCACCACCTGCTGCGTGGCGAGCACCGAGTTGCCCAGCGACAGCGCCAGCTGCGGCAGTGCCAGCAGCAGCGCGCCCTGGGCGAACTCCGCCGGGGTGGGCCAGCGCGCGGGGAGGGCGGGCGGGTGGAACGCCAGCGGCAGCGGCTGCCCGGCGGGCCAGGTGGCCAGCGCATAGGCGGCGCCGGCGCCCACCACCACCAGCGCGGCGGGGAGCTGCCGGTTGGTGCGCAGCGCCAGCACCGCCAGCAGGGCGACGGCCCCCACCAGCCAGCCGCGCGGTCCGTTGGCCGGGAGGAAGCGGGTCAGGGCCAGCGTGCCCAGCTGGATGGCCAACCCCACCTGGATGCCGCGCACCACCGGCTTGGGGACCGTGCGGGCCATCCATTCCAGGGCGCCGGTGCGCGCCAGCAGCAGCATCACCGCCCCCACGATGAGGCCGCCCGCGGCCAGCAGCGGCGGAGCGAGGCGGCCGGCAATGGCGATGGCCGCCATGGCCTTGAGCGGCTGCACCGGCATGGGCAGGCGATAGGTGAGCCCCGAGGCCACCTGCAGCGCGCCGAAGAGGAGGAACGCCATGGGGGCGTTCATCCCGGTGGCCAGCACCACCCCCACCAGCAGCGGGAGGTCGGTCCCCAGGTCGCCAAAGGCGCCGGCCAGCTCCTGCCGGGAGAAGCGGAGCGGGGGCGCAGGCATGGGGGGAACGGCGGCGGCCGCGGGCATGGGGGCCAATATCGCCGGGCGGACCGGGCGGCGCGACGGTCCCGCTGCTAGACTGTGCGCATGGCAGAAGCCGCCCTCGACCTTCGCGACGTGGCCAAGGCGTATGCGCACCATGTGGCCGTGCGCTCGCTGTCGCTCACCGTCCCTGCGGGGACGGTCTATGGCCTGCTGGGCCCCAACGGCGCCGGCAAGACCACCACCATCCGGATGCTCCTCAACATCATCGCCCCGGACCGGGGGGAGATCCGCGTGCTGGGGCGCCCGGCGCGCGACCCGGCGCTGGTGGACCGGGTGGGGTACCTCCCCGAGGAGCGCGGGCTGTACCGCAAGATGCGGGTGCGGCGCATGCTGCGCTTCCTGGGGGAGCTCAAGGGGCTGGCGGGGCGCGACCTGGACCGGCGCATCGACGCGTGGCTGGAGCGGCTGGCGCTGCGCGACGCGGGGAAGGACTGGGGGGGCGCCAAGGTGGAGGAGCTGTCGCGCGGGATGCAGCAGAAGGTGCAGTTCATCGGCGCGCTGCTGCACGACCCCGCGCTGGTGATCCTGGACGAGCCCTTCAGCGGGCTGGACCCGCTGAACGCGCAGGCGCTCAAGGACACGGTGGTGGCGCTCCGGCAGGCGGGGCGCACGGTGATCTTCAGCACGCACATCATGGACAACGCCGAGCGGATGTGCGACGCGGTGTGCATCATCGCGCGGGGGGAGAAGGTGCTGGACGGCGGGGTGGCGGCGGTGCGCGAGGCGCACGGCGCGCCGCTGGTGGCGCTGGCGCTGGACGGCGCGCCGTCGGCGGCGGTGCAGGCGGTGCTGGCCGACCCGGCGCTGGTGCGGCGGGTGGACGACTCCAACCGCTACCTGGAGCTGGAGCTGGCGCCCGAGGCGGCGGCCGGCGCGCTGCTGGCGCGGCTGGTGGCGGCGGGGGCGCCCATCGAGCGGTTCGAGCGGATGCGCCCGTCGCTGCACCGCATCTTCCTGGACAAGGTGGGGGCGGCCCACGTGGAAGCGGGGATGAGCGGCCATGGGTGACGGCATGCGCGGGGCGCGGAAGCTGTGGGCGGTGATCCGCCGCGAGTACCTGGAGCGGGTGCAGTCCAAGTGGTTCGTGATTGCCACGCTGTTCGGGCCGGTGTTCTTCGGCGGGGTGATGCTCATTCCGCCGCTGCTGGCGGACCGCGACAAGGGCACCGGGGATGGCGCCCGCATCGTGGTGGTGGACGCCACCGGCGTGGGGCTGGGGGCGCGGGTGGCCACCTCGCTGGCGGGGGGCGCCATGGGCACCGACACCCCGCCGCGCGTGATCACGGCCACGGGGGGCGAGGTGGCGGCGGCGGAGTCGCTGGCCACGCGCCTGGTGGTGGCGGACTCGGTGCGCGGGTACCTGGTGCTGGACAGCACCACCCTGGCGGCGGGCGCGGCGCGCTACGCGGGGGGGAACACCACGGCGCTGTTCGCCATGCAGCGGCTGGAGTCGGCGGTGGAGCGCGCGCTGGTGGCGTGGCGCATTGACCAGGGGGGCGTGGACCCCGCGCTGGGGCGCCTCCTGGCGTCCACGTCGGTGCGGATGGCCACCGAGCGGCTGTCCGCGCGCGGGCGCGGCGGCTCGGGGGAGCTCAACCTGGTGGTGGGGCTGGCGGTGGCGATGCTGCTCTACATGCTGACGTTCATCTACGGCATCAACGTCATGCGGGGGGTGCTGGAGGAGAAGCAGTCGCGCGTGGCGGAGGTGGTGATTGCCAGCATCTCCCCGGCGCGCCTGCTGCTGGGGAAGGTGCTGGGGGTGTGCGGCGTGGGGCTCACGCAGATGGGGGTGTGGCTGGGCACGGCGGCGGCGTTCTGGAGCTGGCGGGAGCCGCTGTTCCGGGCCGTGGGGGCGGCGCCCCCGGGCTTTGCGCTCCCGGCGGTGGGGGGCGACATGGTGGCGGTGCTGCTGGCCTTCTTCGTGACCGGCTTCCTGCTGTACGCGGGGATCTTCGCGGCCACGGGGGCCAGCGTGAACAGCGAGCAGGAGGCGCAGCAGGCGCAGACGCCCGTCATGGTGCTGCTGGTGTCCACCATCGTGTTCGCGCAGTCGGCGCTGATGCAGCCCGACGGGACGGTGGCGCGGGTGCTGTCGCTGCTGCCGCACTCGGCGCCCATCATGATGCCCATGCGCATGACCGTCACGCAGGTGCCGGGGCGCGAGGTGGCGCTGGCGCTCGCCTCGGTGGCGGTGGGGGCGGCGGTGTCCATCTGGGCGGCGGCGCGGATCTACCGCGTGGGGCTGCTGATGACCGGCAAGCGCGCCACGGTGGCCGAGCTGCTGCGCTGGATGCGAGGGTAGGGACAGGCGGGGGGCGCGCTACTGCACCAGCGCGCCCCGCATGACCGGCCCCGGGCGGGGCTCAAAACCGCCCGTGTAGGGATCGGCCGACAGCGCCGTGAGGTAGCCGGTCACGGCGCCGTTGTTGAACTGCGTCACCACGAAGGCGCCCACGTACAGCACCTGCACCCACGCGCTGGCGCTGCCGCCGCTGCGGGCGTTCCAGATGGGGAGATACACGGGCGCGTTGCAGCCAAAGCTGTTCCCCGCCCCGCCGCACAGCGCCTGCATCCCCTGCCGCGTGGGGCCGACCATGTTGCCGTTCTGGAGGTCCAGCCAGTCGCCCACGCCGGCGGTGCGGCTGTCCCCGGTGCAGGCCACGCTCCCCAGCGCGTCACGGTACACGCTGGCGCCCCCCTGCGGGTTGCCGGCGCTGCCGTTGGCGTATTGCACCGGCGGCAGGCGCACCGCGTAGTAGTTGCCGTTGATGGCGCTCCCCCCCACCACCGCGCCCCCCAGGTCCTGCGTGGACGACGACACCTTGAACACGATGGGGAGCTGCCCGTCGCGCAGCAGCGCCACGTCGGCAGCGGTGAGGCGGTAGGCGGTGTCGGTGGCGGGGCGCCCCAGCGTGACCAGCAGGTTGCTGTACGGCACCGCCCAGGGGGTGAGGCAGCGGCGCCACCGGGGCGACCCCAGCGCGGCGATGGCGGTCGCGGTGAGCGCGCGCCCCTCGGTGCCGAAGATCCGCGCGAAGCTCCACGGCAGCTGGTGGCGCGCGGTGGCGCGCACGGCCGTGGCCGCCGCCCACGCCGTGGGGGTGAACGCGCCGGCCGCAAAGTCCCAGGTGCCGGGCACGACATCGCTCGCGCCCATGCCGACGTCACCCATCACCGTGCCCCCCACGCGGTTGCCGGCGCGCAAGGCCAGCGCGCGGGACAGCGCGTCCCCTTCCGCCGCCTGGCGGGCGAGGTCGGTGGCCCCCGACAGCGCGGCCGCGTCGGTCAGCGTGCGCAGCTGGGTGCGCACGCCATAGGCGCGCGCCAGATCCACCGCCAGCGCCGCGCACCCCACCAGGACGGTGAGGAGCACCGCCACCAGCACCAGCGTGCCCCCGCGGCGCACGCGCCCGTCACGCCGGGGGGCGCTCACGGCCCCACCCCGAAGGCCTTGCCGACCTGCAGCAGCGCAGGGCCCAGCAACACGACGAAGATGGTGGGGAAGATGCACAGGGCGAGGGGAAGGAGCATGCGGGTTCCGGCGGTGGCGGCGCGCTTCTCGGCCGCCAGCCGGCGCCGGCGGCGCAGGTCCTTGGCGGTCGCGCGCAGCACCGTGGCAATCGACGTGCCCCAGCGTTCGGCCTGGACCAGGTGCGCGGCCAGCGTGCGCAGTTCATCCACGCCGGTGCGCAGGTACAGCCCCGTGAGCGCCTCGTCCCGCGTGAGCCCGGCGGCCAGGCGGCGGTTCATCACCGCCAGCTCCGACGCCAGCCGCGGGTGCACCGGCCCCATCTCGCGCGCCACCCGCTGCAGCGCGGCGTCCATGGACACCCCCGCCTCCACGCACACCACCAGCAGGTCCAGCGTGTCGGGGAGCGCCCGCCGCAGCGCCCGCTGACGCACGGCGGTGAGGCGGTCCAGCAGCGCAAACGGGGCCAGCAGCGCCACCGCGGCGGCCAGTGCCACCCAGAGCGCGCGCAGCAGCGGCGGATGGGCCGGCCCCAGCCACAGCGCCAGCAGGGGCAGCCCCGCCGCCAGCCCCACGCGCGCCACCGCCAGCAGCAGCGGCGCCTCCTCGCTCTCGAGGCCGGCGCGCACCAGACGACTGGCCAGCACGCGGTCCTCGCCCAACTCGGCCGGGACGCGCGCCGCCAGCCAGTCGCCCAGACGGGTTGCCACGCCCCCCTGCGCGCGCGCGGCGCCCTGGCGAGGGGCGGCCAGAGCAGCCCCCTCGGCGGACGCCCCGGTCGCGATGCGGCGCACCATCCGGCGCCGCTGCCGCTCCGCCGCCGCCGCCCACAGCGCCACCGCGGCCGCCGCCGTGGTCACCGCCACCAGCGCCCCCATCCCTGCCCGCACGGCGTCCATGGTCAGGCCTCCACCCGCGCCATGTGGCGCAGCACCAACGTCCCCACCGCCAGCGACGTGAGCGCGTACCCCACCAGCCACCGCCCCGCCGGGGTGCCGGTGAGCGGCGCCATGTAGGCCGGGTTCATGGCCCGCACCCCCACGAACAGCACCAGCGGCAACGCGGCCAGCACCACCGCCGACAGGCGGGCATCGGCGGTGAGCACCTCCACCTGCGCGCGAAACTCCAGCCGCTCGCGGATCACCTGCCCGATGGTGGCCAGGATCTCGGCCAGGTTGCCGCCGGTCTCGCGCTGCACCTGCATGGCCAGCACCAGCAGCCGCGCGTCCAGCGTCCCCAGCCGCGCCTGCAGCCCGTCCAATGCGTCGCGGGTGTCCCCGCCCAGCTGCTGCTCGCCGGCCACCCGCTTGAACTCCGGGCCCAGCGGCGCGGGCTGCTGCTCCCCCACGAACTGCAGCGCCGCCGACAGCGCGTAGCCGGCGCGCAGCGCGCCCACCAGCATGTCCACCGCCTCGGGGAGCTGCCGCTCGATGGCCGCCACCCGGCGGCGGCGCGCGCCGGTGACCAGGTCGCGCACCGCCCGCGCGCGCGCCGCCAGCGACGCG
>JBEIJM010000037.1:0-23420 GCA_040380205.1 Gemmatimonadaceae bacterium
CTGGCGCGCTCCCTGGGGCTCGCGGTGGCCAGGCGGCGTGTGGCCATCACGGGGCTCACGCTGGCGGCGTCGCTGGTGCTGCTGGGGGCGTGGCTCCCCACCCCCACGCTCGCCATCGTGGCGCTCAGCCTGTCGGCGGCGTGCCTGGTGAGCTGCGAGGCCCCCTTCTGGACCACCGCGGCGGCGCTGGCCGGCGACGGGGAGGGGGCCGCCACGGGGGTGCTCAACCTGATGGGGAACGTGGGGGGGATCCTCTCCATCTGGCTGGTGCCGCTGATGAAGGACGCGTGGGGGTGGTTTGGCATGCTGGCGTTCTGGGCCGCGATGGCGCTGGTGGCGGCGGGGCTGTTCGCGTCGACGGGGCGGGGGGCGGCCCCTCGTTGACGGCCGCACGGACTAGACTAGACTAAGTTGCATGAAAGTCGTCAACATCCACGCCGCCAAAACCCAGCTCTCCCGCCTGATTGCCGAGGTCGTGGCGGGGGAGGAGGTGGTCATCTCCAGGGCGGGGACCCCACTGGTGCGGCTGGTGCCCGTGGCGGCTGGCGAGCGCCCGCGCACGCTTGGCGCGCTGGCCGGCACGGTGGTGGAGGCGGACGATTGCTGGGCGCCTGACACCGAGACGGAGACCCTGTTCTACGGCGGGGCCGTGGAACCCGGGGCCCGTCGGCGCGTGGCCGAGCGTGCGCCAACGGACCAGGGCGGCCAGCGTCCGTGAACCTGCTGCTCGACTCGCACGCCCTGCTGTGGGCCCTGCACGACCCGTTGCGCCTGACGCCGCCGGCCCGCGAGGCCATCAGCGATCCCCGGCGGCTGGTGTACTACAGCGCCGCGTCCGTATGGGAGCTGGAGCTCAAGGCGGCCAAGGGAAAGGTGACGCTGCCGCCCGAATGGCTCGAGGCTGCCGAGGCAACGGGATTCGTGGAGCTGCCGGTGACGGCGCAGGACGCCAGACGCGGGGCGCTGCTGCCGTGGCACCACGCCGATCCGTTCGACCGGGTGTTGGTGGCGCAGGCCGTGGGGCGCGGCTTGCGGCTGGCCACGCGCGATCCGCTGATGGCGTGCTACGAGGTCCCGCTGCTGGCGGTGTGAGCCCGCCGCCGTCGTCGCGACCCCCCGCTACCGCCCGTCGAAGTACGCCACCACCGTGCGCGCCATCTCGCCGATGCGGTCCTCCGCCTCGCCGTAGTTGCCGCGGATGTCGTTGGTGAGCACGACCATCACGATGGGCCCCGACCGCGCGACGATCACTCCCACGTCGTTGGCCAGGAACGGCGGCCAGTCGCCGGTCTTGTGCGCCACCGGCACCTCGAGATAGTGGGGCAGCCGCCGGTCCCCCGACAGCTGGTTGCGCATCATGCGCATCATCTCCTCGCACAGGGGGCGTGACGCCAACGGCGCCCCCGCCGCGGAACCGTCGGCGCACCGCTGCATGCGCTCCAGCAGCGCCCCCGTTGCGCGCGGGGTGATGACGCCCAGCCAGTAGGCGCGGTTGCTGGCCACCGCCTCGCGCGGGTTGGCCGTGTAGGCCGGGGTGCGCGCCGCCGCAAACACCTCGGCCACGGTGTACAGCAGCGTCATGCCGCCGCCGTTGGCCGCGATCCACGCGTTCACCGCGGCCACGCCCCCCACCTGCGCGATGGCCAGGTCGGTGGCGGTGTTGTCACTGGTGATCACCATCTGCGCCAGCACGTCGCGCAGCGTGGGCTGCAGCCCCGCGTCGAAGCGCTGCAGGATCCCGCTGCCGCCGCGCTTGTTCTCGGCGGTGACGGCCAGGCGCGACGCCAACGACAGCGTGCCGCGGTCCACCAGCTGCATGGCCAGCGTCAGCACGGGGAGCTTGATGACGCTGGCGGAGTTGAAGGCGTCGTCGGCGCGGAGGGCGGCCTCCTCGCCGGTGCCCAGGTGCTTCACGTACACGCCGATGCTGCCGGGGAAGCGGGCGGCCTGATCGGCGAGGAGGCGCGTGAGGGCGGTGGACGCCGGCGCGGTGGGCTGTTGGGCGCCGACGGCGGGCACCAGCAGGAGCCCGGCCGCGAGCACGGCGCGGGCACGCCGCGCCGCCGCCTTGAGGGTGAGGGTCATGCGCAGGGGTCCTCGGGTTGGGGTCTGCAGGGCTGTCATGCGCCTCACGCTCCCTCCATCGCGTCGGCCAGCCACTCCACCACATAGGCCACGAACGACGGGCGCACCAGCAGGCGCCACGTGGGGGCGTCGTCGACGAGTTGCAGCAGCACCGGCGCGCGCGCCAGCAGCGTCTGCGTGGCGTGCCCTACCGGGAAGGCGCGCGGATGCAGGTCCAGCGCGCACGCCGCGGCCAGCACGTCGCGCGTGCGGGGGCCCGCCAGCTCCAGCGCATGGCGGCTGGCGGAGAGGTCCACCACGGCGCCCTCCGCGTGTGCGGTGCCGTCCCCCACCGCCTCGCCAAGCGCGGCCAGCAGCGGCGCACGCGACGCCGCGTCGCCGATCACCAGCCACTCGTCGGGGCGCACCCAGACCACGCGTCCCCGTGGCGCCGCCGCCACGGGGCCATGCCCGGGGAGCGCGGCCACCCCCAACGCCGCCGCCACCCGCTCGCAGGCGCCCCCTCGGGCGCGCACGCTGACCACGGCGCCCAGCGGCCGCGCGCGCAGGGTGGCCGCCGGGGTGGACACCGCGGCCATCCGCGCCACCAGCGCGGGCGAGACGGGCGCCCGGTCAGCCATGGTGCCCCGCGCCATCGCGGCGCGCCCCCGCCGGGTCGTAGTGCACGGGGTCTACCAGCGTGACCGCGGCCACGCGCCCGTCCAACAGCGGTGCGTAGAGCACCTCCCCCAGCCGCGCGCGCCCGTCGCGCACCAGCGCCAGCCCCAGCGCGCATCCCAGCGTGGGGCTGTGGCGGCTGCTGGACACGTGCCCGTGGATGGGCAGGGGCGGCGCCCCCACCACGGTGGTGAGCGCGGCCCCCTCGGGGACCACCAGCTGCGGATCGTTGGAGCGGAACCCCACCAGCTGCGCGCGCCCCGCGGCCATGGCGGTGGGGCGCTCCAGCGAGCGCCGCCCCACGAACGCCTTGCGCGCCGGCACCATCCACGACAACCCCGCGTCATGCGGCGTGGTGAGCGCCTCGGTGTCCTGCCCCACGATGAGGTACCCCTTCTCGATGCGCAGCACCTGCAGCGCGTCCAGCCCGTACGGCGTGACCCCCAGCGACGCCCCCGCCGCCAGCAGCGCGCGCCAGAGCGTCGGCCCCTCGTGCCACGGCACGCTCACTTCGTACGCCAGCTCCCCGGAGAAGGACACCCGCGCCACCTGCGCCTCCGGAATCCCCGCCACGGTGGCCGTGCGCACCGCCAGAAAGGGGAAGGCCGCGTTGTCCACCGCCAGCTCCGGCGCCACCTCCGCCAGCAGCGCGCGAGACTGCGGCCCCACCACCGCCACCGTCGAGCACTGCTCCGTGACGGCCGTCACCCAGCAGCGCTTGTCGGGCCACTCGGTCTGCAGCCACTCCTCCATCCACTCCACCACCGCGGCGGCGTGCCCGGTGGAGGTGGTCACGAAGTAGCGGTGCTCGCCCGTGCGCATCACCACGCCGTCGTCCAGGATGGACCCGTCGAGATGGCACAGCACCGCATAGCGCGCCTTCCCCACCGGCAGCGACGCCAGCGGCGTCACGTACAATTGGTCCAGCACCCACGCCGCGTCGGGGCCGCGCACGTCCAGCTTCCCCAGCGTGGACACGTCGGCCAGCGCCACGCCGGTGCGGGCGGCGCGCACTTCGCGGTGGACGGTCTCGTCCGCCGACTCCCCGGGGCGCGGATAGCGCGATGGCCGCCGCCACGGCCCCGCCGGCTCGAACACCGCCCCCAGCGCCTCGTGCTCGGCGTGCAGCGCGGTGGTCCGCACGGGGTCGAAGCGGGCGCCCTGCGCGCGCCCGGCGACCAGGTGGAAGGGGATGGGCTCCACCGGCGGGCGGCTCCCCGAGGTCCCCACCGCGGCGGCGGGGTGCCCCGCGCGTGCCGCCACCAGCGAGGCCGCCAGCACCTTGGCCGCGCGCCCCTGCTCCACGCCGGTGCCGATGAGGGTGTAGCGCTTCACGTGCTCCACGTGCGTGGCCCCCGCGTCCACCGCGCGCCAGAGTCCCGCCACGGTGGCGTCGCGGTGCAGGTCCACGAAGCTGCGCGACTCGTCGCCGTCGGGGGCAGGCACATGCCAGGACAGCCCTGGCGGGTCTTCGTCCATATCGTCGGTGCCGGGCACGGGTACCGTACCAGACATGCCCAGCGCGGCGCGTGCCACCGCGGCGCCCTGCGCCAGCGCGTCCGCCAGGGCCAGCCGTCCGTTGGCCGCCCCCGCCAGCGCCTGCCCGGGCAGCGGGGCCGCTGGCACCGCGGTGCCAAGTCGCGCGTCGTACGCGGTGGCGCCGCCCATATGCAGGTGCAGGTGCACGTTGGGGTCCACCCCCGCCGATGTAGCCAGCAGGTCGGTGTCGATGGTGAAGACGGCGCCGCCGGCGCGCACGTGCACCGCACGCAGCGCCCCCTCGGCGTCGGCATCGGTGCCCACCACCTGCGCCTCGTCCAGCACGCGCACCCCCGCGGCGCGCACGGCGGCGCGGAGCGCACCGGGGCCCGGCGGGCGCAGGTCCACCACGGCGGCCACCGGCACCCCCGCGGTGATCCATGCCAGCGCGGTGCGATACGCATCGTCGTGTGCGGTGAACACCACCCCGCACGTGGGGGCCACGGCCCACTGCCGCAGATAGTGCCGCGCGGCGCCGGCCAGCATGATCCCCGGCCGGTCGTTGTCGGGGAAGAGCAGCGGCCGCTCGAGGGCGCCGGTGGCCAGCACGATGGTGCGCGCGCGCACCTGCCAGAGGCGCTGCACGGGGGCGGTGCCGCGCGCCGCCTCGGCCAGGGCACCACCCACGCGCTGGGCCAGCCACATCCCGTTCTGGTCCAGCGGCATGGCGGCGGTGGTGCCGGTGAGCACCGTCACGTCGGGGGCGGCGCGGAGCTCGCGCTCCACCGCCTGCAGCCATACGTCGGCGGGGGCGCCGGCTATGGTGCGCACCTCGCGCCGCAGCATGCCGCCCAGCACCGGCGCGGCCTCGGCCACGATGACGCGCGCCCCCGCGCGCGCGCCTTCCAGCGCCGCCGCCCGCCCCGCGGGGCCGCCGCCCACCACCAGCAGGTCGCAGTGCGCGAAGCGCTTGTCGTAGCGCGCCGGGTCGCGCGCGGGGACCAGCGCCCCCTTCACGAGGCGTCCGTGCGCCGCCAGCCCCTCGTACAGCGGCAGCGCGGTGGTGCGCACCAACGGCTCCTCCACGGGGCCGCACGCCACCTGGGCAAAGCCCGTGGCCTCCTCCAGCCCCGCGCTCATGATGCCGCGCGGGCGTCCCAGCGCCACGCTGGCGCCCAGCACGCGCACACCGGCCCCCAGCAGCGCCGAGGCCAGCGTGTCGCCGGCGAATCCGGTGAGGGGGACGCCGTTCCAGGTGAACGCCAGCGGGCGGGTGCGGTCGATCCCCAGGCCGCCCGTGGGGAGGCGCCTCACGGGGCCGACTCCGCGGGGGCCGCGCCCGTGGCGGGCGCCCCCATGGGGTGCGTGGCCAGGATGGCGTGCGTGCGCGTGTCGCGCACCACGTGGAACCACTGCCGGCAGCCGTGCACGTGGACCCACTGCTCGGTGAGCGGCCCCAGCGGGGTGTCGCGCAGGTACAGCACGCGCGCCCACTCCGCATCGGTGGCCTGGGCGGGGAGGGGGACGCCCGTGCCCGCGTGGCGGAACTCCACCTCGTCGCGGGGGCCGCAGTGGGGGCAGGGGATGTGCAGCATGCTAGTGCGCCACCCCTGCGGCACCGTGCTCGTCCACCAGCGCGCCGGTGGTGAAGCGCTCCAGCCCGAAGGGGACCGCAAGCGGGTGCGGTGTGCCGGTGGCGAGCGCGTGCGCGAACACCACGCCCGAGCCAGGGGTGGCCTTGAAGCCGCCGGTCCCCCACCCGCAGTTGAGGAACAGCCCGTCCAGCGGCGTGGCGCCGATGATGGGGGCCGCGTCGGGGGTGACGTCCACGATGCCGGCCCACACGCGCAGCAGGTGCGCGCGCGCCATGATGGGGTACAGCTCCAGCGCGGCCTGCAGCTGCTGCTCCAGGATGTGCGACGAGCCGCGCTGGGCGTAGGAGCGGTACGGGTCGCGCGCGGCGCCCATGACCAGCTCCCCCTTGTGCGCCTGGCTCACGTACATGTGCAGCCGCCCCGAGAGGGCGACGCAGGGGAGGAACGGTTCGTGGATGTCGGAGACCAGCGCCTGCAGCGGGTAGCTCTGCACGGGGACCTCGATCCCCGCCAGGCGGGCCAGCAGCGGGGTGCGTCCGGCGGCCACCAGCCCCACGCGCGCCGCGCCGATGTCCCCGCGGCTGGTGCGCACCCCGGTCACGCGCGCGCCATCGCGGAGGAAGCCGGTGACCTCGCACCCTTGCAGCAGGTGCACCCCCATGGCGTCGCAGGCGCGCGCCAGGTGGAACATCACCGCGTCGTGTCGCGCGATGCCGCCCCGCGGCTGCAACGCCGCGCCCAACACCGGGTAGCGGGGGGCGTCGGAGATGTCGAGGATGGGGCAGAGGCGGGGGAGGTCGTCACGCTCCACCCACTCCGCGTCGATGCCGGCCATGCGGTTGGCGAACACCACGCGCTGCCCGGCCGCCACCTCGGCCTGCGAGTGCGCGAGGGTGAGGAGTCCGCGCTGGTCGAAGAGGATCTCCGGTCCCAGCTCCTCCGGCCACTGCTCCCACCGGCGCACGCAGAAGTCGTAGAGCGGCATGCTCTCTTCGCGCAGGTAGTTGGAGCGGATGATGGTGGTGTTGCGCACCGCGTTGCCGGTGCCCAGCCATCCGCGCTCCACCACGGCGACGCTGGTGGCGCCGTGCTCCCGCGCCAGGTGGTACGCCGTGGAGAGCCCGTGCAGCCCACCCCCCACCACGACGATGTCGTAGCGGGGGCGGGGTTCGGGGTGGCGCCAGAGGACCGGCGCGTTCCTGAAGGCGTGTTCCACGGGGAAGAACCTAGCGCGTGCGCGCCGTTCCGGGGACCGCTCAGAGGCGCCAGCCGAGCAGGTTCCAGCTGTACAGCGACCAGCAGAAGGCCAGCATCACCGCCACCGCGAGGGTGTGCCGCACGCGCACCGCCACCGAGCCGGCGCCGGCGCGCCACTGGCGCACGGCGAGCCCCGCGCCCATGGCCGTGAGCAGCGCGGCCAGCACGGGGAGCGCCAGGGCGGCCTTCAGGGTGCCTAGGTCGTTCCCCAGGATGTACTTGATGGGATCGGCGGCCATCCCCGCGATGGCGGCCACGAAGCCCAGCACCAGCAGCGCAGCTCCCGCCATGACCCACCGCCCTTGCCGGACCAGCGCGTCGGGGGAGGCCACCCGCCCGTGGCGACCGAAGTGGCGCACCACGGCCGCCGTCAGCGTGCCCACCGCGGTGAGCAGCCCCAGCGCCAGGAGGGCCAGATGGACCGTGGGGGCCTGTGCCCCCGGGTGCCGTTCCAGCACCATCATGGGGGCCATGGAGAGGAATGCATGGGTGACGGCCCCGCTGGCGTCCTGCTGGAAGGCCAGCAGGTCGTGCCCCTGCACGTCGCGGAAGAGGAGCGAGTCCACGCGCACCATGCGCATGGCCCCGAAGGGGGTGGCCACCAGCAGGGCGCCACTGGTGTCGGCGGCCACCTTCACCGCGCCCGACAGGGCCACGGCCTTCTGGAAGGTGGTGTAGGAGCGCCGGTTGAACACGTATTCGCCGGCGAAGCGCGCGTTCGCCTTGGCGTCGGCCGCCGTGGGCGTGCCGGGGGGCAGCGGCTGCGGGTAGTAATGCCCCAGCACGTCGTCGGCGAAGGGCTTGAAGGAGACCTGGCTGCCGGTGCTGGTGTTGAAGGAGACGAAGAAGCCGACCCCTTCGGTGGGGAGGAGGATGAGGTCGGAGTGGAACCACTGGGTGTCGCCGCCATGGCCGATGGCGCGCGGGCCGGCGGTGGTCTGTTCGTAGAAGCCGTGGGCGAACCCCGGGAGGCGGGGATCGTGGCCGTGCAGGCGGGTCTGCATGCGCACGGCGGTGGAGTCGGCGAGGATGCGGCGGCCGTTCCACGCCCCCTTGGCCAGGTGGGCGCGCATGAAGGCGGCCATGTCCTCGGCGGAGACGCTGAAGGAGCCGGCGGGGGCGGCGCCGGTGACGATCTCGAACTTCTTCGGGGTGTACGCGCCGGTGGCGGCAACGAATTCGTACCCCTGGGCCAGGTGTGGCGCGAGGGCGGCGGGGAGCGGCTGGCGCGACGAGGCGTAGCGCATGCCCAGCGGTTCGAAGAGGTGCCGCTCGATGTAGTCGTCGTACGAGAGGCCGCTGACGCGTTCGACGATGTAGCCGGCGACGGCGGTGGCCCAGTTGGAGTAGGAGGCGTGGACGCCCGGGGGGCGGACGCGGGCGGGCATGTGCGCGGGCAGCCAGTCCTTCATGCTGGCCACGCGGGCGGGGTCGTCGGTGAAGAGGTCACGCCCGTCCTCCTCCAGCCCGGGCGTGTGGGTGAGCACGTGCCGGAGGGTGATGGGCTGGGGGTAGGTGTCGGGGATCTTGAAGTCGAGGTAGCGATTGATGTCGGCGTCGAGGTCGAGCTTGCCCTGCTCGACGAGCTGCATGACGGCGGTCCAGGTGAAGAGCTTGGAGATGGAGCCGATGCGGAAGAGGGTGGTGCGGGGGTCGACGGGGGTGCGTCTGGCGAGGTCGGCGTAGCCGTAGCCCTTGGCGAGGAGGAGGGCGGAGTCGCGGACGACGGCGACGGTGGCGCCGGCGATGTGCTTGTCGCGGAGGTAGGCGGCCATGAGGCCGTCGAGGAAGGCCTCGAGTTCCTTGGGGTCGGTGGGGCCTTGGCGGGGTGCGGCGGCGGTGGCGGGTGCCGGCGCGGTTGCGGGTGCCTGGGCGGTAGCGGGGCTGGCGGCGCCGAGGGCGGCGGCGAGGGGGGCGAGGAGGAGCGCGGCGCGGTGGGTGCGGAGCATGGCGGGAGGGGTGGGGGTCTGCATCCAATCATGTATACAGCTCGGCCGACAACGAGCCCCCGTCACGGGGGCTCCGCGCTACATCTTCCCGGCCATCATCACGTGCGCCTTGGGGGTCCCCGGGAACATGATCCACGGGCCGCTCTCCTGCGGCGTCTCCGTGATGCCGATGCTCTTGGCCGTGGCGCCCGGGATGTACAGCACCGTGAGCAGCCCGGCCTCCTTCACCGTGTTGGTGGCGGCGTTGAAGTGCTCCTTCTTGGCGGTGATGGTGTGCAGCGACCCCTGCACCGGCATCGCCAGCTTCCCCGCCTTGATCTCGGCGAAGCGCGCCGAGTCCACCTTGGTCCCCGAGGTGATCCCCTGCGCGCGCAGCTCGCGCCCGCGCGCCATGAACGGCTCCAGCGACTCGTGGTAGCAGGCCACGTGGAAGTCGGGGCGCGTGACGTACAGCGCCAGGCAGTGCATGCCGTTCTTCCCCTCCCGCAGTACCACCAGCTTCCCCGGTTCGCGGTACCCCATGACGGTGGCGCCGGCGCGCAGGTCGGGGGTAAGCGGGAGCGTGGCCGCGGCCACCTGCTCGGCCACGGGGGGGAGCTTGGCGGCGGGCTGCGCGGCCAGGGGGGCCGCGGCCACGGCCAGGAGCAGGAGGGAGCGCATGGGGGAGGGAGTGAAGGGCAGTGAGAGGCGGGGCAGGACCCGTGCTGCGCCTACGCTACCGCCGGGGACGTCTGCCCCGGAAGCCCTGCGCTTGCGGCGGCTACGGGACGGTGTGGAACCCGGCGAGCGCGAAATGCGCGTCCAGGGTGAGTACCCGCTGGATTCGTTGCTCCCGCATGACCTCGAAGCTGGTGGCGTCGGCCAAGGAGATGCGCTGGTCCGCAAAGCGCCGGAGCCACCGGTCGATGGCGGCTCGCTCAAGCTCCCGGGTGACGTGCACCACCTCATGGGACGGGTCGGCGTAGACCGCGTCCAGGAACCGCAACGCCTCCCCCGCATCCCGGGCGCGACTCACCACGATCTGCATCTCCGCGAGGACGAGGTTGGTGGTCACCAACCGCTCGCCCCGCTGGATGCCCCCCCGGTAGGCGCCCAGCGCGGCGGCGTGTTGGGCCTCCCGCGGGCTGAGGGCGGACAGCCACCCCGAGGTGTCCAGGAACACCGCGCTCACGACGCGACGTCCCGATAGGCCTCGGCCAGCCGGTCGTCGATGGGGCGTTGGTCCGTCGCCACGCGTTCGGCCTCGGGGAGGCAGCCCCCTTGATCGGCGATGAAGGCCAGCATGGGGCTGGGACCGTCCTGCTCCCGCGCGAACGCCCGAATGCCGCGCCGCAGCACCTCGGCCTTGCTGAGCCCCGTGGCGGCGGCCAGTCGCGACAGCAGTGCGGCATCGTCGCCGGCGAGGTAGGCCTGCACCGGTTCACGGACGGCGGATCGCGGGGACTTTGACATGCATGCAGACTACTGCATGTAATGCCTGCAGGCAAGCTAAAGCCTGTACGCCATGCATGTACGCCACGCCTGTACGGCTTGCATGCACGCGACGCATCTGCAAGGTCCACGGCGAGACCCCGCCGGAGTGCGGCCCCTACCGGAACTCCGCGATCGCCTCCAGCGGCTTGCGGTGGATGTCCGGCACCTGCGCGTCCGGCGCCGGGTGCCCCACCGGCAGCAGCAGGAAGGCGCGCTCGTTGGCCGGCCGCTGCAGCAGGTCCTGCAGGAACGCCATGGGGCTTGGGGTGTGCGTGAGCGTCACCAGCCCCATCTGGTGCACCGCCGCGATGAACAGCCCCACGGCAATGCCCACCGACTCGGTGGTGTAGTAGTGCGTGGTCTTGCTCCCGTCGGGGGCCAGCCCGTAGGCCTGGCGGAACACCACCACCAGCCACGGCGCGTCCGTCAGGTGCGGCTTGTGCGCGTCGGTACCCAGCGGCGCCAGCGCCTGCCGCCACTCCTCGGTGGCCCGCTCCGCGTAGAACGCCTGCTCCTCGCGCTCGGCGGCCTCGCGGATCTGCCGCTTGAGCGCCGGGTCGCTGACGGCCACGAAGGTCCACGGCTGCTGGTGCGCGCCGCTGGGGGCGGTGCCGGCGGTGGCGATGGCGCATTCGATGACCGCACGCGGCACCGGCGTGGTGGCAAAGTGCCGCGTGGTGCGACGGCGCTGCATCCGGGCAAGAAAGGCCCGTCCCCGTTGCAGGCTCTCCTCAAGCGGGAGCGGCGTGTGGTCCAGGGGAACGAAGGGGTAGGTCATGCTGCCAAGCATACGGCCGGGGCCCTGGCGGCGGGAAGACGGGCTGGCACCACGCACAGGGCGCTCGCGTGGCGCCACCCTTAGTTTCGGGCATGCCCCCGCGCGCGCCCGGAGACGCGCGCCCCGCAACCCCGCCTCCCTGCGACCCATGCGCCCCCTCGTCGCCCTGCCGGCCCTGCTCCCCGCCCTGCTGTCCGCTTCGCTGTTTGCGCAGCCGCGCCCCGCGGTCACGGTGGACACCGCCCTCTACGCCGGGCTGACGTACCGCATGATCGGCCCCTTCCGCGGCGGCCGCTCCACCGCGGTCACCGGCGTGGCGGGGCAGCCCCATTTGTACTACATGGGGAGCACCGGCGGCGGCGTCTGGAAGACCGACGACGCCGGCACGCGCTGGACGAACCTCTCCGACGGCTTCTTCGGCGGCTCCATCGGCGCCATCGACGTGGCCGACTCCGATCCCAATGTCCTTTACGTGGGCACCGGCTCGGCGGACATCCGCGGCAACGCGTCACAGGGGCGCGGCGTCTGGAAGTCCACCGACGCGGGGCGCAGCTGGGCGTTCACGGGGCTGCCGGAATCGGGTGCCATCCGGCGCCTGGCCATCCACCCCACCAACCCGGACGTCGTCTGGCTCGCCGCCCTGGGGCATCCGTTCGGCCGCAACGCCGAACGCGGGATCTTCCGCACGAAGGACGGCGGCAAGACGTGGGACAAGGTGCTCTTCCTCAACGACTCCACCGGCGCCTCGGACGTGGTGGTCAACCCCGCCAATCCGCGCATCCTGTACGCGGCGATGTGGCGCGCCGAGCGGAAGCCGTGGACGATGATCTCCGGCAGCCGCGAGGGGGGCGTCTACAAGTCCATCGACGGCGGCGACAGCTGGAGCAAGCTGGGGGGCGGACTCCCGTCCGGCCTCACCGGCAAGATCGGCCTCACGGTGTCGCCGGCCAACCCCGACCGCCTCTGGGCCATCATCGAGGCCGAGCCCGAGGGGGGCGTGTACCGCTCCGACGACGCCGGGAAGACGTGGACGCGCACCAACAGCGAGAACAGCCTGCGGCAGCGCGCCTGGTACTACACCCGCATCGAGGCCGATCCGCAGGACGACCACACCGTCTACGCCCTCAACACGGGGCTGTACCGTTCGGTGGACGGCGGCAAGACCTTCACGCCCATCGACGTGCCGCACGGCGACACGCACGACCTGTGGATCAACCCCGCCAACCCGCGGCTGATGGTGCTGGGCGACGACGGCGGCGCCGTGGTCTCGCTCACGCACGGGCGGAGCTGGTCCTCCATGAACGCGCAGCCCACCGCCGAGTTCTACGACGTGGCGGTGGACAACGGCTTCCCGTATCGCGTGTACTCGGCGCAGCAGGACAACACCAGCATCAGCATCCCCGCCTGGAGCGGGCCCAACGTGCTGCACCCGATGAACGAGTGGCGCTACGCCTCCGGCTGCGAGACCGGCCCGGTGGCGTTGCACCCCGACCGCCCCGAGGTGGTGTGGGGCGGGTGCTACGGCGGGGCGATCAACCGGTGGGACCAGGCCACCGACGACCGGCGCAACATGGTGGCCTATCCCCAGCTGCAGCTGGGGCAGGCGGCCAAGGACCTCAAGTACCGTTTCCAGTGGGTGGCGCCCATCGTGGTCTCGCGGCACGATCCCAACGTGGTGTACCATGGCGCCCAGCTGGTGCTGCGGTCACGCGACGGCGGGATGACGTGGGAGGAGATCTCCCCCGATCTCACCACCAACACCCGGGCGCACCAGGAGGCCTCGGGCGCCCCGATCAACAACGACATCACCGGCGTGGAGATCTACAACACGATCTTCGCCATCGCCGAGGACCCGAAGGACGCGCGGACGCTGTGGGCGGGGACCGACGACGGCCGGCTGCACATCACCCGCGACGGCGGCCGCTCGTGGCAGGAGATCACGCCTCCGGGGATGCCGGCGCTGGGGACGGTGGAGAACATCGACCTCTCCGCGCATCAGGACGGCCGCGCGTGGGTGGCGGTGCAGAAGTTCCGCCTGGACGACCCGCGTCCGTACATCTTCCGCACCGACGACTACGGCCGCAGCTGGCGGCAGGTGACCGCCGGGTTGCCGGCCGCTTCGCCCGTGCGCGCCGTGCGCGAGGACCCGGTGAAGGACGGGCTGGCCTACGCGGGGACCGAGCACGGGCTGTTCGTCACCTTCGATGGCGGCACGTCGTGGCAGTCGCTGCAGCTCAACCTCCCCGTGACGCCGGTGGCCGACCTGCGGGTGCACCGCAACGACCTGGTGGTGGCCACGCAGGGGCGGTCGCTGTGGATCCTGGACGACCTCACGCCGCTGCACCAGGCTGCCACGGTGGCGCGCACCGCCGCGGCCCACCTGTACAAGCCGCGCGACGCGTATCGCGTGCAGGTGGGGGGCGGCGGGGCGGGAGGGGTGGAGCATGCGCCTGACCCGCTCCCCAACGGCGCGCTGATCCACGGCTTCCTGCGGCAGGCGGCGACCGCCGAGGTGACGCTGGAGGTGGTGGACGCGCGCGGGCGGGTGGTGCGGGCCTTCACCAGCGACACCGCCAAGGCGCGCCAGCGCCAGCTCCCGCCCCTCCCCACCAAGGCGGGGATGTTCCGGGTCACGTGGGACCTCACGTATGCCGGCCCCACGCCGGTGAAGGGGCAGGTGGTGTGGGGGTACACCGGTGGCGTGAAGGCGCCGCCGGGGGAGTACACCGTGCGTCTCACCGCCAACGGCGTCACCATGGCGCATGCCTTCCGGCTGCTGGCCGATCCGCGCCTCACCACCCTCACGCAGGCGGACTACGAGGAGCAGTTCCGGCTGGGGAGCGCGATCCGCGACTCGATCAACGTGGTGCAGCAGGCGCTGGAGACCATCCGCGCGGTGCGCGAGCAGGCGCAGCGCGCCGTGGAGCAGGCGGCGCGGATCAGCCAGGAGGGGGTCGTGCGTCCGGCGGTGGATTCGCTGACCGGCAAGCTGGGCGGCGTGGAGCTGGCGTTCTCGCAGGTGAAGAGCCAGTCGGGGCAGGACCCCATCCGCTTTGCCGGCAAGCTGGACAACCAGCTGATGGAGCTGTACGGCTTCGTCACCGGCAGCGACGGCTACATCGCCGGCGGCCCCAAGGGACGCCCCGCGCCAGCCGCGGCGGCGCGCCTGAACGACCTGGGGAAGGAGCTGGCGCCGGTGTCGGGGCGGCTGCGCACCATCCTTGAGCGCGACGTGGCGGCGCTGAACGAGCTGCTCAAGCGGCTGGGGCTGGGGGGGATCGTGCTGCCGCGGGCGCCGGTGATGTAGCGGGGCGCTACCCCTCGCGCACCTTCCCCATCGCCTCGTTCCAGTCAATCGCGGGGGCCACCTCGGCGTCGGCCAGCGCGAGCGTGGCCAGCGCCCGCTCGATCACCGGGGCGCCCAGCTCGGCGGGGAGGGCGCGGCCGAACGCCAGTTCGGCGCGCCGGCACAGCCGTTCCTCGCGGGCGTCCACGGGCGCGCCACCGGGTCCCCGCATCCGGGTGCGGAACGCGTGCACCCGGGCGTGGACCCCCTCGTGCAGGATGCTGGAGGCCACCGGCGCCGCCGAGATGTCGCGGCGGGCGAGGAAGGTGAGTTCGGTGAGCACCGTGCGTGAGTCGGGGAAATAGGCCCCGCGGGTGGGGAAGCGCTCCACCCGGATGCCGCGGATGTCGCGCTGCAGGTGGCGCAACCGGTGCGGGGCGTGCTGCGCGATGAGGGCCAGCGCCTCGTCCAGCCGCGCCAGCACGGCGGCGCTGTCGATGTCGGGGCGCGTGTTGACGAGCTGCACCGGGATGCCGTGGAGGAGGACGGGGGGCGGCGTCATGAGCGTGTGGCGGAGCCGACGGAAGAGGGTCATGGTTGGTGGGTACCCCTCCACGGCTGGACGGGAATCGTCTGGATGCCGTCCACGTCGATGGCCGCCATGCGCTCCAGGCGATCGTTCGTGGCGGCGCCCACGAACGCGCGGGTGGCGCCGGTGGCCTGCAGCGCGCGGGAGAGCTGCGTGAGCTCGCCGCACTGGTAGCGATTGCACAGGTTGCTGCGCAGGTGGCGTGGCAGCGCGCACCCCAGGCGCGCATGGAACACGCAGGAGCTGTCGTAGTGTTCCGCGGGCAGCGCCTCCACGTAGAGCGCCGTGACGGCGGCGGGCGCGGGCGCGCGTTCCCCCAGCGTCACCTGCTGCGCGCGCACACGGTGCACCGCGTCGGCCGTGAGGAAGGCGCGCGTGCCCCCCGACGTGCAGCAGCTGCCGCGGCAGGTGGCGCAGCTCCCCTGCACCATGTGCGCCGGGAGCCCGGGGTCCCGGCTGAGCGTCTCGCCGGCATCGTCGCGCTCGCCGGCCTCCTGCGCGCTCATGGGCGCGGTGTTGTCGCGCAGCGGCCGCGCAAAGGCTTCGGTGATCACCGTGGCCAGATGGGCACGGAAGCCGTCGCGCGCCGCCGCCGGCAGCGGCACCAGTCCCCGGGTGTTGGCGGGCACCAGCACCACCGGGATGGGGGGCGCGTCGCCCTGGTGCGCAGCCATGCGACCGGCGGCGATGCCGTCGGCCTGCGCCTGCAGGCGGGCCGTGCGCGCCCGCTGGGCGGCAATCGGGCCGGTCATGGCGATGCCGGCCCAATCGCCGCTCCGCCCCGGTAGGTGCGGATATAGTCCACCTCCACCCGGAAGGGGCCGTCGCGGCCGTCCAGCAGGTACAGCCCCACGCTGCGGATGCGCGACGGGTCCATGGGCGGAGCGTTCACCGGCCGCCCGAAGATGCTGCTGCGGAACGCCGTGAACGGCATGCGCACCACCGCCCACTCGGCGGTGGTGGCCACCGGCGCGCGGCGCGAGACGGTGCGCCCGTAGCCGCGGGTGCCGTCGTCCAGCTCCACCTCGAAGGGGCGGCCACCGCCCCGCACCCGCAGCTCCAGTCCGTCCTCCCCCGACAGGTCGGCCTCGCGGCGCGCGCGCACCGAGGTGAAGCCGCCCCCCTGGGTGACCAGCGTGCCCGTGAAGCGGAGCGTGCCATCCTGCACGGCCACGAATCCCGAGGAGCGGCCGCCCATCACGCCGTCGTTGACGACGATCCAGTCGGCCTCATCGGCGCGGTCGAAGGTGAACAGGGTGACGGGCACGGTCTTGGGCTGTGGGGTGGGACGGGGGGCTGCACCGAGGAGAAGGAGCAGCAGGGAAACGGCGTGGCGCCGACTCAAGTGCCCACCGCCCCTCCCACCCCTCGCGCCGTCCACAGCCCCATGGCCGCGAAGGTGAGCGTGCCGTTGCAGCAGCTGGCGCTCACGTGCGTGGGGGCGCCGGCCACCCACAGGTTCTCGTGGTCGTGTGCGCGCCCCTCACGGTTCACCACGCTGGTGGCCGGGTCGTTCCCCATGCGGCAGCCGCCGCCGGGGTGCTCCTGCCCGATGTCCCCCGCCGCCGAGGCGTTGGAGATGATGGTGCCGTCTCCGGCCTTGGCCATGCGCGCGAAGAGCGCGCGGATGGTGTCCTCGGTATAGCTTCGCAGCGCCACCGACTCGGGGGCGTCGCGGAAGGCCACCTGCGGCAGCGGGTCCCCCCACCGGTTCCGTGACGCGGCGTTCAGGCTGAGCTTGCTCTCCCGGTCGGGGAGCACGTCGTAGTACGCCCGCACCCGCGCCGTTCCCTGCGCCGTGCGCGACCGCCACTCGGCCAGCATGGCGTCGCCGAACAGCACCCCGCCGTTGCCGTCGCGCAGCCGCGGCTCCTGCCCGTAGCTGGACTCCCACACGCGCAGATCGTGGCGGATGTAGCGGTCCAGCTTCCCGGGGCGCATGAACTGCTTGGTCACCAGCGAGTGCTGCGCGTTCACGCCGGGGTACAGCTTCATGGGAAGCCGGATCTGCGCCGCCACGTTGCGGTGCCCGCACAGGTACTTCCCCACCAGCCCGGAGCGATTGGCGAGGCCGTCCGGGTGCGTGCTGTCGGCCGACAGCAGCAAAAGGTGCGGCGCCCACACGAACCCCCCCGCCAGCACGTACTGCCGCGCCTTGATGCGCACCGCCTCGCCGGCGCCGGTGGTGGCGTTGCCGGTGGCCAGCGTGATGCGCCCCGTGCGCGGGTCGGCCACCAACCGCCGCACGAGGGTGTGCGTGGCCAGCCGGATGCGCCCCGCCCGCACCAGCGCGTCAAAGGTGACGTCCGGCGAATACTTGGCGCCGCTGGGGCAGATGGGATAGCAGGTGTCGCACCGCTGGCAGGTACCACGCCCCTGGTACGGCACCGAGTTCTTGGCGCTGGGCTGGCTCCACATGGTGATGCCCGCCTTGGCGGTCCATTCGCGCAGCTGCTGCAGCGTGGGGCTCAGCGGCAGGGCGGGCATGGGGAAAGGCTTGCCGCGCGGGTCCATCTCCGGCGGCCCCTGCTCCCCGGCGATCCCCATCCGATCCTCGGCCTCCTGGTAGAAGGGGTCCAGGTCGTCGTAGCTGATGGGCCAGTCGTCCCCCACGCCGTACAGCGTCTTGAGGCGGAAGTCCTCCGGCGAATAGCGCGGCGTGACGCCCCCCCAGTGCATGGCCAGCCCCCCCACGTGCATGCTGGGGGAATAGCCGTAGGCGGTGCCGGTGATGTTCTGGTCGTGCAGGTGGTCGGCGGCCCACGGCGTCTCGCCGTACTGCTGCCACCGCACGCGGCGCAGCGCCCGCTCACGGAAGGGGGTGGTGTGTCCGCCGGCCTCCACCACCAGGATGCTGGCCGACGTGGTGGCGGCCAGTCGCTCGGCCATCATGGCGGCGGTGATGCCGGCGCCGATGATGCAGATGTCGGCTTCCAGGTCGCGCGCGGCCACGGTGTGCATGGCGGTCATGGCCGCCCCTCCCCGGCCAGCGGCAGCGGCAGGCGCGACACCCCGGCCAGCCCGCGGCACTCGCCCGCCAGGATGCGCGCGCCGTGCGCCAGGTCGGTGGCCTCGGTGGAGGCGGCCCAGTGCGCCATGAGCGCCACCGCCACGTGCGAGGCCTCCAGCGGATTGGCCGGCAGCCGCGTGCCGCCATGCCCGCGCAGCGCCACCTCCAGCACCGCGCGCCGTTCGGCCACGGTCAGGGCCGCAAAGCCCTTCCGCCGCGAGCGCCGCGCCAGCGTGTCCACGCCGCGCAGCTGCGCCTGCCACCCGGGCCCCGGATCGGGTGGCGTATACGTGATCTCCGCGTCGCCGTAGCCGTGCATCGCCTCGGCCACGGGCTCGTAGCGCGCCAGCCACGTGGCAAAGCTGCCCACGGCGCGGCGGCGCCCCGCGGCCCCCAATGATTCGGGGAGCACGGCGTCCCCCAGCGCCGCCATCAGCACGGGGTCCAGCGTAGTGCCGGCCGCGCGCGCCGGCTGGGTGGCGGCCGCCTCCTGCGCCGCGAGGGGGGCGGGGAGGGCGGCGCCGGCGGCGGCGAGCGCCGCGCGGGCCAGAAAGTCGCGTCGGGAGGGGGTCATGGCAGGGGACCGGTCAGCGCGCGACGATGGGGAGCACCACGTGCGACGGCCAGGGGGCCGAGCGGTGGAGCGTGTGCGTGGCCGCCACGAAGTCGCTGTCCTTGGCGAGGAAGATGTTGGGGACGAAGCGCTGCGGGTTGCGGTCGATGAGCGGGAACCAGCTGCTGTGCACCTGCACCACGATGCGGTGCCCCTTGCGGAAGGTGTAGTTCTGCGTGTGCAGGCTGTAGCGGAGCGGGGTGACCGTGTTGGCCACCAGCGGCGCGGGCTTCTCACGGCTGCTGCGGTAGCGGGCGCGGAACACCTCATTGGAGACCATCAGCTGGTAGCCGGCCATGGCCCAGTTCTCCGGGTGCTGCTCGGGGTAGGCGTCGATGAGCTTGACGATCCAGTCGGCGTCGGTGCCCGTGGTGGCGGCGTAGAGCTGCGCCACCACCTCGCCGGCGATGGTCACGTCCTCCGTGAGCGGCTCCGTCTCGTAGATGAGCACGTCGGGGCGCCCGTTGAGGAAGCGCTGGTCCTCCACCAGCCAGGTGGGCCACCGGCGCGCATGCGGGCCGTAGGTGGGTTCGATGGGGAGCTGCCGATAGGGGACCGGGTGGGCGGGGTCGCTGACGAAGCGGTCGGCGGCGCGCGGCGCGGCGGGCTTGGCAAATCCCAGCGTGCCGCCCGGGCCGAAATAGAGGGGACGCGACGTCACACCGGCGCGCGCGGGCCACGCGTCCCAGCGGCGCCAGCGGTTGCTCCCCGCCTCGAAGGTGAGCGCCTCGGGGAGGTCGAGCGTGCCCTTGTCCTTGAGCCAGTAGGCGAACCAGGGGGCCTGGACGCGCTCGCGGAAATGCGTGGCGGTGGCGGAGTCGAAGCTGATGGGGCCCAGCGACCGCCCTTCGCCGTTGGACCACCCGCCATGGTTCCACGGGCCCACCACGAGGTAGTTGATCCCCTTGGTGTCGGTCTTCTCCAGCGCCTGGTAGATGGCCAGCGGCCCCCAAAAGTCCTCCTGGTCCCACCACCCCGCCACATTCAGCGTGGGGATCTGCACCGCGCGCAGGTGCGGAAGCACCGTCTGCGCCTGCCAGAAGGCGTCCCAGTCGGGGTGCGCGACGTAGTCGTTCCAGGTGGGGATGCTCCCCTTGAGGTAGCGCGCGTTGACGTTGGCCAGCGACCCCAGGCGCAGGTACCACTGGTAGGTGTCGAAGCGGTCGAAGTTGAAGAGCCCCAGCTCGCGCGACCCCTCCACGCGCACGGCGTACTCGAAGCCGTAGGAGAGGCGGAAGGCGCCGTTGTGGTGGAAGTCGTCGCCGATCCACATGTCGGCGGGGGAGGCCTGCGGGGAGATGGCGCGCAGCGCCGGGTGCGGTTCGGTGGCGGCCATGATGGTGGTCCACCCGTCGTAGGAGACCCCCAGCATCCCCACGCGCCCGTTGTGGCCCGGGACGTTGCGCAGCAGCCACTCGATGGTGTCGTGCGTGTCGGTCCCCTCGTCCAGCGAGGTGGTGTCGCCGCGGGGGCGGGCGGGGCGCTGCATGACGAACTGCCCCTCCGACTTGAACTTCCCGCGGATGTCCTGGAAGACGAAGATGTACCCCTCGTCGGCCAGCGCCTTGAAGTAGGCGGTGAAGTTCCGTTCCGCGTTGGCGATGCCGTACGGGGTGCGCAGCATGATGAACGGCAGCGGCCCCGCGGCGGCCTTGGGGAGGAAGATCCGCGTGTGCAGCCGGGCGCCGTCGCGCGCGGGGATCATGGCCTCGCGCACGGTGAAGCGGTCGGCCACGGCGGCGGGTTGCGCGTGCAGCGAGGCGCCACCCAGCGCGACACCGGTGAGCGCGACGGCCAGTGTTGACCGGCACAGGCGGGGAAGGACGGGAAGGCGGGGCATGGGGCTAGCGTCTCCGGCGGGCGGTGATGAGGGTGGCGATCTCGTCGGGGCGTGCGTTCACGAAGTCCAGGCGGACGCGCCCGTCGGGGAGGGTGCTGACGGTGGCGGGGATGCTGCTGTTGGTGAGCGTCCACCCTGGGGGGAGCACCACCGCGTTGGCCGGGCGTCCGAAGGCGCGGTCCCACACCAGCTCGTCGCCGGCCAGCCGGTAGCGCACGCTGTCGGTGTAGGTCTCCGCCATGCGGAGGCGCACCGACCCGCCGGGGGGAACGGCGGGGAAGCGGAACACCACCACCTCGGTGGCGGGGGTGACGCTGGGGACGGCCAGCCCCGCACGGGTGATGGCTTCGCCGCGCAACACCTCGTGGCGCAGCGGTTCGCCGGTATCGAGGTTGCGCCCCGCGGGGTTGGACACGGTGCTCCCGCCGCGCACGACGTTGAGGTAATGGTCCATCCCCGCGCGCTCCTCGGTGTAGTCGTGATGCAGGTCGAAGGCGTGCGTCGCGGGATCGCGGAGGAAGTACACGATCTCGCGGGTCTGGCGGGCCCGCTCGTCGAGGCGCGGCTGCACCGCCGAGCGGACGGGGGCGGCGGCCCCGGTGCGCACCGGCACCGCGCGGAGCAGCACGGGCATCGCCGCCGGGGAGGCGTTCCAGAAGCTCACGGCCACGCGTCCGTCGGGCTCCTGCAGCAGCTGGGAGGGCACGTTGGACGAGACCAGCTCGTACCCCGCGGGGAGCACCACCGTGTTGCGCTTGATGGAGAGCGACCGGTCGAACACCAGCGTGTCGCCGCGCTGGTAGTAGCTCTTCGCGTCCAGGTAGGTCTTGTCGATGCGCAGGCGCGCCTCGCCGCCGTCGGCGGGAACGGGACGTCGCAGCGTGACGCGGATGTACGAGGTGCTGCTGTCGGCGCCCACCACGCCCCCCTCGCGTGCCACGGCGCCCCCCACCACCTCCCACGGAAGCATCTGCCCCGTGGCGAGGTCGGTGACCCGTTCGTCGGTCGCCACGCTGCCCGGGCGGATGACGTTGAAGAAGTGCGTGCTGCCGGGGGCGGTGGCGGTGACGTCATACAGGATGCGGAACCGCGCCGACCCCGGTGCGAGGAGCTCGTATCGCGTGTAGTCGTCGGCCTGCGTCTGGCGCGCGGGCGCGGGCTGGGCGCACAGCGCGGCGGCGGGGACGGCCGCCAGCGGGGCCGCCAGCAGGGCCGCCAGCAGGGCCGCCCGCAGGCAACGGCGGGGCATGGACGGAGGGCCGGGGAAAGGGCGCACGGGGGGAGGGACGGTGCGGGAGATGGCGCGGGAGCTGGTGCGGGGGACGTTGCGCCCTGCCGCCCTCGGGCGCAACAATTCCCACTCCCTCTTTTCCGTGATCCGACCCGTGACCCGATCTCCCCTGGTAGGCCTTGCCGCGGTGCTCGCCATGGCGGGCGCCACCTGCGGGGTGATGACGCTGCGCACGCGGACCCCCGCCGCCCCCGTGCCGCGCTTTGCCCCCGGGGAGCGGGTGCTGCTGGACGGGCACAACGCCTACCCCGAGCGGGGCCACTGGGGCGACCGGCTGGATTCGGTGCTGGCCACCGGGGTGCCGGTGGCGGTGGAGCAGGACCTGCACTGGGTGCGCCGCCCGGGGGTGGGGTACGCGTCGGTGGTGGCGCACGACAGCGATGCCGTGGCCGGGGCGCCCACGCTGGAGGCGCACTTCTTCGACCGGGTGGGCCCGCTGATGGAGGCGGCGCTGCGCGAGGGGGCGCGGGAGACGTGGCCGCTGCTGGTGCTCAACCTGGACTTCAAGAGCAACGAGCCCGAGCACCACGCGCACGTGCTGGCGCTGCTGCGGCGGCACGGGCGGTGGCTCACCCACACGGTGCGCACGGGGACGCCGGGGAGCGCCACGCCGCTGGTGCCGGGCCCGATGCTGGTGCTGGCGGGGGCCGACACGGGTCAGCGGCGGGTGTTCCATGACGACGTCGGGGAAGGGGACACGCTGTGGGTGTTCGGCGCGCTGCCGCCCACCCCCGTGCCGGGGAAGACCCGCGAGGCCCGCGCCCGCAACGCGGTGCGCCTCTCTCCCACCGAGCTGATCCCGCGCCACGCCGGGAACTTTCAGCGATGGGTGAACTTCCCGTGGAGCGTGGTGGAGGAGGGGGGGCCGCGCGCGGCGGCGGCGTGGACGGCGGCGGACAGCGCCCGGTTGCAGGCGCTGGTGCAGCGCGCGCATGCGCAGGGGCTGTGGATCCGCTTCTACACGCTGGACGGCTTTGCCCCCGAGCAGGACCGCGGTTTCACCGCCGGCTACAACTTCGGCAGCCTGCGCGCCGTGGCGCCGCGGTGGCGCGCCGCCGTGGCGGCCGGCGTGGACTTCATCGCCACCGACCAGTACGGCGACTTCGCGGCGGCGCGGCGCATCGTGCCGCGCTAGGGGACACGGCGAGCGACCACGGCGTGGTGCGCGGCGGTGCCTACGGCGTCCGCCGGAACACGCGCGCCCCGTCGGTGGCGAAGCGCGGGTTGTAGGTGCCGGCGAGGCTGTCGCCCGCCAGCCGCCCGGTGAACACCGACAGCGTGTCGGCGCGGGAGAACCCCGCCAGCACGGCGAGGCGCACCGTGTCGCCGCGCTGGCTCCCCAGCACGTAGCGATCGAGGGCGCCGGTGCGCTGCCGCCCGCTGAGCTGCGCGGCGGCGGCCGGCGTGGCTTCGCGCCACAGCGCCATGGTCACCGGTGCCCCCGAGAAGGCGGTGCCGGTCCACGTCCCCTCCACGGGGGCGCGGCGCACGTCCGTCACCGCCACGTCGCGGCGCACC
>JBEIJM010000038.1:0-23093 GCA_040380205.1 Gemmatimonadaceae bacterium
ATGCCGTCGGCCTCGCCGGGGACCACCACCACCTGCGCCCCCAGCCGAGGCGCCAGCTGGTCGTAGGCGTAGCGCACCGACGGAAAGTCGAGCGCGGTCATCACCACCTCGTTCCGCTCGGGGGGATAGTCGAGGGCGGTGAGGATGCTGGCCATCCCCTGGGTGACGGTGGGGACCATCCCCACCGTCCCCGGGGCGGCGCCGATGAGGGGGGCCAGGCGGTCCCCCAGCACCACGGGCAGCTCCCACCACCCCTCGGCCCAGGCACGCACCCCGCGGGTGCGCCACTGCTCCGCGTAGTCGGCCAGCCGGTCCGGGACCGTGGCCGGCATGGCGCCCAGCGAGTGGGAGACCAGGTACGTGGAGGCGCCCAGGATGGGGAACGCGTCGCGGTACCGGAGGAGCGGGTCGGAAGGGGGAATGGAGGTCACCCCGGAGTATGTGCCGGCGGGCGCCACGCCTCCAGTGCCCGGTACAGCACCGGCAGCACGAACAGCGTCAGGATCGTGCTGGTGACCAGCCCGCCGATGACCACCGAGGCCAACGGCCGCTGCACCTCGCTGCCGGGGCTGGTGCTGAGCGCCATGGGGACGAACCCCAGGGAGGCCACCAGCGCCGTCATGAGCACCGGCCGGAGCCGGTCGGCGGCCCCCTGCCGCACCCGCCGCGCCAGATCGCCCGCCAGCGCGGGATCGTGGCGCAGGTGGTTCAGGTGCTCCACCATGACCACGCCGTTGAGCACCGCGATGCCGAACAGCGCGATGAAGCCGATGGCGGCCGACAGGTTGAGGTTGAGGTCGCGGAGCCAGAGGGCGGCGATCCCCCCCACCAGCGCGAAGGGGACGTTGGAGAGCACCAGCACCGCCTGCGGCACCGACCCGAACGACGCGTACAGCAGCACGAAGATGAGCGCCAGCGCCAGCGGCACCACCAGCGTGAGCCGCCCCATGGCCCGCTGCTGGTTCTCGTACTGCCCGCCCCACTCCAGGAAGACGCCGGCGGGGAGCGGCACCTCGCGCGCCACGCGGGCGCGCACCTCGGCGGCAAAGCTCCCCAGGTCGCGCCCGCGCACGTTGCTGAGCACCAGCGACCGCCGCTGCGCGTCCTCGTGGCCGATCATCTCGGGGCCCGTGGTCGTCTCCAGCGTGGCCACCGCCCCGAGCGGCACCAGGGCGCCGCCCGCGGTGCGCAGCGTGAGCCGCGCCAGCGCCGCGGCGTCCTCGCGCGAGGCGGCGGGGAGCTTCACCACCAGGTCGATGCGCCGGAAACCGTCCACCAGCTCCGCGGCGCGCTGCCCCCCCATGGCCAGCTCCACCCCCTGCCGCACGTCCTCCACCGACAGCCCGTGCTGCGCCAGCGCGTCGCGACGCAGCTGCAGGCGCACCTGCCCCGACCCCTCCGCCACCTCCACCCCCACGTCGGCGGCACCGGGGACCGTGGCCACCACGCGGCGGATCCGCTCCGCCAGCGCCTCGTTCTGCTGCAGGTCGGGGCCCACCACCTTGATCCCCAGGTCCGTCTTGATGCCGCTCTCCGCCTCGTCCAGCCGCATCGCCAGCGGCTGCGTGAAGGCCACCGAAAGCCCCGGGATGTCGCGCAGCGCGCTGTCGAAGGCCGCGACCAGGTCGTCGGGTGTCTCCCCGGTGGTCCACTCCCCCTGCGGCTTGAGGATGGCGTACACGTCACCGTCAAACAGCCCCATCGCCTCGGTGGCCAGGTCGGGGCGCCCCTCCTTGGTGACCACGGTGACCACCTCGGGGAAGCGCCGCAGCGTCCGCTCCACCGCCAGCGACAGGCGCGTGGCCTCGTCCAGCGCCACCGACGGCAGGCGCCGCGTGGTGATCAGGATCGACCCCTCGTTGAGCTTGGGCATGAATTCCGTGCCGATGCGCGCCATCGACGCCACCGCCGCCACCACCAGCACCACCGCACCCGCCACCACCGGGCGCGGGTGCGTGAGGATGCGCTGCAGCAGCGCGTCGTAGCGGGCGGTGAGGCGCACCAGCCACGGCGCCGGCGCCGAGGTCCCGGCGCGCAGCACCCACGCCGACACCGCGGGGACGAAGGTGAGCGCCAGCAGCAGCGATCCCAGCACCGCGCACACCACGGTGAACGCCATCGGGCGGAACATCCGCCCCTCCATCCCCTGCAGCGTGAAGATGGGGAGGTACACCGCCACGATGATGGCGATGCCGAAGAGGATCGGGCGCCCCACCTCGATGGCGGCGTGCTCGAACAGCGACGCCGGCGCGTCGCCGCGCTGCTGCTCGAGGCGCCGCACGAACGCCTCCACCATCACCACCGACGCGTCGACGATGAGCCCGAAGTCCAGCGCCCCCAGCGACATCAGGTTCCCCGAGTAGCCGAACAGCGCCATCCCGATGAAGGCCATGAGCATGGAGATCGGGATGACCGAGGCCACCACCAGCGCCGCGCGCACGTTGCGCAGGAAGAGGAACAGCACCGCGATGACGAGCAGCCCCCCCTCGATCAGGTTCTTGGTGATGGTGCGCGTGGTGCGCCCCACCAGCTCCGTCTGGTCGTAGAACGGGGTGACCGTGACCCCGGGGGGGAGGGCGCGCTCGATCTCCGCCATGCGCGCCTTGACCCCCTCGATCACCTGCCGCGAGTCGGCGCCCTTGAGCTTGAGCACCATGCCGGCCACCACCTCGCCGCGCCCGTCCTGGGTGACCGCCCCGAAGCGCGGGAGCGCCCCGATGGCCACCGTGCCCACGTCCCCCACCCGCACCGGCACCCCCTGCCAGCTCCCCACCACCACCTCCAACACCTCCTGCGGGCGCTCCACCCGCCCCAGCCCGCGCAACGTGTAGCGCTCCCCCCCCTGCTCCAGGTAGCTGCCGCCGAAGGTGAGCGAGTTGCGCGCCAGCGCGTCGTGCACGTCCTGGAGGGTGAGGCGGCGCGCCGCCAGCCGCACCGGGTCCACGGTCACCTCGATCCGCTCGGTGAGCCCGCCCCACGAGTTCACCTCCGACACCCCGGGGACCGTGCGCAGCCGCGGCCGGATGGTGTAGTCCTGCAGCGTCTTGAGCTGCGTGAGCGTGAGCGAATCGCTGGAGAGCACGTACTGGTACAGCTCCCCCATGGGGGTGGCCACCGGCCCCAGCCCGGGCTCCACCCCGGCGGGGAGCATGGCCGTGGCGTCCCCCAGCCGCTGCTGCACCAGCTGCCGCGCGAAGTACACGTCCACCTCGTCGCCGAAGGGGACCGTCACCAGCGACAGCCCCGCCTTGGAGACCGAGCGCACCCCCTCGGTGCCGGGGATCCCCATGAGCGCCGACTCCACGGGGTAGGTGACCAGCCGCTCCACCTCCTCGGGGGCCATCCCCGGGGCCACGGTGATCACCTCCACGCGCGTCCCCGTGAGGTCGGGGTAGGCATCGAAGGGGATGTGCCGCAGGCTGTACAGCCCCGCAGCCATGAGCAGGAGCGTCGCCCCCACCACCGCGACGCGGTGGCGGAGCGCCAGGCGGATGAGCCAGCTCATGCGGTCGTCCCTCCACGCATCCCGCTGCGCATGCCGGCGCTCACTCCGCCGCGCCGCCGCCGCGCCGCTTGAGCAGCTCGGCCTTGGCGATGGCGGCGCGCCCGACGATCACGGCCGTCCCCGCCGGCACCCCGCGCAATTCCACCAGCGGCCCCGCGCGGCGCCCGACCCGCACGGGAATCGCGCGCAGGAACACCCCCGCCCCGCGCGGCTCCAGCGCAATCACCACCGAGTCCCCCTCCAGCGCCTGCACCGCGGCCGCCGGCACCACCACCACCGGCGCCTCCGCCACCCCCAGCACCTCCGCCTGCGCGTACGCCTCCGCCCGCGCCCCGCTGGCCGGCCCCGTGGGACGCGCCAGCACCTCCACCGTGCGGGTTAGCGTGTCCACCGTGGGCGCCACGCGCGTCACCACCGCCTCGTGCCAGCGCCCGGGGGCGTCGGTGAGCTCGTAGCGCACGCCACTCCCCGCCCGCACGCCCGCGGCGGCCTCCGGCGACAGCGCCAGCTGCAGCTGCAACCGCCCCGGGTCCCCCACGGCCAGCAGGGGCATGCCGGGGAGCACCACCGTGCCGGGCTGCGCCTCCCGCGCCGTCACCACCCCGGGCGCCGCCGCCCGGATGAGCACGTCGTGCGGGTCCACCCCCGGCGGCAGCGGCCCCTCGCCCACCAGGTGCTCCACCAACGCCTCGGCCCGCCCCTGCTCCGCCTGCGCCCCCTCCAGCGCCGCCGCCGCCACCGTGCGCGCCACCTCGGCGCGCTCCAGCTCGGCCCGCGCCACCGCCTTGGCCTCCAGCAGCCGTGCGGCCCGCTCGGCCGCCGCCACCGCCTGGCGGTGCGTGGCGGTGGCCGCCCGCACGTGCGCCTCGGCCTGCGCCAGCGCGCCACGGGCGTCCATGATCTCATGGCTGTGAATCACCACCAGCACCTGCCCGGCGGTCACCCGATCTCCCACGCGCACCCGCACCTCCTTGATGCGCCCCTCGGTGATGGAGCCGATGGTCTGCAGCGCCGCCGGGTCCAGCATCACGCGGGCCGGCGCCCGCACCGCGGTGCGCCACGGTTGCTGGCGCGCCGTGTCCACCGTGAACTCGGCGATGGCCGCCGCCGCGGCGGAGAGCGTGGCCGTGTCCCCCGCGGCGGCGGCCTCCGGCGCGTTCGTGGCCGCGTCCCCCTGGGGTGTGTCCCCGCACGCCCCAAACGCCACCAGCATGGCGGCGAGGGCCGCACGCAACGGGAGCATCGACCAGCGATGGGTTGGCAACGACGACACGGTCATGGGCGCGATCCGGAAGGCGACGGAGAGGAGGACGGCGTGGTCGGCGATGAGGCCGACGCCGCAGACGACAACGTGGAGAGCAGCGGCAGGTCATAGGGGCCGTCCGGAGCCAGGCGCGCCCCCAGCGCGCGCTCCAGCTCCAGGCGCACGGCCCACGCCTCGGCCGCAAAGCCCAGGGCACTGCGCGCGGCCTCCACGGCCGCGCGCTCGGCATCCAGCAGCTCCAGCAGCGACGCGTGCCCCTCGCGGTAGGCCACCCGGGCGCTGGCCACGATGGCCGCGCCGCGCGCCCCGAAGGCCGACGCCGCCCCCGCCGTGCCCCGCAGGGCGCGGTAGGCCAGCCACGCGGCGTGCACGCCCCCCAGCACCGCGCCCTCCGCATCGGCGCGCGCCGCCTCCGCTTCAGCCAGCTCGCCGCGCGCCCGCTGCCGCGCGCCGGCATTGCGGTTGAACAGCGGCAGCGGCAACCCCACCCCCACCTGCCCAGTGAGAAACCCGCCCGTCACCTTGCTGCCGCCCTGCAGCTGCGCGTCCCCCAGCACCCCGCGCCGCTCGGCGCGCAGGCGGGCCGTCGCTTCCCGCACCCCGGCCTCGCGCGCGGCCAGCTCGGGGCGCGTCCGCCGCGCGACCGCCATGGCCTCCGCGCTGTCGGGCGCGGACGGCAGCACGGGGGCCGCCAGCGGCGCCACCGCGGGGAGCGCCGCCAGCGACACGCCCAGCAGCCGCGCGAGCTCGCCGCGCGCCCGCGCCGCTTCCCCCTGCGCCGAGGCCAGCGCCACCCGCGCACGGTCGGCCTCCAGCCGGGTGCGGAGCGCCACCGCCTCCGCCACCTCCCCCTCGCGCAGCCGCGCCTCGTCGGCCACGGCCAGCGCCTCCAGCGCCACCGCCTGCGCCTCGAGCGCCTCGCGCATCCCGTCGGCCATGGCGGCGCGCAACCACCCCTGCGCCACCAGCCACTCCGCCCCCCGCCGGTCGGCCACCGCGTCGGCCGCGGCGCGCCGCACCCCGGCACTCCCCGCCTCCCGCAGCGCCAGGCGCCGGCCGGTCACGTCCACCGGGATGTAGGCCGTGGTGAAGATGTCGGGGAGCAGCGCGCTCCCCAGGTTCTCCCGCCGCCACTCCAGCGTGGGGTTGGGATACTGCGTGGCCTCGCGGGCGCGGCCCGCGGCCGCCTCGCCGCGGGCGTCGGCGGCGCGCAGCGCGGGAGAGGTGCGACGGGCCTGCGCCAGGGCGCCCGCAAGGTCCAGCGCGGGCGCGGGTTGGGCCGCCAAGGGGGCGGTCCCCAGCACCGCCAGCGCGCCGGCCGCCGTCCAGGCGGACACCGCCCTCGATCCGGAGGCGTGGCGTCGCGCCCGCGGCGCGAGAGGGAAGACAAGGGAAGACATGCGGAGAACCTACCCCGCGCGCATGAACCCACGATGAACGGCCGATGCCGGGCGGCCAGCCCCAGCCGAGTCGGCCGTTCAAGTTGCCACCCCCTGCGGCCGAAGAAAGGCTGGGGGCGACGCCGCCCCGCGCCGTCCGCCCTCAGACCACGCCGCCGTGCCCTCTGTCCCGCCCTCGCTGCTGCTGGTCGCCGAGCCCCATCAGGCGCTGCGCGACCCCCTGGCCGTGGTGATCCGGGCCTACGACGCCGCCATCGGCGCCTGCGAGACGTTCGACGAGCGCGGGGCCCGTCAGGCGCTGGGGCTGCTGCGGGCGGCGCTGGCGCTCGACACGCCGGCCTCGTGCGGCTTTGACGCGCTGTACGCCTGGTGCGAGGGGGCCGTGGGGCGTCGCGACTACCTCGGCGCCGCGCAACGGCTCCGCGCCCTGCGCGACGCGTGGTCGCGGGCCACCGCCCCCGACCCCGGTGAGCTGAGCCGCATGCGCCCCCTGGGGCTGGTGTGCTGACCCGCCCCTGACGGCGTCGCCGCCGTCAGGACGCCCCGCGTGCGAACGCCCCCGCGCGCCCGTCGCGCAGGGGCATGCGCACCGTGAAGCGACTCCCCGTCGGCTCCACCGGCGTCGCCGACACCGTGCCCCGGTGCGCCGCCGCCACCCACGCGGCAATCGACAGCCCCAGCCCGCTCCCGTCCGGCCGCACGCGGCGCGCCTCGCGCCCGCGGTAGAAGCGGTCAAACAGCCGCGCCCGCTCGTCGGCGGGGATCCCGATGCCGTCGTCGACCACCTCCAGCACCGCCTCGCGCCCCGCCGGATAGGCCGCCACGGACACCGTCCCCCCGGGGCTCCCGTAGCGCAGCGCGTTGTCCACCAGCACCCCCACCAGCCGCGCCAGCCACAGCGCGTCCCCCTGCACCGGCGTCTCCTCCAGCCGCGGGCACGCCAGCGTCATCCCCAGGCGGCGCGCGTCGGGGGCCCAGTGCGCCAGCGCGTCGGCCACCACGTCGTCCAGGAACAGCGGCGCCAGCCGCACCACCTGCTGCCCCAACCCCTCGTCGGCCTGGGCGGCGTCGGCCTGCGCCAGCAGCAGCAGCTCGTCCACCTGCCGGGACGCCGCCTGCAGCTCCCCCGCCAGCGCGTCGGCCAACACCGCCGCCGACGGGCCCTCGGCGCCGCGGGCTCCGCCCCCCGCCGACTCCCCCTGCGCCAGCTCCAGCCGCGCCCGCAGCCGCGCGATGGGGGTGCGCAGTTCGTGCGCCGCGTCGGCCAGGAAGCGCCGCTGCTGCGCCAGCGCCTCCCCCACCGGACGCAGCGTGCGGCCCGTCAGCCACCAGCCGGCCAGCGCGGCCAGCGCCGTCAGCAGCGCGATGGCCGCCGCGAACCACCGGTCCAGTCGGGCCAGCAGCGCCCGCAGCGGCGCCTCGCTGGCCTCCACCTCGATCTGCCACCCCGGGGCCAGCCCCGGCTCCAGTGGCAGCCGCACCACCCGCACCGGCCCCGCCAGCGGGGGGAGCGGGGCCCGTCGCACCGGCGTCCCCACCCGTTGGTACAGCGTGCCGTCGGGGCGCCGGATGCGGATGGCGCGCTCCTCCACCACCAGCTCCCCGGCGATGTGCGCCAGCGTCCCCTCGATGCTCCGGTACTCGGCGATCTCCAGCCGGAAGAAGCGCTGCACCAGCGTGGCCGATGCCGTCACCGTGTCGGTGAACTGCCGCGCCAGCGTGGCGTGCAGCGCGAAGCGGAGCGCCAGCGCCCCCCCACCAGCACCACCAGCAGCGTCCCCGTGTACAGCGCCGTGAACTGCGCCCGGGCCCGGGGCCACGCCGCCTCCGGCGCGCGCGCCACGCTCACGAGGGGGGGGCGGCGGCGGCCAGCCGGTAGCCGGCGCCGCGCAGCGTGGCGAGCAGCGGCGGCTCCCCCGGCGCGTCCACCTTGCGCCGCAGCCGCGCGATGTACACGTCGATCACGTTGCTGGCCGGGTCGTAGTTGTCGTCCCACGCATGGGCGCTGATGTGCTCGCGGGTCATCACCTGCCCCGGGTGGCGCATGAGCGCCTCCAGCACCGCAAACTCCTTGGTGGTCAGGGGGATGGCGCGGGCGCCGCGCCGGGCCTCGCGCGTGGCGGTGTCCAGCGCCAGGTCGGCCACGCGGAGCACCGGCGGGGTGGCCTCGGCGGGGCGGCGCAGCAGCGCCCGCACCCGCGCCACCAGCTCCCCCGGCGCGTACGGCTTGACCAGGTAGTCGTCGGCCCCCAGGTCCAGCCCGGCAATCCGGTCGGCCACGGCGTCGCGGGCGGTGGCCATCAGCACCCGCGGCGGGGGGCGGTGGCGGCGGAAGGCCTGCAGCAGGGCGAAGCCGTCATCGTCGGGGAGGCGGACGTCCAGCACCACCGCGTCGTACGGCGCCAGCGCGGCCAGCGCGCGGGCCACCTCCCCCGTGGGCGCCTCGTCCACCGCATAGCCGGCCCCCCGCAGCCACACGGCCGCCCCGGCCCGCAACAGGTCGTCGTCCTCCACCAGCAGGATCCGCATCCCCGGAATCTACCGCCCCCGTCCGGCGGGTGATGCCGCCCCCCGGATGGTGCGCGCGCGTGACGGTGCCGATATTCCCCCCCAGCCTCGTCGGCACCGGGAGCCCTGGGCGGGCTCCGCGGCACGATGAGTGGCTCCGTCCCGGACGCGCGTGGCCACCCGAGGGGCCCGGCCCGCGCCGACCTCCCAATCCGCATGGCGCACCCCAATTCCTTCGGCAGCCGGTCCACCCTCCCCGTGGGCGACCGGTCGTACGCGTATTTCCGGCTGGACGCCCTCGACGCGCTCCCCGGCAGCACGGCGCGCACCCTCCCCTTCTCCCTCCGCGTGCTCCTGGAGAACCTCCTCCGCGGCGAGGACGGCGCCTTCGTCAAGCGCGCCGACGTGGAGGCGCTCGCCCGCTGGGACGTGAAGGCCCCCGTGGACCGGGAGATCGCCTTCCGCACCGCCCGCGTGCTCCTGCAGGACTTCACCGGCGTCCCCTGCGTGGTGGACCTCGCGGCCATGCGCGACGCCATGGTGGCGCTGGGGGGCGACCCCACCCGCATCAACCCGCTGCAGCCGGTGGACCTGGTCATCGACCACTCGGTGCAGGTGGACGAATACGGCAGCGAGGCGGCGCTCCTCCTCAACACGCAGCACGAGTTCGACCGCAACGGCGAGCGCTACCAGTTCCTCAAGTGGGGGCAGGCCGCGCTGCGCAACTTCCGCGTGGTCCCGCCGGGCACCGGCATCTGCCACCAGGTCAACCTGGAGTACCTCGCGCAGGTGGTGTTCACCGCCGCCGCCGACGGCGAGACGCTCGCGTACTGCGACTCGCTGGTGGGGACCGACTCGCACACCACCATGATCAACGGGCTGGGCGTGCTGGGGTGGGGCGTGGGCGGCATCGAGGCCGAGGCGGCCATGCTGGGGCAGCCGGTGAGCATGCTCATCCCCGAGGTGATCGGCTTCCGCCTGCACGGCCGCCTGCCGGCCGGCGCCACCGCCACCGACCTGGTGCTCACCTGCACCGAGATGCTCCGCAAGAAGAAGGTCGTGGGCAAGTTCGTGGAGTTCTACGGCCCCGGGCTGTCGTCGCTGGCGCTGGCCGACCGCGCCACCATCGCCAACATGGCCCCCGAGTACGGGGCCACGATGGGCTTCTTCCCGGTGGACGCCGAGACGCTCAAGTACCTGCGCCTCTCCGGGCGCAGCGAGGCGCAGGTGGCGCTGGTGGAGGCGTACTGCAAGGCGCAGGGGCTCTTCCGCACCGACGACACCCCCGACCCGGTGTTCACCGACACGCTCGAGCTGGACCTGGGCACCGTGGTCCCCTCGCTCGCCGGCCCCAAGCGCCCGCAGGACCGCGTCCCGCTCTCGCGCAGCAAGGCGATGTACCGCGAGGCGCTGGCGGCGCAGCAGGCCGCCTCGGCCCCCGCCTCCGCCAGCAACGGCGGCGCCATGGTGGCCGAGGGGGGCGCGGTGGCCGCCGAGCCCGCCACGATGGTGACCTACCAGGGGGAGACCTTCCCCCTCGAGCACGGCGCCGTGGTCATCGCCGCCATCACCAGCTGCACCAACACCTCCAACCCCAGCGTCATGCTGGCCGCGGGGCTGCTGGCCCGCAACGCCGTGGCCAAGGGGCTGCGCACCAAGCCCTGGGTGAAGACCTCGCTGGCCCCCGGCTCCAAGGTGGCCACCGACTACTTCGTGAAGGCCGGGCTCATGGACAGCCTCGACGCCCTGGGCTTCAACGTGGTGGGCTACGGCTGCACCACCTGCATCGGCAACTCGGGGCCGCTCCCCGCGGCCATCAGCGAGGCCATCGACGCCGGCAAGCTCCACGTGGCGGCGGTGCTCTCGGGGAACCGCAACTTCGAGGGGCGCGTGAACCCGCAGACGCGCTTCAACTACCTGGCCTCGCCGCCGCTGGTGGTGGCCTACGCCCTCGCCGGGCGCATGGACATCGACCTCGACACCGAGCCGCTGGGCGTGGGCCCGGACGGCCCGGTCTACCTGCGCGACATCTGGCCCTCGGCCCAGGAGGTGGAGGACACCATCCTGTCCAGCGTCAAGCGCGAGCAGTTCACCACCCAGTACGCCAACGTCTTCGACGGCGACGCGCACTGGCAGGCGATCCCCGCCGGCGGCGGCGACCAGTACGGGTGGGACGCCGACTCCACCTACGTGCAGCACCCGCCGTACTTCACCGGCATGACGATGACCCCGCCGGGGATCCGTCCCATCACCGACGCGCTGGCGCTGGGGATGTTCGGCGACTCCATCACCACCGACCACATCTCCCCCGCCGGCTCCATCGCGGCGGCCAGCCCGGCCGGGAAGTACCTGCAGGCGCTGGGGGTGGCCAAGGCGGACTTCAACTCGTACGGCGCCCGCCGCGGCAACCACCAGGTGATGATGCGCGGCACCTTCGCCAACATCCGCCTCAAGAACGAGCTCGTCCCCGGGAAGGAGGGGTGGTGGACCGCCACCGCGCCGGGCGCGGAGCCCGAGGCCATCTACGACGTGTCGATGGCGCGCATGGCTGCGGGCGTGCCGCAGGTGGTCATCGCCGGCAAGGAATACGGCACGGGCTCCTCACGCGACTGGGCGGCCAAGGGCACCATGCTGCTGGGGGTGCGCGCCGTCATCGCCGAGAGCTTCGAGCGCATCCACCGCAGCAACCTGGTGGGGATGGGGGTCCTGCCGCTGGAGTTCACGGGCGGGGCCACGCGCCAGTCGCTGGGGCTCACGGGCTTCGAGCGCTTCACCATCGTGGGGCTGGACACCTCGATGGCGCCGCGCGAGACGCTCACGGTGCGCGCCACCGCCCCCAACGGCACGGTGACGGCGTTCCCGGTGCGCTGCCGCATCGACACCCCCGAGGAGCTGCAGTACTACGTGCACGGCGGGATCCTCCCCTACGTGCTGCGGTCGCTGGTGGCGCGCTGACGCCGCGCGGGGTGCCTGTCCCCGCGGAGTGCCCCGCCCCCGTCCTGCTGCTGGTGAATCCGGCGGCGGGGCGGGGGCGGTCCCGTTCCCGGGTGCGCGACGCGGTCGCGGCGCTGGAGACCGTGGCGCCGGTGCTGGTGCGCGAGAGCGCGGCCCCCGGCGACGAGACGCGCATCGCCGCCTCCGCCGAGGCGCAGGCGGCGCGCGCCCTGGTGGTGCTGGGGGGTGACGGCACGGTGTCGCACGCCGCACGGGGGCTGCTGGCGGCGGCCAGCGCCACCCCGCTGGCGGTGCTGTGCGCCGGCACCGGCAATGACCTGGCCAAGTCGCTGGGGACGCCGTCGCACGACCCGCGGGCGCTGGCGCGGTGCGTGGCGGCGGGGCGCACGCGTCCGCTGGACGTGGGGACCATCGATGGAGTCCCGTTCGTGAACGCCGCCGGCCTGGGCTTTGACGAGGCGGTGCTGCACGACGTGCGCGACCCCGCGCGCGCGCCGTGGGTGCGGGGCGCCCCGCGGTATGTGGCGCTCGCCGCTCGGCAGCTCTTCCGGTATCCGGGGCTCGCCGGCGTGCGGGTCCCCGCGCTCCCGCGCGCCCCTGGCCGATGGCTGCTGGTGGTGGCCGCCAACGGCCAGTGGTTCGGCGGGGCCTTTCGCATTGCGCCGCAGGCGCAGGTGGACAACGGCACCCTCACGCTGGTGGGGGTGGGCGACGCGTCGCCCCCCGTCCGGGCCGCGCTCTTTGCCCGGGCGCTGCGCGGGGCACACCTGGGCCACCCCGCCGTCCAGACCGCCACCGGGGACGCCTTCACGCTGACCGCCCCCGTCCCCCCGGCCTTCGAGGCCGACGGCGAGTGGCATCAGGCCGTCGGCCCCACGGTCACCATCGGCGTCCGCCCCGGTGCGCTGCGGGCGGTGGCGGCGCCGGGAACCTCTCCCCCCCCGCGGGATTAGTACCCGGGGATAGAATTCCCGTATCCGCTGCGTCGCCCGCGTGTCGGTCCAGCGGCCCCCGTCGGTTGCCCTTCTCGTTCCGCCATCGCGCACGCCACGGCGTGCCCAGCCCCGTCTGCCATGACCCGTTCGCTCCGCTCGCTGGCCCTGGCCGCGCTGTTCGCCCTGGCCCCGTCGCTCCCCGTCGCCGCCCAGGAGCTCAAGGTGGGCGATCCGGCCCCCGACTTCACCGTCACCTGGGTGACGGCCGCTGGCACCGAGGCCAAGCCCTTCACCCTCTCCCAGCATCGCGGGGAGACGGTGGTGCTGGCCTTCTTCCCCAAGGCGCGCACCCGCGGCTGCACCACCCAGATGGAGGCCTACCGCGACCGCTACGTCAACATGTTCCTCGGCGGCAAGAAGGTCACCCTCATCGGCGTCAGCACCGACGCCCCCGAGGAGCTGACCGCATGGGCCAAGGACGCCAAGTTCCCGTTCCACTTCGCCGCCGACACCGCCAAGGTGGTGGGCAAGGCCTACGGGGCGGCCAGCATCACCGGCTTCCACAAGCGCCACCTGTACGTCATCGATCCCGCGGGGCGCATCAGCTACATCGCCACGCCGTTCAACCAGATGGCCGACGTGGCCTACACCGACCTGGGGAGCGCCGTCGCCAAGTCGGCCGGCGGCAAGTAACCCGCCAGCGGTTCCCCTCGGCAGCCGCCCGCCCCGTCCCCCGGTGCCGGTGCGCGTCCCTGCCGATCCCCGCGCCCTGCTCGGCCGCCTGCATGAGGCGGCGGTGCAGGGCGCGGCGCCGTTTCCCCGCACGCGCCAGGCGGTGGCCGACTGGTTGGCCCGCGTGCCCATGGCCGCCGACACCCCCATCCACCTGCTGGCGCTGGGGAAAGCGGCCCCCGCCATGGCCGCCGGCGCGGCCGCCGCGGTACGGGAGGCCGGCGTGGTCGTGGCCGGCGGCGTGGTGGTGGCCGGCCATGCGCCCGGCGCCGGCACCCACCCCGAGCCGCCGTACCCGCCCACCCTGCACCGCGTCCAGGGCGACCACCCCGTCCCCGGACCCGCGTCGCTGGCCGCCGCCCACGCGTTGGGCGAGGCGGTACAGGCCATCCCGCCCGGGGCGGTAGTGCTGGTGCTGCTGTCCGGCGGGACCACGGCGCTGTGCGCCGCCCCCGTCGCGGCGCTGTCGCAGGCCGTGGGCGACGAGGCCCGCGCTCAGGCGCACGTGGCCAACCTGGCGGAGACGCTGCTGGGCGCCGGCCTGGCCATCCACGAGATGAACGCCATCCGTCGGCGCGTGCTGCGCTGGGGGGCGGGGCGGCTGGCGGTGGCGCTGGCGGCCCGCGGCGTGGCCCACCTGCCGGTGTTTGCCATCTCCGACGTCATCGGCGACGAGCCGGCGGTCATCGGCTCGGGCCCCTGCTCGCCCGACCCGCTCGACGACACCACCCTGCTGGCGCTGCTGGACGCCCACGGCATCCGTCCTCGGCTGGAGCGCGTGATGGCGGTCATGCTGGGGCTGGAAGGCGCTTCCGCGCCCCTCACCGTGCCGGCGGCTACCCACCCGGCGTTCGCCGTGGCGCCCTATACGCTGGTGGCCCGCAACGCCGACGCGGTGGACGCCTTGGCCGCCGCGGCCACGGAGGCCGGCTGCGAGGTGGCCACGCTTGGGGATGGCCCCTTGGAAGGGGAAGCCGCACCGCTGGGGGCGGCGCTGGTGCACGAGGCGCTGGCCCGCGCCCAGCAGCGGGGGGGGACGCCCCGCCGCTGCTGCTGGTGGCAGGGGGGGAGCCCGTGGTGCGACTGGACGCGCTGGGGGCGGACGAAGACGGTGCGGACGACGGGAGCGCCATGGCGGGCGAGGATGACGAACCGCTGCGCGGCGGGCGCATGCAGGCGCTGGCGCTGGGCGCCGCGCTGGCGCTGGAGCAGCGCGCGGCGGCGGGTGACCCGCTGGCGTGGCGCGTGACGCTCCTGGCCGCCGGGACCGACGGGCGCGATGGCCCCACGGATGCCGCCGGAGCCATCGTGGACGCCGCCGTCCCCGCCCTCGCGCGGCGCGCCGGTCGCCGCCCCGAACGCGAGCTGGCCACGGGGCGCTCCTGGTTTCCGCTGGACGCGGCGGGGGCGCTGCTGCGCACCGGCCCCACCGGCACCAACGTGATGGACGTCGTGGCGGTGCTGGTGTCCTCGGCGGGCGCGGCCCCGCGCCGATAGCTTGCAGCCATGACCTCCCCGTCGGCGCCCCCTCCGGACGACGCGTATCGCCGCCGGCCCCGCCAGCCGCGCGGCGAACAGCGCGTGGCGCTGCTGCTGGACGCCGCCGCCGCCGTCATCGCCGAGCAGGGGCTTGAGGGTGCCACGGCGGAGGCCATTGCCCAGCGCGCCCGCACCGCCAAGGGCTCGCTGTACCAGTTCTTCCCCAACCGCGACGCCGTGCTGGCCGCCCTCGCGCTGCGCTACGCCGACGAGATGCGCGCCATCCACGAGAAGGCGTTCCCCACCGACCCGCACGCCCTCCCGCTGGACCGCCTCATCGACCGCATCGTGCGCCCGCTGGCGGCGTTCCACGACCGGCACCCCGCCTTCCGCCGCGTCTTCGCCACCGTCGAGGGGCCGCGCGACGAGACGCGCGCGGCGCCGGCCCGGCTGCGGACCCAGCTGTTCGATTCCTTCGTCGACCGGCTGGACATCCTCTTTGCCGCGCGCAATCCGCAGCTGGCCACGCGCGAACGGCGGCGGGCGGCGCTGGTGTGCGCCACGCTGGGACAGAGCCTGCTGGCGCGCCGCGCCCGCCTCCCCGCCGCCGACCGCAAGCTCCTCCTCGACGACCTGCAGCGCATCCTGCTGGCCTACCTCCGGCCGCTGCTGGAACCCGCCGCCGCGCCGTAAGGCCACCGCCGCACGGACGCCGCCGGCCCTCGGCGTTGCCCCGCACCCGCCGATCGGTGAGCTTTCCCCCATGAACCGCACCGTCACCATCGGGATCGTGCAGGAGGTGGGCGACCCCTCCCGCGACGCCGCCATCGCCCGCGCCGAGGCGCGCATCCGCGAGGCCGCCGCGCAGGGCGCCCAGATCATCTGCCTGCAGGAGCTCTATCACGCGCCCTACTTCTGCAAGCGCCTCGACCCGGCGCGGCTGGGGCTCGCCGAACCGGTCACCGGGCCGGCCGTGGCGCGGCTGCAGCCGCTGGCCGCGGAGCTGGCGGTGGTGCTCGTGGTCCCCTTCTACGAGCGCGAGGCCCCCGGCCTCTATCGCAACTCGGCGGCGGTGATCGACGCCGACGGCACGCTGCTGGGGTGCTACCGCAAGATGCACATCCCGCACGATCCGCTGTTCGAGGAGAAGTACTACTTCGCCCCCGGCGACGTGGCCCCCGACGAGCGCAGCGCGCGGCACCCGGGCACGCACGGCTTCCGCGTGTGGCGCACCCGCTACGCCGACATCGGCGTGCTCATCTGCTGGGACCAGTGGTACCCCGAGGGGGCGCGCATCACCGCGCTGCTGGGGGCGGAGATCCTCTTCTACCCCACCGCCATCGGCTGGCACCCGGCGGAGAAGGCCACCTTCGGCGACGCGCAGGTGGACGCGTGGCGCACCGCGCAGCGCGCGCACGCCATCGCCAACGGCGTCTTCGTGGCGGCGCCCAACCGCGTGGGGTTCGAGGCCGAGGCCGGGACCGACGGGCTGGAATTCTTCGGGCAGTCGTTCATCTGTGATCCCTTCGGGCGCGTGCTGGCCCAGGGGGACACCGCCCCCGCCGTGCTCACCGCCGCCTGCGACCTGTCGCTCATCGAGGAGACGCGCCGCAACTGGCCCTTCCTGCGCGACCGGCGCATCGACGCCTACGCCCCCATCACGCAGCGGTGGCTGGCCCCGGGGTCGGGGCGATGAGCGCCCCCGCCGCCGGTGCCGCGGGGCGCATGCCCGCCGAGTGGCACCCGCACGCGGCCACCTGGATCGGGTGGCCGCACCACGAGCCCGACTGGCCCGGCAAGCTGGCGCCCATCCCGTGGGTGTACGCGGAGATCGCGCGGGTGCTGGCCGACCACGAGCCGGTGGAGATCCTCTGCCACGACGAAGGCGTGCGGGAGGAGGCGGCGCACTGCCTCGCGGCGCACGCCGTGCGGATGGACCGCGTGCGGCTGCACGTGCACCCCACCGACCGCGTGTGGCTGCGCGACTCGGGGCCGGTGGGCGTGCACCGCGCCGACGGGTCGGTGGGGCTGGTGGGGTTCGGCTTCAACGCCTGGGCCAAGTACGACAACTACGCGCTGGACGCCACCGTCCCCGCGCGCGTGGCGGCGCTGACCGGGCTGCCGCTGGCGGCCGCGGTGCGCCCCGACACCGGGGCCCCGCTGGTGCTGGAGGGGGGCGGGATCGAGGTGGACGGCGCCGGGACGCTGCTGGTGACCGAGGAGTGGCTGCTGAGCGACGTGCAGGTGCGCAACCCCGGGTTCGGCCGCGCCGACTACGAGCGCGCGTTTGCCGCGCAGCTGGGGATCACGCACACCGTGTGGCTGGGGGAGGGGTGCGTGGGGGATGACACCCACGGGCACGTGGACGACATCGCGCGCTTCGTGGCCCCCGGCGTGGTGGTGCTGGCGCACGAGGCGGACCCGGCCGACGAGAACCACGCGCGGTCGCTGGACAACCTGCACCGGCTGCGCGGGGCCGTGGACGCGGCGGGGCATCCGCTGCGCGTCATCACGCTCCCGTATCCGCGCCCGGTGCTGATGGACGGCGTGCGGCTCCCCGCCAGCTACGCGAACTTCTACATCGCCAACGGGGTGGTGATCGTCCCCACCTTCAACGACGCCAACGACCGGGTGGCGCTGAACACGCTGGCCGAGCTGTTCCCGGGGCGGCAGGTGGTGGGGATCCACGCGGTGGACCTGGTGTGGGGGTTGGGGACGCTGCACTGCCTCACCCAGCAGCAGCCGGCCCCGCTCGGCGCGGCGGGCGCATGACGCCCTGGCCCGCGGAGGACGGGAAGACCGAGGCGCGCATGGCGCTGTTCATCGGCGCCAACTGGGAGCGCCGCTATCGCCGCAAGATGGCCCCGTTCCTGGAGGACCCCCGCTTCGTGCCCACCTGGAACTGGGCGGCGGCGCTGGCCATGCCCGTGTGGTTCCTGTACCGCAAGCTGTACGTGCCGTTTGCCCTGTTCTTCTTCCTCCCCGGGGTGGTGGTGCGGCTGCTCACCGGGAGCGACGCGCCGGCCACGCTGCAGGAGATGCAGAAGCCGGAGAACGAGTATTTCCTGCTGATGAACGCCGGGGTGTACCTGTCCGCGGTGATCACGGCGGGAGGCGTGGGGAACTGGCTGCTGTTCCGGCGGGCGCAGGCGGCGTTGGCGCTGCTGGCCAGCCACCCGGTGCCGGCGGAGGAGGAGGGGGCGCTGCTCACGCGGTGGGGCGGGGTGAACCGGATGGCGACGGCGCTGTTCGTGGCCATGTCGGTGGTGCTCACCCTGGCCCAGCTGTCGGCCTGAGGGTGGCGGCCGTGTGGCGCGCGCGTGGGGCGAGCGCCCTTGGTGACGGGTGGTGCCACCGCCGCTGTTCTCCACCGGGATGACCGACGCGGAGCTGGTCCAGCGGAGCCGATCCGGCGACGCCCGGGCCTTCGGGGTGCTGGTGGGTCGGCACCACGCGGCCTGTTGGCGGTTCGCCGTGCACATGCTGGGCGACCGGACGGACGCGGAGGAGGTTGTCCAGGACGCCTTCTGGCGCGCCTACCGGGCGCTGGAGCGGTACGATGAGCGGGACCAGTTTCGCGGATGGCTCTTCCGGATCCTCACCAACCTGTGCCGCAACGCCTTGACCTCACGGGGCCGCCGGACTCGGCGGTTCGTGCACGACGAGCTGGCCATGGCCAGCGCCCCCGCTCCCGCGCCGTATCGGCGCCTGGGGGTGGAGGACGGGGCGTTGCAGCGGGCGTTGCGGCAGCTGGACCCGCTGCAGCGGGAGGCGGTGCTGCTCAAGTACGCCGAGGGGCTGGAGTACGGGGAGATGGTGGCGCTCACCGGCGTGGGGGAATCGGCGCTCAAGATGCGCGTCAAGCGGGGGGCGGAGCGGTTGCGCGCCCTGCTGGCGGCGGAGCGTAAGGGGCCATGAGCGACGACGTGTTCCTCGTTCCGCCTGCGGACGACGCGCCTGAGGGCGCGGCGCGCGAGGCGGCGCTGGCCGTGTGGGTGGCGGCAGCGTACGCGGCCGCGCCCGTGCCCTCGGACGAGGCGGCGCGCGCCTGCGCCGACGCGGTGTGGGCCCGCGGGCAGGCGGCGGGGCGCGTCGGAGACCCGGCGGGAGGCGGACGGTGGCGCCATCGCTGGTGGTGGGGTGGAGCGGCGGCCGCGGCGCTGTTCCTGGTGGTGGTCACGCGCCCGGCGGTGCGGCAGGGGGCCAGCGGGGGGGGAACGGTCGCCCCCGGGGCAACGCCTGGCCTCGCCGGCGTCCAGCAGACCCGGATTGCCGTCACCCTCCCGGTGGGCGCCCGTACGGTGACGGTGGTGGGGGACTTCAACGGCTGGGACACGGGGGCCACCCGCCTGTCGCCGGTGGGGGACCACGGGGAGTGGGCGGCCACCGTGCCGCTGGCCCCCGGACGGCATGTGTATGCCTTCGTGGTGGACGGCGTCGAGTGGCGGGTCGACCCGCTGGCGCCCCAGGTGCCGGATGCGGGCTTCGGACCGGCCAACGCGCTCATCGTGGACGGTGGGCCATGACCACCGCGGCGCTGCTGGCGGCGCTGGTGGGCGCGCTGTGGCAGGGGCCGGACGACGGCGCCGGGCAGCCGGGTGCCGTGCGGTTTGATCCCGCGCGCTTCGACTCGGTCACGGCGGTGGCGCTGCGCGGCGTACTCGATTCCGCCGCCGCGCAGGGGCTCCCCGTCGCCCCCCTGCTCAACCGGGCCTACGAAGGCGCGGCGCGGCGGGTGGGCGGGGTGCGCCTGCTGGCGGTGGTGCGCGCCCAGTGGGTAGCGCTGGGCGACGCGCGCGAGGCGCTGGGGGAGAGCGCGTCCGTGGCGGAGCTGGACGCGGGGGCTACCGCCCTGCGGGCGGGGATCGACCCGCGGGCGCTCCAGGCGGTGCGCACCACGCGGCCGCCGGGCGAGGGGGTCACCGCCCTCGTGGTGCTCACCGACCTGGTGCGCCGCGGCGTCCCCGCGGCTACGGCGCGGGACGCCGTCACCACCTTGGCGCGGCTCCCCGGCGCCGACGAGGCCCTGCTGGGGCTGCAGGGGGTGGTGGCCCGGGGCGCCGCACGAAACCCCGACATGGCCGTCCAGGCGCTCCAGCGGTATATTCAGGGGACGGTGCCGGCCACCCGTGCTCCCGCCGGGGGCGGCCCCGCGATGCGCCCTCCCACGCGTCCTCCCCCGCCGTGATCCTCCCTCGCCGCCCCCGCCTGCGTGCGCGGACCCTGTTGGCGCTTGGCGCCGCGGGGACGGGGCTGGCACTGCCCCGCCCCGGCGGGGCGCAGGATCGCCCGGTGGGCACCGCCCCCATGGCGCCGGCGGCCATGCTGGGCCCGGTAGCCCACGCCCCCTCGCTGGCCGTGCTGGGGATGGCGTCGGTCGCGCAGGGGAGCGCTTCCGTCGCCCCCAACAGCGACCTCTGGATGGGCGCCACGCAGCCGCTGGGGCGGATGGGACGCGTGGCTGTGGCTGCCCTGGGCTCCGGTCGGTGGCAGGTCCCCGGCGGCGCCGGGGTGTTCACCGCGGCGCAGGGGCAGCTGGCCGTGCGCGCCCGTGCCCAGGTGGGGAGCAGCCGCATCTGGAGCGCCGTCGGCTACGGCATGGCCCACGGCAATGGCGCCACCGCCCCCGACCTCCTCGGCATGGGTCCGGCCGCCCTCGGCGCCGTCAACATGGAGGGAGCCGACACCACCATCTCCCGCCGGGTGGATGTGGGCACCCTGGGGCGCGCCGAGGCCGGCGTGCTGAGCCGGGTGCGCGGGGTGGAGGTGGCCGTGGGCTTCGCCGTGGAGCGCGCCACCCGCATCACCACCCAGACGCTCACCATCGACCAGCCCGACGACGCCAGCCTCTTCCCGGTGGCCCAGCCGGAACGCGTCCTCAGCACCCAGACGCTGCGCACCCTCCAGCGCCGCGACCTGGCCACCGCCATGGCCTCGCTGGGCTTCACCACCCACCGCACCACGTGGCTGGTCTCCGTCACCGCCCCGGTGGCCAAGTGGATCACCAGCGACGCGCTGGCCCCCACCCCGCGCCCCGTCCCCACCGTGGCCTCGGTGGCGGTGGTGCAGCCGGTCACCCAGTGGCTCTCCCTCGTGGCTGCCGCCGCCTCCAGCCCGGTCACCGTGGGGGGCACCATGCTCCGCGACGATGTCACCGACGGCCGCCGCGGCATGGCGCCGGTGGTGGCGCTGGGGGTGCGCGTCGCGCGGCTCCCCTTGGGGCGACATGCCGACACGCCGTCGGGGATCCTCGGGTTTGAAACGCGCACGATGGGCGCGGTGGACGCCGCCACCCTCTCGCTGGGCGCACCGCTGGCGGCCGGGACCGACACGCTGCGCGTGATCCTGCTGGTGGACGCCCCGCGCGCCGAGTCGGTGGAGCTCATGGGCGACGCCACCGAATGGCTCGTGCGCAGCATGCAGCGCCACCCCTCGGGACGGTGGCGCGCGGAGCTGGTGCTCCCCCCCGGCGTGCACCGCGTGATGATCCGCGCCGACCGCGGGCAGTGGGTGGCGCCGCCGGGGCTGCCGCTGGGGGCCGACGACTATGGCGCCCCCGTGGGCATGCTGTTCATCGACGGGCGACGGTAACCGTCGCCCGGGCGGGGCCCTTACGGCGCCCCTTGGGCCGCCCGCACCTGGATCACCTGCGTGGTGCTGTCGGTCACCCCCGCCCCGCTTACCACCAGCGTCAGCTGATACGCGCCCGGCGGCACGTTCGGGAAGCTGATCGCCAGGCTGCGCCCAGGGGCGCCATCCGGACGCCCGTTGTCCGTGTAGCGGATGGAGACCGGCGTGACCGTCTTGGACAGCCCGATGGAGCTCCCCAGCCGCTGGAAGAAGCTGGCCCCCAGCCGCGTGGCCCGCAGTGACACCGACACCGGCGCCGCCGGCGTCACCGGCCGGTACATCTCCCAGTAGATCCCGATGCTCGTCCCGCCCTCAATGTCCAGCGAGCCGTACGCCTGCGCCGCGTTCCGCGCCAGCTCCGGCGTGGGGGACGCGTCCCCCCGCTGCAGCAGCAGGTAGTCGGAGAGGCGCGCGCCCGCCGGCAACGGGGTCACCGTGGTGCGCACCCGCGCCGCCCGGCGCCCCGTGGGCGCCAGCACCTCCAGCGACGCCAGCATCGGCGCGGTCAGCGGCGCCAGCAGCGCGCTGGCCGCCGGCGCACTGTCCCGCACCACCTGCACCGGCGCGCCGCCGGCCAGCGCGTCCAGCGTCAACCCCGCCCGGTACGGCGCCCGCCCCATGGCCAGGTCGCGCACCAGCCGGTACCCCCCGGCCACCAGCGTGGTGTCGCCGCGGCGAAAGCGCGCCAGCTGGTGCGGCAACGCGCCAAAGCCGCTCGCGTAGCGCGGCGCATAGCGCATCCGCGCCTTGGCCCGCATCGGGTCCCAGTCCGTCGCCTCGGCGCCCACGGGGGTGGCCAACGCCTCCAGCGTGGGCATGAAATCGTAGCTGGGGGTGGGCTCGTGGCCGATCACCTGCGGCGGGCGCGGGTCCGCCACGCCGCCGTTCTGCACCGACCACGCGGCGGGCCATCCGTAACGCACCTGCGACTCCAGCAGGTCGTCCCCCCACTGCAGGTCGTACGGGATGCGCCCCAGCGCATGCACGCGCGACACGGTGCGCCGCGCGTACCACTCGCTCGCCACATCGTTCCCCGGCAGCATCCACAGCGGCTGCGCCAGCCGGAACACCCGCGCGTTGGCCGCGGCGCGCCCGCCGCAGCCGCGCGCCGCGTACGCCGCATGGTCCGCGGGATCCAGCCACCAGGTGAGGTCGGTCCACGCGCACCGCTGCGCCTCGGGCATCGCCGCCAGCGCGCGCTCGAAGGCCGCCAGCGCCGGCGCGTGGCGGTTCCCCACGTGCAGCGCCGTCCCCTCCAGCGCCGCGCACCACCACGCCGTCCCCGCGCACCGCTGCGCGGCCGCCAGCGCCACGTCGGCCTGCTGCACCTCGATCGCGTACCGCACCAGCATCCCCGACACCCAGTCGTCGGCGGGGTCGGCCTGCTGCGCGCGCGTCAACAGCTCCATCAGCTGCTCGCGCTCCAGCTTGGCGTCGGCGCGCTCCGCCGGCGGCGGCACGTCGCCGTTGTTGTTCCAGTAGCAGATGCGCCCCAGCGGCACCTCGCACCCGGCGTCGGCGCCGCCGTTGTAGAAGCGCAGCCCCAGCCGGTGGTTCCGCTCGAACGTCTCCTGCAGCGCGCGCGCCTGCTCCCCCAGCGGCGTGCGGCGCGCCGGATCACCGCGCAGCGGGTCGGGGCCGTTCCCCCCCACGGGCGGCGCCGCCGGTGGGGCCGGCGGCGCGCC
>JBEIJM010000039.1:0-22275 GCA_040380205.1 Gemmatimonadaceae bacterium
CGCCGCAATGGCGCTGGCTGCCATCGTCCGGGCCTGCTTCGGGGGCAGCGCGGCGTCGTCGCCCGGCCGCCTGGCGTTCTGCATCAGCACCAACGTCACCGACGAGGCTGTCAGCACGCTGCGCGGCGACCCGGCGTCGCTGCGGGCCGTGTTCTCCGGCGGCAACACCGTCTTCCACCTCACGGCCAAGGCCGGCGCGGTGGCCCCCGTGGAGGGCGGCGCGCCCACGCACCGGCTGGCCGTGACGCTCACGCAGGGGGCGGGGCGCCGCGGGGCGGCGGGGACGCTCACCGTGACCGAGGTGGGGACGGGGGCCACGTGGACCGGGGTGACGTACGGCGTGGTGCAGCAGATGCCCGGGTGGGCCAGCGTGACGGGGACCGTGCGGCGCGCGGGAGAGGCGGCGCCGCGCGCGTTCACGCTGACGGTGGAGGACGCCGATCCGCACGTGACGGGCGCGCCGCGCACGGCCACGCTGGAGGTGGCCGGGGCGCCGCGGGTGCGCGGGGTGGTGCGGTAAGGGCGCCGCGATGGACCGTCGCGACTTCCTGCGCACGTGCGCGGCGGGCACCTCCGCGCTGGCGCTGGCCCCCCGCGTCACGCCCGGCGCGCCCCGCGCCCCGCTGGCCCCCGCCCCCGACCGGATGGCGTGGTGGCGCGAGGCGCGGTTCGGGATGTTCATCCATTTTGGCCTGTACTCCGAGCCCGGTGGCGAGTGGAACGGCAAGGCCACCGGCTCGCACGAGTGGATGCGCCACAACGCGAAGATTCCGCACGAGGACTACGTGCGGCTGGCCGACGCCTTCAACCCGACGGCGTTTGACGCCGACGCGTGGGTGCGCACCGCCAAGGCGGCCGGCCAGCAGTACGTGGTGTTCACCACCAAGCACCACGAGGGGTTCGCGCTGTTCGACAGCGCGGTGTCGCGCTACACGGCCATGCATACGCCGTTCAAGCGCGACCTGTGCGCCGAGCTGGCGCGCGCCTGCCGGAAGCACGACCTGAAGCTGGGGTGGTACTACTCCATCATGGACTGGCACCACCCCGACTACCTGCCGCGGCGCGACTGGGAGCAGCGCGACGCCACCGGCGCCGACTTCGGGCGCTACGTGGCGTTCATGAAGGCGCAGCTGCACGAGCTGCTCACCAACTACGGCGACATCGCGGTGCTGTGGTTTGACGGGCAGTGGGAGAGCACCTGGACGCACGCCGCCGCGCTGGAGCTGGAGGCGTTCTGCCGCGGGCTCATGCCCAACGTCGTCATCAACGACCGCATCGACGTGGCTGTCCCCAAGGAGCCGCCCGCGGGGTACCGCCGCGCCGGGGACTATGTCACGCCCGAGCTCACGGTCCCCGACCGCGGCCTCCCGGGGCAGGACTGGGAGTCGTGCCTGACCATGAACGGCAACTGGGGGTACGCCAAGGACGACCTGGCGTACAAGCCGGCCCCGGCGCTGCTGCGGCTGCTGGCGGAGACCGCCTCCAAGGGCGGCAACCTGCTGCTCAACGTGGGCCCCGACGGCAGCGGCCGCTTTCCGCGCGAATGCGTGACGGCGCTGGGGGAGATGGGGGCGTGGCTGCGCACCAACGGTGCGGCCATCTACGGCACGCAGGGGGTGCTGTTTGACCGCGCCCCGTATCGCCCGGGTGATGCCACGCCCCCGCTGGTGCGTGCCACCCGCGATGGGCGCGATGCGCGCACGCTGCACCTGCTGCTGGACGCGTGGCGCGGCGGGGCGCTAGTGCTCCCCGACGTGCGGCAGGCGCCGCGCTCGGCGCGCGTGCTGGGGGCCGACGGCGTGCCGGTGGAGTGGGAGCGCACCCCCGAAGGGCTCACCATCACCCTCGCCGACCGCGGACCGTCCTCCATGCTGCCGGTGGTGCAGCTGCGCTTCGACTCCGCGCTGCGGATTGGCGGGTAGCGGCGGGGGCTGGGTACGCCCCCCCCGCCCTCAGCGGCCGGCCGTCCGCCGCTTCTCCACCGCGGCCTCCCACTCGTGGAACGCCCCGTCGAAGTCCTTCAGCTGGTTCCCGTCAAACCACCACACGCGCGTGGCCACCTCGCGCAGGAACGCGCGGTCGTGGCTCACGAGGAGCACGGTCCCCTCGTAGTCCCCCAGCGCGTCCTCGAGGACCTCGATGTTCTCGACGTCCAGGTGGTTGGTGGGCTCGTCCAGCACCAGCAGGTTGGCGCCCGAGAGCGTCATGATGGCCATGGCCATGCGGGCGCGCTCGCCGCCGCTGAGCGAGCGGATGGGGCGCTGCACCTCGTCGCCCGTGAAGCCGAAGGCGCCCAGGTGGTTCTGGATGTGCCCGCGCGTCCACAGCGGCCGCAGGTTCTGGATGGCGTCGTACATCGACACGTCCAGCGGCAGGTCGGCCAGGTCCTGCCGGAACCACGCCGGCGTGATGGACACGCCCACCCGGGCCTCGCCGCGCGCGGCCGGCCGGTCGCCCAGGATGGTGTGGATCACGCTGGACTTCCCCGCGCCGTTGGGGCCCACCAGCGCCACGAAGTCGTTGCGGCGCAGCACGGCGGTGAAGTCGTCCACCAGCACGCGCCCGGGCACCTCCACGCGGAGGTCCTTGATGGCGATCACCTGGTCGCCGCCCCGATCGTCCACCGTGAACTCCAGCGACATGGCGGCCGGGTCCCCAGGCGGCGGGGCCAGGCGCGGCAGCCGCTCGAGGCGCTTGCGCTTCCCCTTGGCCTGGAAGGAGTTCACGCCGGCGATGTTCCGCCGGATGTACTCCTCCTCCTTCTTCACGTACGCCCGCTGCTTCTCCAGCTCGCGCTCCCGCGTGAGGCGGCGCTCGGCGCGCTGCGGGACGAACTGGCTGTAGTTCCCCTTGTACCACTCGCTGGTCTTGGCCTCGATGTGCAGGATGTGCGTGCAGATCGCGTCCAGGAAGGCGCGGTCATGCGACACCACCAGCACGGTCTCGTCGCATTCCTTGAGCCAGTCCTGCAGCCAGGTGATGGTCTCGAGGTCCAGGTGGTTGGTGGGCTCGTCCAGCATGAGCAGGTCGGCCGGGGCGATGAGCTGCGCGGCCAGCCCCACGCGGCCGCGCTCGCCCCCCGAGAGGGTGGACACCAGCCGGGTCTTCGACTCCTCGGCGTCAAACCCCAGCCCCTGCAGCACCGCGTCCACGCGCGCGTGGTACACGTAGCCGCCCAGGTCGGCAAAGCGCTCCTGGTCGCGCCCGAAGCGGTCCAGCATCTCCTCAGTGACCTTGTCCCCCAGCTCCCCCAGCTGCATGGCCTGCTCGGCGATGCGCTCCTCCAGGGCGATGACCTCGCGCCACGCGGCCGCCCCCGCCTGCCACACCGTGGTGGCGTGCTCGAAGGCGCGGTGCTGGTCCAGCAGGGCGTGCCGCATGCCGGGCTTGCGGGCCACGCTGCCGGTGGTGGGCTGCCGGTCGCCGGTGATGACGCTGAAGATGGAGGTCTTGCCGGCGCCATTGCGGCCGATGATCCCCCAGCGCTCGCCCTCACCCACGGTGAAGGTGATGTCCTTGAGCAGTTCGGTGGCGCCGAAGGAGATGCCGATGTTGGAGCAGGAAAGGAGCGTCACGGGGGCGGTACGGGAGCGGCGGGGGGAGTCGGGACGGCGTGCGCCTGCAAGCTAATCACCCCCGGGGGGTGCCCCGAGCCGCCGCGCCCGCCACGGCGCGCGACCGCCCGCACGACCGGCCGCAGTACCACCGCCTTCCTGGTCCGTGCAGATTCGGTGATCCGCGCCCGTCGTCCTCACCACCCCGCACCCCGCCTCGTCCATGTCCTCCCTCTGCTTCCTGGGCACCGGCCTCCTGGGCGCCGGCCTGGCCGAAGGCGCCCTGCGCCGCGGCGACACGGTCACCGTGTGGAACCGCACCGCCGCCAAGGCGCAGGCGCTGGCCTCCGTGGGTGCGCGCGTGGCCGACACGCCGGCCGACGCCGTGCGCGACCAGCGGTTCGTGCACCTGGTGCTGCAGGACGACGCGTCGGTGGAGGGGGTGGTGGAGGCGCTGCGCCCGGGGCTGGCCGCCGACGCGCTCATCCTGGACCACACCACCACGCGCCCCGACCTGACCGCAGCGCGCGCCGAGCGGCTGGCGGCGGCGGGGGTGCGGTACCTGCACTGTCCCGTGTTCATCGGGCCGGCGGCGGCGCGCAACGGCGAGGGGAGCATCCTGGTGGCGGGGCCGCGCGCCTGGTACGACGAGGCGGCGGCGCACCTGGCGCGGATGGCGCAGCGGGTGGAGTTCACCGGGGAGGCGCCGGGGACCGCGGCCGGGCTCAAGCTTATCGGCAACGCCTACCTGCTGGGGATCACCGGCTTGGTGGCGGACATCTTCGCGGTGGCCAAGGGGTCGGGGCTGGCCCCCGAGCAGGCGCTGTCAGTGCTGGCGATGTTCAACGCCGCCAACGTGGCCGCCAACCGCGGTAAGAAGATCGCCGCGGGGGATTACGCGGCCAGCTTTGAGCTCCCCATGGCGCGCAAGGATGTGCGGCTGATGATCGAGACCGCCGGCGACCTGCCGCTGGCGATGCTCCCCGGGTTTGCGGCGCGGATGGACGCGCTGCTGGCCGCCGGGTACGGGCACAACGACTTCAGCGTCATCGCCCGCCACGACGTGCGGTAGGGGAGCGTCCCGCCCCTCGCGTGCGCGCGGGGCGGGACGGTCCGGCGCCTCACATCACCGGCGCGAGCGCCCGCTCCGTGAGGGCGTGCCGGTAGCGCCACAGCACCAGCAGCGACCCCGCCGCCAGCGTCACGCCGCCCCACGCGAGCGGGGCCAGCGGGGGGAAGGCTTCCGCGATGACGGCGCTGGCACCTCCCAGCGCCACCAGCCGCGCCGTTTCCAGCGGGCGCGCCCACTTGGCGCGCTCGAAGATCCCCCCCACGCCGGCCAGCGCCACCACCACGAAGAACGCCGCCGCCGCTGCCTGCCCCAGCGGGAGCGACGGGGCGCGCTTGAGCAGCAGCACCGCCGCCGCCAGCGCCACGGCAAACTGCACCACCCCGTAGGTGGCCAGCGGCGCCGGGAGCGGCGGATCGAACTTCACGAACGTGTCCGGGGTCACCTCGCGGGGCACCTCGGGGGCGCCCAGCTCCGGCGGCCGCCACCCGGGGCGCCCGAACACGATGCGCCACCGGTCGCGCCATCGCGTGGCGCGCCGCGCGTCGTGCCAGATCTGCGCGAACACCTGCAGGTTGGCGGACACGGGGTTCCACCGCTGCAGCGGCTTGGTGGTGCCGTACACCACCGCCTCCTCCTCCACCTGGAAGGTGCCGAAGAGGCGGTCGAACAGGATGAACACGCCGCCGTAGTTGCGGTCCTGGTACTTGGGATTGACCCCGTGGTGGACCCGGTGGTGGCTGGGGGTGTTCATCACCCACTCCACGGGCCCCCACAGCTTCCCGATGGCGCGTGTGTGCAGCACGAACTGGTACACCAGGTTGATCCCGTAGGCCGTGGCGAACATCCGCCAGGGCACCCCCAGCAGCGCCAGCGGCACGTAGTACACCCACGTGATCAGCTTGCCGATGGTGGCCTGTCGCAGCGCCACCGCCAGGTTGTACTCCTCGCTCTGGTGGTGCACCACGTGCCCGGCCCACAGCACGTTCACCTCGTGCCCCATGCGGTGCGACCAGTAGTAGCACAGGTCCACCAGCACGAACACCACGCTCCAGGCCAGCAAGGCCGGCATGTCCACGCCGCTGCCGTCCGGGAAGGGCGCGCGCTCCGGCCAGGCCGGCACGGCCGGGAGCCATTGCTGCACCGACGCGTTGGCGGCGATCCAGATGAACACGCCCAGGGTGATGGCCTTGTCGAAGATCCCGGCCATCTGGCTCATGATCCCGCAGCCGATGTCGGAGAGCGCGTCGTTGAGGCGGAAGACCCTGGCCCCGGTGCGCTGGCTCCAGAGGACTTCCAGCGCGATGAGGAGGAAGAAGAGGGGGATGGAGGCTTGGATGATGCCCATGGGGGAAAAGGTAGCGGGGTGCTCCCGTGCCCGGGACACGCCGGCCGTGGGCCCCGTCTTGACGTTCCCCGCGCGCGGCGGCATATGGAGGGGCGGAGCCGCGCGACGGATGGCCGTCGCCGCGCCCCTTTCCCTCCCCGATACCGGACCTGCACATGAGCCAGCCGACGGCGGCAGCCGCGGCGGCTGATCCCCTCGCCGACTTCCGGCCCGGGATCCGCCACAACCTGTCGTACGACCTCCCGGCGGGGCTGGTCGTCTTCCTCGTCGCCCTCCCCCTCTGCCTGGGGATCGCGCTGGCCTCCGGGGCCCCGCTCTTCTCCGGGCTCATCGCCGGCGTGGTGGGGGGGATCGTGGTGGGCGCCCTCTCCGGCTCCGAGGTGAGCGTCAGCGGCCCCGCCGCCGGGCTGGCAGTCATCGTGGCGTCGGCCATCCAGGAGCTGGGGTCGTACCCCACCTTCCTCCTCGCCGTCGCCATCGCCGGCGCGTTCCAGCTGCTCCTCGGCGTCCTGCGCGCCGGCGTCCTCGGCGACTACGTCCCCAACGCGGTCATCAAGGGGATGCTCGCCGCCATCGGCGTGGTGATCATCCTCAAGCAGATCCCGCACGCGCTGGGGCGCGATGCCGACTACGAGGGGGACTTCGACTTCTTCGAGACCATGGGGGGGGAGAGCAACACCCTCCTCGACATCCTCAACGCCGCGTCCAGCGCCAGCCCGGCGGCGGTGGCGATCACCGCCGTGTCGCTGGCCATCCTGCTGCTGTGGGAGCGGCCGGTCGTGCAGCGGCAGCGGCTGCTCAAGCTGCTGCCCGCGCCGCTGCTGGTGGTGCTGGCGGGGGTGGCGGTGAACGAGCTGTTCCGCGGCGCGGGGACCGGGCTCCACCTCACCGCCGAGGACGGCCACCTGGTCTCCATCCCCGTGGCGGGGAGCGTGGCCGGCTTCCTCGGGCAGTTCACCCTCCCCGATTGGTCGGCGTGGACCAACCGGCAGGTGTACGCCACCGCGGCCACGCTGGCGGTGGTGGCGAGCATCGAGACGCTGCTGTCGCTGGAGGCGTCGGACAAGCTGGACCCCTTCCGCCGCATCTCCGACCCCAACCGCGAGCTGCGGGCGCAGGGGGTGGGGAACCTGGTGTCGGGGCTGCTGGGGGGGCTGCCGGTCACCGCGGTGATCGTGCGCAGCTCCGCCAACGTCTACGCCGGCGCCCGCACGCGCCTCTCGGCGGTGGCCCACGGCGTCCTGCTGCTCACCTGCGTGCTGGCCATTCCGGCGCTCCTCAACCGGATCCCGCTGGCCGCGCTGGCCGCGATCCTGCTGGTGATCGGCTACAAGCTCACCAAGGTGGCGCTGTACCGGACCATGTACGCCGCGGGGATGGACCAGTTCCTCCCCTTCGTCATCACGGTGCTGGCGGTGGTGTTCACCGACCTCCTCACCGGGATCGGGATCGGGCTGGTGGTGGGGTTCTTCTTCGTGATCCGCGCCAACCACCATGCGGCCATCACGCTGGTGAACCAGGACCAGTACCACCTGCTGCGCTTCAACAAGGACGCCTCCTTCGTGAACAAGAACGAGTTCAAGGAGGCGCTCACGCGGATCCCCGACGGGGCCACGCTCATCGTCGACGGCACGCGCGCCACCTACATCGACCCCGACATCTACGACGTGCTGGCCGACTTCGAGCGGAACGCCGCGTACCGGGGCATCACGGTCGAACCCAAGCACTTTCACGCGAAGGCCAACACCCGGCGCCCTCGAGGACGGACCCATGGATAGCCACAAGAAGCTCCTCCTGGCCAACAAGGCCTTCGTGCAGGACAAGCTCAACGTCCGCGCCGACTACTTCGAGCGGATGGCCACCACGCAGACGCCCGAGTACCTGTGGATCGGCTGCTCCGACAGCCGGGTCCCCGCGGAGGAGGTCACGGGGACCGAGCCCGGGGAGCTGTTCGTGCACCGGAACATCGCCAACCAGGTGATCCACACGGACTTCAACATGCTGAGCGTGCTGCAGTACGCGGTGGACGTGCTCAAGGTGAAGCACATCATCGTGTGCGGGCACTACGGCTGCGGCGGCGTGGTGAACGCGCTGTCGCACAAGCACCTGGGGCTCATCAACAAGTGGCTGCGCAACATCAAGGACGTGTACCGCATCCACCAGCGGGAGCTGGAGGGGATCCCCGACCCGGACCTGCGGTGGCGCCGCATGGTGGAGCTGAACGTCGAGGAGCAGCTGTGGAAGCTGGCCGAGACGTCGTTCGTGCAGCAGGCGTGGCAGCGGGAGCAGCGCCCCACGCTGCACGGGTGGGTGTACGACCTGAAGACGGGGTACCTGAACGACCTGTTCATGCTGGACCACACGGCGCAGATCAACGACATCTACAAGTTCGACTTCGAGGGGTGAGGAGAGCGGGGGGTGGCGCCTGCGGGCGCCGCTCCCTTAACGCGGGGCGGTGGGCCGTCGTCCCATGGGGGAACCCGTGTCCCATGCCCATGGCCCGCGCCCTCCTCCCCGTCGCCGCCCTTGCGCTGGTTGCCGCCTGCGCCGGCTCGGCGGCCGCCCCGGTGGCTCCGCCCACCCCCCCCACCCCGCCGCCGGCCGCGCCCCCGTACCCGGCGGGGCTCAGCGACCAGACGCTCACGGTGGGCGGGGTGGCGCGGCAGTTCCGCGTGCATGTGCCCCCGGGCAGCGCCGCGCCGCGCGCCTTGGTGTTCGTGCTGCACGGCGGCGGCGGCGAGGGGCTCAACGTGGCGGAAACGGGGCGCCATGTGCTGTCGGTGTTCCGCACCGTGGCCGACCGCGAGGGGTTCGTGGTGGTGTACCCGGGCGGCGTGCCGTCGCGTGACGCCGAGGGGAACGTGGGGTGGACCGACTGCCGCGCCGACAACCTCGTGGCCGCCGACGTGGACGACGTGGGGTTCCTGGCGGCGCTCATCGAGCGGGTGCGGGGGCAGTACGGGCTCCCCACCGCCAAGGTGTTCATGGCGGGGGGCTCCAACGGGGCGCAGATGACGCAGGCGTTTGCCTTCGTCCGCCCCGACCTGGTGGCCGCGGTGGCCAGCTTTGCCGGCGGCCTGCCGCAGAACCCCAGACCGGGGGCGTGCACCACGGGCCCGTCGCGCCCGGTCCCCATCCTGCTGCTGCACGGCACCGGCGACATGCCGATGCCCTGGGGAGGCGGGTGCGTGGCCAACCTGGGGGGCGCGTGCAACCGCGGACGGGTGATCTCGGCGGAGGCCACCCGCGACCGGTGGCTGCAGATCAACGGGGTGGCCGGGGTGCCCCCCACGCAGGTCACCGTCGACCTCAGCCAGGCGGACGCCGGGCCAGCCGTGCGCTTCGACTATGCGGGCCCCACGCCGGTGCAGTGGTGGCGGTTGGAAGGGGCGGGGCACACGGGGGCCAGCCGGACGGTGCTGACGGCGCCCAATGCCGTCACCGGGGTGCAGAACCGGGACATCGAGTTCGCCGAGGTGGCGTGGGCGTTCTTTGCGGCACGCGGGGGGTGAGGGAGGGCGGCGGTCGCCCTACCAGCGCCCCACCTCCACCACCACGGTGCGGCCGGGGGCCACCAGCAGCGCGCTGCCATCGGCCCGCTGGTTGTTCCCGAGGTTCTCGCCGCGGATGCGCCACTGCCACCCACCCGGCAGGGCACGGCCGTAGCTGGCCTGCCACCGGGCAAGCGCGTCCACCCGCTGCACGCGGTCGTTGCCGCACGCCGGCTCCCCGGGCAGTCCGCACGGGGGGAGGCGCGTCTGCCAGGCGCCCAGCTGGCTCATCCCCACGGCCACGCGACCCCCCAGCCACCTGCCAGTCCACGTCGCTGCCACCGTCCCCTGCGGCGCCTCCAGTGGTGCGTCCCCCGGCTGCAGCGGCCCCCGGTAGTCGGCAGACAGGGACAGCAGCCGCGACTGCACCGTCGACCCCGATCCCTCCCAGCTCCCCCAGCGCCCGGACCAGCGTGCGCGCAGCTCCACCCCCTGCGCCTGCAGCACGCCCACGGTGCGGTACTGCACCTCGCGACGCACGCGCCCATCTGGCCACGGGATCGCGCCCGTGGACACCAGCTGCGTGAAGCCGTCGGTGCGCTGCCGGAAGGCGGTGAGGTCCAGCAGCCAGCGGCGTCCTTCCAACGCGCCCCCCACCTCGCCCCCGCGCAGGCGTTCCCCCGCCAGCGCCGGGTTGGCGCGCTGCACGAACACCGACGTGGTCCGCGCCGCAGTCATGGCGACCAGCGGGGCTCGCAGGCTGGCGCCAAGAGCGCCCCGCACGCTCCACGTGCCGCTGTCCCCCCACGGCCTGCGCACCGTGGCACCCAGCGTGGGCAACCACGCCAGTCGTGCCGCCGTCCCGAACGCGCTGTTCCACTCGCCCCGCACGCCGGCGGACCACAGCGCCGGCCCCATCGCCCCCGACAGCAGCGCCCCCATCCCCGCCGCCACCTGCACCACGGTGGAATCGCCCAGCGCATTGGCAAACCCTGCGGAGTCGGGGCCCGCGCGTCGCAGATGGGTGCCATCGGCGGACAGCTGCAGCGCCAGTGGCAGAGCCGCGGGCGCGGCCACCGTCGTCTCGCGGCCGCCGAACGCGAAGGCGGTGGTGTAGCGCGCCGCCTGCCGGGCCACCGGTCCCTGCCACGCGCCGCGCAGGCTGTCCAGCACCGAAGCACGCGGTCCGGTGGTCCACGCCGAGCGCGAGGCAAAGGCCGAGGTGAGCGACCAGGCCTGCCGGATGCGTGCCGTGCGATGCCATCCGGACACCCCCACCTGCGCGTCCCGGAGGCGTTCGTCGTCCAGCAGCGCCGCGTTGGCGGTGACGGACGTCCGTCCGGTGGTGGCATCCGGTGCCTGCGGCGCAAAGGCCAGGCGCTGCCGCCCGACGCCCCCCCGCGCCGTCACCGCCACCTGCCAGCGGTCCCCGTCCAGCGCTGCCGACACGGCGGCATTGGCTGTCCCCCCGGGATCGGCGGGCAGTGGCACGTCGCCATACTGGGCGGACACGGTGCCGCGTACGGTGCGTCGCCCACTGCGCCACCCGGCGGTGGCCGCCAGGTCACCCGTGCGGACATCACCCGGGCGATACCGTGCCGCCCCCTGACCTCCACGGACCGACGCCGTCCACGACGGCGTCACCTCCGACCCGCGCGCGCCGTCGCTGGCGCGCGTGCGCAGGTGCAGCACGCCGTCCAAAGCGTCCCCGCCGTACAGCGCGGCCCCCGCCGGCCCCGGCAGCCATTCCACGCTGGCCACGGTGCGCGCATCCCCTGCCAGCAGCACCGAGGGATCAGCCACCTCCAGCCCGTCCACGAACACCTTGATGCCGGGGCCCCCGTCGGTGCCCCGGCCGCGCACGCTGGCCAACCGCACGCTGCCGCCCCCCCGGTCCCACGCGGTCAGCCCCGGGATGGTGCCGCGCAGCGCCTCCCCCAGGGTGACCACGCCGCGCGCGTGCAGCGAGTCCAGCTGCAGCCGCTGCACCGCGGTGCCTGCGGGCGCCGCCGGCACCGCCAACTCCCACCCAGGACCGCCCTCGCGCGTTGCCTCCACCAGGGTCAGAGGGAGCGCCTGCGCGCGGGATGGGTCGCCGATGCCATTCGGGCTCTCGCCCACCGGCACCAGGATCACCAGCGCCCCCCGGAACTCCGCGCGCACCCCGGTGCCGCGCAGCACCACCGCCAACGCCGCGCGCGGGTCAAAGGCGCGGCAGCGCACGGACACGCGACGCGCGGGGAGCGCCTCCGCGCTGTATGCCAGCCGCCAGCCGGCGTGGTTGGCGATGCGCTGCACCGCATCGGCCACAGGGACCGCGTCCACCACCCAAGACCAACCGGGGGCCGCCGACCCCGCGTCACAGCCATCGCCCGTGGTGGCTCCGCCAGACGACGGTTGTGCCGCCACCGCCCACGGGGCGCACGCCGCCAGCAGCAGGGCGGTGCCCCGCCTGGCCATCACCGGCGCCTCACCGCGCCGCGGTCACCACCCGCCACCCGGTACCCACCGCCTCCGCGCGCGCGCCCACCGTGGCCGCCAGCACCTGCGCCATCTCCTCCACGCCTTCCCCGGCAAACGTCACCGTGACTCGGCGCGCGGCCAGCGCAGGTGCCACGGTCACCGGGCGTCCGCTCCAGCGGGCAATGCGCTGCGCGACCTCCCCAAGGGGCGCGTCGGCGAACATCAGCTGCCCGCGCGTCCACGCCGTCTCGCGCGCGACCACGTCGGCGCCCAGGCCGCGCACGGCCCCGCTGGCCCCCACCTGCGCCGCCATCCCCTGCCGCAGTGTGTCGCGCAAGACCTCGCGTTGGTTGTCGTTCCACGCCCCCACCACCACCGCCCCCTCGGTGACGGTCACCAAGGCGCCATCGCCGTCGGGCCGGAGCTGGAAGGCGGTGCTGATGTCCTCCACCACCGTCCCCTGCAGGCGCACGCGGAAGGGGCGCGCGCCGGGGGCCACGGTAAACGCGCCCTCCCCGGCAAGGCGCAATTCGCGATGCGCCTCGCCAAAGCCGCGTGCGCCCTCCAGCGTGCTCCCCGGGGCCAGCGTGACCGATGAGCCGTCGGGGAGGCGCGCGGTGCGCGGCGCCGCGCCCGCCGGGTTGGCCATGACCACCACGGTGGATGCCAGGGGGGTGGCCTCGGTGCGCGCACGCCACGGTCCTCGCACCGTCAGGACGACCAGCGCGGCAGCGGCAGCGGCGCCAACCCCGGCCAGGCGCACCCACCGCGGTGCATCCCTTCCCGGGGCGCGCGTCTCGGCACGGGCCGCCCGGAAGCGCTGCATGGCTGCCGCCGTGTCCCACGCCATGGCCGGGGGTGCGGCCAGCGGACCGGCGGTGCGCCACGCCGCGTCGGCATCCTGCATCGCGCGGCGGCCGTCCGCGGATCCCTGAAGCCACGCGCGCAACCGAGCGGCCTCCTCGGCCGGCAGGTCGTCGGCCACGAGGCGCGCCGCGTGGATCCACGCGAGGTCGTCGGATGGGGAACGGGAATCGGTCATGGCCGGAACGGGGACGGGTGTGACGGGGCGCGCGGGCCAAGCGGGAGGCCGCGCACCCATGAATACCCGCGTGTGCCGCGACACCCTGACACCATAGCTTATCCTGCCATGAGCAGCCCCGGGGAGGTGCCGGCACCGTGGGGATCGGGGGATGACGACGCCGTGGCGCGCGCCTTCGACACGATCGTGGAGCGCCTGCATCCGGCGCTGGCCACGGCCGTGTTCGTGGTGGTGCGGGACCCCCAGGCTGCCGAGGACATCGTGCAGGAGGTGCTGCTGGCGGCGTGGCGCAACCGCGACGCCATCACGTCGGCCGAGGAGCTCCCCAACTACCTGTTTCGCGCGTGCCGGAATCGCGCCATCAACCACCTGCGCGACCGCCGCACCCGCGCGCGCGTGGTGATGACCGACGGCACCCCGGTCCCCGACGTGCCGGCCGCCGGCGCCGGCGCGGACGAGGCGCTGCTGGCCGCCGAGGTGCGGCAGGCGCTGGCCGAGGCGCTGCAGGCGGTGGCGCCAGGGGCGCGGGAGGTGTTCCTGTTGAGCCGCCAGCGGGGGCTGACCTATACCGAGATCGCGCGCACGCTGGGGGTGTCGGTGAAGACGGTGGAGACGCAGATGGGGCGGGCGCTCAAGGTGCTGCGCGCGCGACTGGCGCCGTTCCGGGGGTGACGCGGCGCCTGTCCCGCGGGATGCCGCGGACGCGATCGGCCCTGGTGTAAGGGTGGGCGGCGCCACCGGTGTATTCACCCGCGTCGGCACCTCGTGCCGCCTTGCCGCGGATCGGCGGCGACCACCACGTTGCATCCACACGACCCCATCCGGAGTGCCCATGCCTGCCATTGCCCTGATGCCCCGCGCCGCGGCGCGCCGTCTCCTGCTGGTTCTTCCGCTGGCGCTGGTGGCGTGCGACACGCCGGCGGTGGCCCCCGAGGGGACCCTGACCATGGAGGAGACCATCGCCGCGCTCCGCGCCCTGCAGCAGGTGGCGGCGCCGGCCCCGCGTGCGTCCGCCGTGACGGCGGGCGGGATGCTGGCCTCCGCCGTGGCGGCGGGGAGCCCGATCACCTTCTCCACCACCTGCCCCGGGGGCGGCACCTACCAGATCAACGGGACCAACGGCGGGTGGTCGAGCGCCCCGGAGGCGAACACCAGTCCGATGTACGAGCTGCGCGAGCAGTTCACCAAGTGCACCGTGAGCGCCGACGGGCGCAGCTACACCTTTGACAGCGACCCGGAGCTGCGGACCCGGAACGGGCTGCGCACGCTGGATCGCCAGTCGGGGGAGCGCTCGATGGACGTGTCGTACACCGGCGCCTTCGTGGTGACCTCGGAGGGGAAGACCGCCCGCTGCGCCGTCTCGTTCACCTCGTCAATGAACATCGACGTCCCCGGCTCGACGGGAAAGACCGAGGGGCAGCTGTGTGGGCAGGACGTCAACGCCGCCGACGCGGGCATCACCCTGGGGCCGGTGTCGCTGATCGGGCGGTAGGTGCCCGGGAGGGGGTGAGGGCGAGGTCCGTGAGCCTCGCCCCCGCCGCACGCATCCCCTCCCCAACTCCGCGGCCACGGCGGCCAGCCGCCGGTCCAGGCTCCACAACGGGATGCCCCCCAGGCGTGCCGCGGCGAGCAGGTGGACATCCACGATCCCGAGCCCTCGCCCCATCAGCGCCCACCGGTCGACGACGTGCAGCACCTCGTCATGCGAGGGCTCGGGCGGACGTGGCAGCGACGCCATCAGCTCCAGGACCTCCGCCCGGTTGGCCAGCTGGCCGCAGGCCAGCTCGCCAATGACCAGCGGATGAGAGGCAGCCCTGCCGCTTTCCAGCATAGGTATAAGTATTGATTTTCGATACATACCATACAAGGCGAGGGTGAGCCGTCCGGGTAGGCGGGGCAGGGTGGGCACCGGGCGTCAGCGGGGCTGCATTCCGCCAACAGGAATTCGTGGCGCCACTGTCAGACCCCCCCCCTCCACCCCCATCCATCAGCAGTATCTTTCACACACAGGCCGCCTCCGTCTCGGCGGCCAGCATGAAGAAGGCGGCGAGAGATTCGGCTCGTTGACCCGCCTGCCACGCCGTGATCCTCACGGTGGCCCAGCCGACCGGACCCGCCCCGGGTGCCGGATCCATGTGCGAGTGAGACGGCTTGCTCACACGAAAGGATCATGGCACCCATGGCTTCCACCGCCCCGGGGCTCCTGCGCCCCCTCGGCGTCGTCGGCTACGACGCCCTCGAGCCCGCCCTCCTGGCCGCGCTCGCCACCGAGGAACCCCTCCTCCTCGTCTCCGACCACGGCGCCGCCAAGACGCTCCTCCTCCTGCGCCTCGCCCACGCGCTGGGGCTGGCGCACCGCCACTACAACGCGTCGCTGCTGCAGTTCGACGACCTCGCCGGCTTCCCCATCCCCGACGAGCGCACCGGCGCCATCCGCTACGCCGCACCCCCCGGCGCCATCTGGGACGCCGAGGCGGTGTTCCTGGACGAGATAGGCCGCTGCCGTCCCGAGGTGGCCAACAAGCTGTTCCCCATCGTGCACGAACGGCGCATCCAGGGGGTGCCGCTCACGCACCTGCGCTACCGGTGGGCCGCCACCAATCCGCCCCCCGAGGCGCAGGAGGCCGACCGCGACGACGACGCGTACGACGGGGTGGAGCCGCTGGACCCCGCGCTGGCCGACCGCTTCGCGTACATCGTGGCGCTGCCGCGCTTCGACCAGCTGGCCGACGCCGACCGGCTGGCCATCGTGCGCGGCGTGGGGGAGGCCGCCAGCCCCGGCGCCCCCGCCATCGTGCGCGCGCTGGTGGAGGGGACGCGCGACCTCATCGCCGCCGCGTCGCCGGCGCTGCGGGAGAGCGCGGCGCACTACGTGCTGGCCATCGCGCCGCGGCTGCGCGACGCGCGCGTGACCGTGGGCGGGCGGCGCGCCGCCACGCTGGCGCGCAATCTCGTGGCCGTGTGGGCGGCGCACGTCATGCTGGGACGCCCGCAGGGGGGCGACGCCTTCCTGGCCGCCCTGCTGGCCTCCATCCCCGAGGTGGTGCGGCGGCAGGTGCCGCGCACCAAGCTGCTGGCCGCGCACCGCCAGGCGTGGGAGCAGGTCACGGTCCCCGAGGACACGCCGGAGCGGCAGCTGCTGGCGGTGCAGGACCCGGTGCGCCGCGCCGCGCTGGCGCTCACGCTGCACGGCGTCCCGGCGCCCGCGCGCGGCGAGGCGCTGTGCGGCGCGCTGGCGCAGCTGTCGCCCATCAACGCGGCCCTCGTGGCGTGGCAGCTGCTGCCGCGGCTCCAGGCAGCCGACCGCGCGGTGCCGGCCACGGCGGTGGAGACGGTGGCCACGATCGTGGCGCCCATCGCCAACGGCGGCGCCGCCGTGCGGGGATGGGGCGCCGCCGCCCAGTGGGTGGGCGCGGTGCGCTCGGCGGTGGCCCGCTCGCCGCTGGCCGCCGAGGACGCGGAGTACGTGGGCAACGCCATCTGCACGCTGGCGCCGGTCCCGCCACAGCAGTCGGCCGGCATTCGCCCGCAGGCCATTGACGACCAGCTGGTGGCGCCGGCGCTGGCCACCTGGCAGGCGTGCGCGGCGGCGCTGGGAACGCCCGCGCCAGGGGGCGCCAGCGCGAGCGCGGCCACGGCCACGGCCACGGCCACGGCCACGGGCACTGACACGGGCACAGGGCGCAGGCGCCGCGGGGCCGTCGCATGACCCCGCGCCGCCCACGCACCGCGCGCCACGCGGCCATCGACGCGCCATCCCCCAGCGGCACGCTGGACCGGCTCCACAACAGCGGCTGGGGACGGCCCCCCGAGCAGTACCGCACCCCCGTGCTTGGACACGCGGTGCTGCTGGACCTGCCCCTCCTGCTGGGCGCCTGGGAAGGACCGCCACCCGACGAGCGGGAGGCCCTGCGCAAGGCCATCTGCGCGGCCCGCAACCCGTACGGGCCGCGTCCCGTGCCGCTGGCGCTGCTGGGGTTGCTGGCCGCCCGCGTGCGTCTGGCGCTGGACGCCGCGCACGCCCCCGCGCGGCGCGCGGCGGGCGTGCCGGCGTCCCCCACGGCGGAGCTGCCCGTGCGCCCTGACGCGCTGGTGGAGCTGGCGCGGCTGCGCGACCGCGTGCACGCGCTGGGGTGGACGGCCGGCGTCGTGCTCATGGCGGCGCCGCAGCCGCAGGCGGCCGACCTCGCGCCCACCGACTGGCACCACCCGACCGATGCCGACGAGGTGGCGCTGGCGCTGGTGGCGGCCGCGCTCCTGCACGGCCCCATGGTGCTGTGGGGGGCGGAGCCCGCGTTGGAGCGGCTGCGCGAGATGCGGCGCCTGCCGCTGCGGTGGCTGCGCCCCGCGCAGGCGGCGGACGACGCGCGCCACCGGTGGCAGGCGCTGCTGGGCATGGAGACAAGGCCATGAGCACGGAGGCGCGCAGCCGCCCGCGCGCGGTGTCGCACGCCGGGCCGCATGACGTCCCCGGTGTCGCGTCGGCTGAGGACACGGACCAGGAGGCGCCCACGCCCCCGCTGCCGTCGGCCGACGCGGTCGTGGCCGGCGTGCTGGGGCTGCTGCAGGCGCGCGCGCTGGGGTTTGAGGCGCTGCTGCGGCTCTCGGCCATCGCCTGGAGCCGTGACATTGCCAGCGCGTGCGTGGAGTGCCGCGCCGCGCCGCGGCTGCTGCTCAACCCGGACTTCGTGGCGCGCCACTGCCCCACGCCGCGCGCGCTGGCGTTCCTCATCCTGCACGAGCTCTCGCACGTGAGTTTCGGGCATACGGGGCTGTTCCCTCGCCTGACGCCGCGGCACAACGTGGCGTTCGACGCGGTGATCAACGCGTCGCTGCTGCAGGGGATGCGGCGGCGCGGCATGACGGTGGACGGGTGGGACGCGCTGGTGTGCGCGCTCTATGCGGCCGCCGAATCGCCGTGGTTCGTGCTGCGCCCGCCGCCGGGGTGGCCCGACGCGCCCGACTGGGAGGCCAGTGCCGGCGCCCCCGAGGCGCTGCGCCGGATCCATCGCCGCCTGTATGCCACCAATGGCGCCACGGGGCCGACGCCCGCCTCGGTGCTGGACGCCGGCGACCGTGTGACGTACGGCGAGATCCTGCGCGCGTTGGGGGCGCCCGGCGAGGAGGGCAGCGACAAGGCGCCGGAAGATGGCGACGCGATGGTGGCGCGGCTGCTGGGCGCGCACGGCGGCACCGCGGCCGAGGCGGATGCGCTGGCCGGTGCGCGCGACCACGCGGCCGCCGAGTCGCTGGCCGCGGCGCTGGAGGGGCTCCCCGAGGGGACCACCACCTGCGGCTCGGGGGGCGCGCTGGCCCTGGCGCCCGTGGACGCACCGCGCGAGGAGCGACTGGTGCGGGCGGTGCGCGCGCTGCTGCGCGCGACGCTGACCGACAGCGGTCAGCGCCGGGAGTGGCGGTGGACCACGCAGCCGGCGCTGTCGGTGGACCTGTCGCGAGACCGTCGTGCGGCCGTTCGCCGCCAGGCGGCCCGCGCGCTGGGCGCGCCACCACCGCTGCTGCACCACGACCAGGTGGCCGTGCGCCGCGCCGACCCGTCGGGGGACGCGGTGGTGTACCTGGACGTGAGCGGGAGCATGGGGCAGTGGACCGGCCGCCTGCACGCGGCGCTGGTGCCGCTGCGCCGCCTCCTCGCGCCGCAGCTGTACGCCTTCTCCACGCAGGTGCACGCGCTGCGCCACGCCGACCTGCTGGCCGGACGCCTCCCCACCACGGGGGGAACGGACATCGCGCCCGTGCTGCGCCACCTGCTGGCGCACCGCGGCGCGCCGCCATCGCGCGTGCTGCTGCTGACGGACGGCTGGGTGGGACAACCCGCCCCACGGCTGCTGCGCGACGTCGCGGCGCGCGGCATCGCGCTGCACGTGGGACTGGTGTCGGATGGTCGCCACCACCCGCCCCTCCCCTGGGCCACCACCGTGACCACGATCCCCGGCAGGTAGCTCCCCCATCCGCGCCGTGGTCTTCCATCTCCCGTCTCCCATCTCCGCTCTCACAACTCCCATCTCCCATGCCGCACCTCCTCTCCCCCTCCCTCCCCGGCGGCGACGACCGCCTACTCGTCGCCGAGCAGGTGCTCCCCGGCCACCCCGACAAGCTGGCCGACCAGATCGCCGACGGCGTGCTGGACATCGCCCTCGCCGCCGACCGGCAGGCCATCGTGCAGGTGGAGGTGGCGGTGCACGACGGCGACTGCTTCGTGAATGGGCGCGTCTCCACCGCCGGCGCCCCGCTCCCCGAGGAGGACATCACCCGCACCGTGCGCGCCGTCTACGAGCGCGCCGGTTTCGGCGTCTCCTTCCCCGACCTGGGCGCGGGCGCCGATTGGCAGTGCCCGCGCGGCGACGACGTCAACTTCATCCTGTCACTGCAGCGCGACGAGGCCGACCCGCTGGAGACTGCCGAGCGGGAGTTCGCCGACGACCAGGCCATCACCATGGGGTACGCCGTGGCGTGCGAGGGGACGCGGCACCTGCCGCTGGAGCAGCACCTGGCGCTGCGGTTGCGGGAGCGGCTGCTGGAGCTCACGCTGGCCGAGCGCGCGCTGGGGGCGGGCCCCGACGGCAAGCTGGTGGTCACGCTGGAACCCACCGGCGCCGTGGCGCCGCGCTACCGCGTGCGCGAGGTGATCGTGAGCCTGCAGCACCTGGACCTGGCGCCGCTGGTGGCGCTGCAGCGCGCCGTGCGCCATGCGGTGACCGAGGAGCTGGCGGCGCAGCACGTGCTGACCCCCGACCTCCTGGCCGAGCCCGACGACGCGCTGGCGGTGCGCTTCAACGAGAGCGTGGTGTTCGTGCGCGGCGGCCCCATGAACGACAATGGCCAGACCGGGCGCAAGCTGGTGTGCGACTACTACGGGCCGCGCGTGCCGCTCGGGGGCGGGGCGCTCTCCGGCAAGGACCCGTGGCGGCTGGACCGCGCGGGGGCGCTGCGCGCGCGGCAGGTGGCGCTGGCGATCGTGGACACGGGGTTCGTGCAGGACGCGCTGGTGACCTTCGTGTGGGGACCGCGGGACCGCCGCCCGTCGCATGTGTCCATCGTGGCCGACGGGAAGGCGCTGGCGGCCCCCGTGGTGGACCGGTGGCTGCGGCGCTTCGACCCGTCACTGCGCGCGACGTGGGAGGAGCTGCGGCTCTGGGAGGTGAACTGGGAGAACTGCGCCCGCGGCGGGCACTTCGGGCGGGGGGAGCGGTGGGACGGGTGACGGGTGGCCACCGGGTGGCCGTCCGGATCTTGTGGGCTCGGATTCCTCGGCGGCATGTTCCACGTGAAGCCTTTGCCATTCTCTGGAGCGTTGCCCATGGTGCCCTCGTCCCGCCGCCAGTTCCTCGCCAGTGCGCTGGCGTCCGCCGCCGCCGTGCCGCTCCTGCGTGGCGCCCCGAGCGCCGCCTGGGCCATGGCCCCCGCCCCCGACCTCCCCCTGTTGAGCGACCTCCAGCTCGGCCATCTCCGCCACATCGAGCGCCTCGCCTTCCTTCCCGACGGCGAGTGGGCCATGATGGGCTCCAACGATCCCGGCCAGGAGGATCTCACCGCCTACCGGTACCAGCTGGCCCAGATGGCCTACGCGGTCGGCCTGACGCACTACCACCATCTCCCCGCCGCGCCCGGCCTCTTTCGCCGGACGTTCGACCGCCTGATTCACAAGATGCTGCGGCGCGAGGTGTGGGCATACTGGCGCGAGACGAGCCGGTCGGGACCTCGCGTGGATCCGGGTCGCACCACGCTCCGCGACGGCTGGACCGACCCGGTGAAGCGCGAGAACATCATGTACAGCGGGCACCTGCATGCCATGGTCGGCATGTATGCGACCCTCTTCAACGATGACAAGTACGACGCCCCGGGATCGCTCACCTTTCGCTACGACCCGATCTTCTACGGGCTCGGACCCGAGACGTACGCGTACGATCACGCCTCCTTCAACCAGGTCATCTACGACCAGATGGTCGAGAGCGGCTGGCATGGGGTGCCGTGCGAGCCGAACAACGTGTTCATCGTCTGCAACCAGTTCCCCATCCTGGGGTTCCGGTTCTTCGACCTGCGCAAGGGCACGTCGCTGGCCGCCGAGGCCACCGCGGGGTACCGCGCCGCCTGGGAGAAGAAGGGGATGCTCGACCGGCATGGCCACATCATCTCCACGTGGATGGTGCGGCAGGACTTCAAGGCCGACGGCTCCACGGTGGGCTTCGACGCCTGGGCCGGATCGGCCATGAACGCGTGGAACCGCGAGCAGGTTCGGGCCCGCTATCCGCAGCAGGTGGCGGAGTGGACCGTGCGCGGCCGCGACGGGCTGGTGTCGCTGCGCTCCCCGCTGGAGGTGCACCCCCCGCGCCAGGCGGCGCCCGCGGATCGCGCCGCGCCGCCGCGGCCCTTTCCGTGGCGCACCCCGGATTTCGGCTACCTGGCGATGTGGGTGTCGGAGATGGGGGACACCGAGATGCTGCGCGGCCTCCTGGCTCATGCCGACCGGCACATGAACCCCACCTGGGATCGCGGCGCCTTCTACTATCCCCGCAACGACCAGTCCAACGACGCCGACGGGAACATGACCTTCATGGATCCGGTCACCGGCAACGCCATGCTCGCCTACGCCAGGCTCAACGTCAGCGACGGCCTGTGGAGCCTCTACAACCGCCCCTTCGCGCCGGCGCACTTCCGCGAGCCCGCACTCGAGGGCGTCACGGGTGACGCCGACGTCCTGGGCGCCCGGTTCGTCGTCGAGCGGCAGCAGCTGCAGCTGGCCGTCCGGGGTCGCGGGGGAAAGGGCGCACAGGCAACGCTGCTGGTGGCGAACCTGCCCACCGACCGCGCGTGGGTGGCACGGCACGAGGGGCGCGTGGTTGCGCGCAGTGGCGGGGAGCGTCGCGATCCCCTGGTCCGGATTCCGGTCCGCCTCTCCGCCGCCACGACCCGTGTGGAGGTGGCCCTGACCTGACGGGGGCGCGCCGACGCGTCGGCGCCCCGCGCGCTCAGGGGATCGGCCGCTCCAACCACTCCACGGTGGCGCGCGGACCGGCCGAGTCGGTGCGCACGCGCCAGGTGACGCGCAGGTCCGGGGCCCCGGGGCGCCGGAGCGTCCGCACGCTGGCGTAGTCGATCACCTGCCGGTACGGGGGCGCCTTCGTCAGGTCGATGCGCCACGCGTCCTCCTGCACCATCGTCCCGCCGGGGACCGCCTGCTCCGTGCGACCGGACGACCGGTACGTGACCGTGTTCGCGGAGAGGTCGTGCACCACCTGGATGGTCGGCCTGCTGGGGGACGGCGCGCGCGGCGGCGCGGGCGGGCGCAG
>JBEIJM010000040.1:0-21865 GCA_040380205.1 Gemmatimonadaceae bacterium
CCCCTCCGCACGTTCCATGGTGGTGGGCGCCGGCTCGGCGGCCTGCGGCTGCTCCGCCCCATACCGCTCCAGACGGCGCCGCGCCCGCCCGTCGCGCCGGGCCTCGTCGCGCACCAGGTTGGCCGCCACCGCAAACAGCCACGACCGCTCGCTGCGCAGCTCCCCCTGCTTGAGCGCGCGCACAAACGTCTCCTGCGCCAGCTCCTCCGCCACGTCCCGGTCCCCCAGCGCGCGCTGCAGGTAGCGCACCAGGGAGGCGTGATACGTGCGGAACAGCCGCTCAAGCGTCTCGGTCACGGGGGAAAGGTACAGCGCCGGCATGCGAGGGGAGACGCCGCAGGCGCTCGCACCTGCACACGGCAGGGGATTCCCAACGCCAGCTCCCCCCTGTGCAACTCCCGCCGCGTGCGGCGTCTCCCCGGCATCAGCGTTCAGCCACCCCAGCCGGGAGACCGCATGTCGCGCCCTCGTGTCCTCATCGTCTCGCTTGTCCTCCTCGCCACGGCGTGCCGCACCGCGGCGCGGCCGGCCACCCCCGCCGACTCCGTCGCCGTCACCCCGTCGGCCCCCGACCTGCTCACCCGCGAGAGCCCGCCAGCGCCCGAACAGGATTTCTCAGGCAAGGGCGTCGCCGGTGGTCGTGCCATGCCGGCCATGCGCGCCCACCTCTTGGCCGCCCCCCCCGCGCCCATGGCGGCGCACGCGCCGCCCATCAACCGCGAGCAGTACGCGCGCATCACCGACAACCCGTTCGTGACCGTGGCCGCCGAGCCGCGCACCACCTTCTCCACCGACGTGGACCGCGCCTCGTACGGCACCGTGCGCCGCTTCCTGGCCGAGGGGCAGCGCCCCCCGGCCGATGCCGTGCGCATCGAGGAGCTGCTCAACTACTTCCCGTACGACCTCGCCGCGCCGCGCGGCGACGCGCCGCTGGCCGTCACCACCGAGGTGATCCCCGCGCCGTGGGAGCCGCGCCACCAGCTGCTGCGCGTGGCGTTGCAGGCGCGCCGCATTGCCGTGGACGCGCTGCCGCCGGCCAACCTGGTGTTCCTGGTGGACGTGTCCGGGTCCATGATGGACGCCACCAAGCTGCCGCTGGTGCAGCAGGCGCTGCGCCTGCTGGTGGAGCAGCTGCGCCCGCAGGACCGCGTGGCGCTGGTCACCTACGCCAGCGGCACGGCGGTGCGGCTGGAGAGCACGCCGGGCTCCGCGAAGGCGCGCATCATGGCCGCCATCGACGAGCTGGAGGCGGGGGGCGGCACGGCCGGCGAGGCGGGGCTGGAGCTCGCGTATCAGGTCGCGCGCACCCATTTCGCGCGGGGCGGCAACAACCGCGTCATCCTGGCCACCGACGGCGACTTCAACCTGGGCCCCAGCAGCGACGCCGACATGGAGCGGCTGGTGGAGCGGCGCCGAGCGGAGGGGACCTACCTCACCGTGCTGGGCGTGGGCACCGGGAACTACCAGGACGCCAAGATGAAGGCCATGGCCAAGGCGGGGAACGGCAACTACGCCTACGTCGACGACCTCGCCGAGGCGCGCAAGCAGCTGGTGGAGGAGCTGGGGGGCACGCTGGTGACCGTGGCCAACGACGCCAAGCTGCAGCTGGAGTTCAATCCGGCCGCCGTGCGCGCGTACCGGCTGATCGGCTACGAGGGGCGGCTGCTGCGCGACCAGGAGTTTGCCGACGACCGCAAGGACGCGGGGGACATCGGCGCCGGGCACACCGTGACCGCGCTGGTGGAGATCGTCCCCGCGGGGGTGGAGGGGACCGTGGCGCTCCCCGGGCGCGACCCGCTGCGCTATCAGGCGCCGGCTCGGGCGACCGGCACGCGCGCGTCGGGCGAGCTGGCCTTCGTGCGGCTGCGCTACAAGGTGCCGGGGGATTCGGTCAGCCGGCTGCTGGAGCAGCCGGTGCGCGCCACCGTGGCGGCCCCCAGCGCCGACATGCGCTTTGCCGCCGCCGTGGCCGCGTGGGGGATGTTGCTGCGCGACGCGCCGCACCGCGGCAGCGCGTCCCCCGCGCTGGTGCAGGCGCTGGCGCGCGAGGGGCTGGGGGAGGACCGCGGCGGCTACCGGCGGGAGTTCCTGCAGCTGGTGGCGCGGTGGGTCACGCTCCCCGGAACACCGGCGCCCGCTTCTCGGTGAACGCCGCCATCGCCTCGCGCACGTCGGCGCTGGCGAAGCACTGCGCGATCTGCTGCAGCTCGTCGCGCAGCTGCGCGTCCAGCGTCGCCTCCCAGCTGGCCAGCAGCAGCCGCTTGCTGCGGGCCAGCGCCAACGGGGCACCCGCCGCCAGCTGCGCGGCATACGCGGCCACCCCCTCGGCAAACTGCTCCGCCGGATACGCCGCCGTCACCAGCCCCATCGTGAGCGCCTCGCCGGCGCTCACGTCGCGCCCGGTGAGCACCAGGTCCATCGCCCGCCCGTGCCCCACCAGCTGCGGCAGGAACCACGACACCCCCGCGTCGGGCGACAGCCCGCGCCGCACATACCCCGTGGTGAGCGTGGCCGCCGACGACAGCAGCCGCAGGTCGCACGCCAGCGCCAACCCCAGCCCCGCGCCGGCCGCCGCCCCGTTGATCGCCGCAATCACCGGCTTCTCGCACCGCACCACCGCGTGCACCCAGTGCCCCACCCACCGGTACGGGTCCAGCCGCTCGGCGCGCGAGTGCTGCGCCAGCCCCGCCGGCTCCCCCAGGTCCAGCCCCGCGCAGAAGCCGCGCCCCGCCCCGGTGATCACCACCACCCGCACCGCCTCATCCGCGTGCGCCGCCGCCAGCGCCGCCGGCAACGCCTCGGCCAGCGCCGGGTTCACCGCGTTCAGCCGCGCCGGACGGTTGAGCCGGATCGTCCGCACCCCCGCCGGGGTGTCGTCCACCAGCAGCACCGGCTCCGACCCCGACGCGGGCGCCGCCACGGACGACGCGCCCGCGCTCACTTCTGCCGCGCCTTGGCCTTGGCCACGATCTCCCGCACCTCGCGCGCCAGCCGCGGGCCGCTGTACGGGATCCCGTCCTTGATCACCCACGACGGCCCCTCGGTGCGCACCTCCGTCCCGTCGCGCAGCGCCGCCGTGCCGCCGGCGTACAGCACCTTGAGGTCCTCCAGCGGGTTCCCGTCCACCACGATCAGGTCCGCCAGGTACCCCGCGCGGATCCGCCCCAGCTCCCCCTCCTTCTGCAGGATCTTCGCGTTGTTCCCCGTGCAGTGCTCGAGCACCTTGAGCGGGTGGAACCCCGCCTCCTGGTGCAGCTCCATCTCGCGCACCAGCCCGAAGCCGTACAGCTGGTAGATGAACCCCGCGTCGTCGCCGCAGCCGATCACGCCGCCCTTGCGCTCGAAGTCGCGCAGCGCCGCCATCCAGATGCGATAGTTCTCCTTCCAGTACACTTCGTCGGTGCTGCTCCACCCGATGAAGTACGAGCCGTGGTTGGCCGGGTCGGGCTTGAAGTAGTTGGCCAGCGACGGGTGCAGGTAGTCGGCGAACCACGGCTGCGTCTGCGCCCGCTGCAGGTCGCGGCTGGCCTCGTAGATGTCCAGCGTGGGCACCCAGGTGATCTGCTTGGCCACCATGCTGTTCAGCAGCGAGTCCAGCAGCCGCGGGTGCGCCTCGCGCCACAGCCGCCCCGCCCAGCGGAAGCGGTCGGTCTCGTCGGCGTAGTTGTAGTCGCTGGGGAAGTGCTGCCGCTTGTCCTCGATGGCGCCGTCGGGCACCCCGTACCAGTGCTCGATGGAGGCCTTCATCGGCGTCCCGAACGCCACCTCGTCCCACGCCGACGTCTCCTCCACGCCGATGTGGTGCGCCGTGGGGAGCCCGAGCTTGCGCGCCTCGTCGTACGCCGCCGCCATCAGGTCGCGGTCGATCCCCGCGAACTTCACCCCGTCGGCCCCCAGCGCCTTGAGGCGCCGCATGTGCGCCCGCGCGTCCTCGGCGGTCTTCACCAGGCGCCCCTCCTCGCTCCAGAACTGCGGGTACACCAGGATGCGCGGCGCCACGATCTCCCCGCGCGCCGACTGCTCGCGCAGCGCGATGCTCCCCGCGTTCTTCTCGGCCCCCACCTCGCGCAGCGTGGTGATGCCGTTGGCCAGCTGCAGCTTCATGAAGTACTCGAAGCCGTCCAGCGACTCCCCGGCGCGGTTGGACTGCATGTGCGCGTGGGCGTTGATGAGCCCCGGCAGCACGAACTTGCCGGTGGCGTCGATCACCGCGTCCGCGCTGGCCCGGGCGCGTCCGCGCCCGGCGTTCACCGGGTCCACCGGGACCACCTGCGCGATGCGGTTCCCTTCCACCACGATGTCCACGGGCCCCCGCGCCGGGGTCCCGTTCCCGTCCACCATGGTGGCGTTGCGGATCACCAGCCGCGCGGGGCGCGTGCCGTGGGTGACCCCGGTGGTCTGGGCCGAGAGCGCCGGCGCCACCGCGGACGACGCGGCAACGGCAAGGGCCAGCGCCGGCAGGACACTGGTGGCGGACAGGGGAAAGCGCGGGACCATCGGCATCCTCGGCGGGGCGGGACAGAAAGGGACTGGGGTGTCCGGTTAGCCTAGGGCGCCATCCCGGACCCCGCAAGGCACGCCCCCCACTACCATTCGCGCGGTCAGGTGGGCACGATGAAGGCATGTCGCCCAACACCCCGCCCGCGCCCCCCGACGACGGCAGCGCCGACCTGTCCCCGCTTGGCGCCGCCGAAGCGCTGGCCCGCACCGCCCAGGAGGCGTGCCGCCAGCACGAACGCCTGGGTCGCCTCGTGGAGGTGGGCGCCCACCCCGAGGAGCTGGCCGCCGCCCACGCCATGGTGGACACCATCGACCTGGCGCTCGCCGAGTCGGTGCGCACCTTCGAGGCCAGCTGCCGCACCGGCGGCACCATCTCCGAGCAGCCCGAGGAGCGGCAGGCCGCCAACGCCCTCTGGCTGGCCGCCCGCGAGTACCTGCGCCGCCACAGCATCGCCGAGAAGGCGTCGCGGCAGCTGGGGGCCCACGGCGCCGACACGCTGGGCGACCTGCACACCGAGTACGAGCTGGAGGCCTCGGCGCTGCTGGGGCTGCGGCACGCCACCACCGCCCTGGCCAAGCTGCGCCCGCACGCGCGCGCCTGACCCACGCCGGCCGGGCGGCGGCGACGCCGTCAGCCGGCCAGCGGCAATTCGAACAGCAGCCGCGACGGCTGCGGGTCGCGCGTCTGGTACAGCTGCAGCCGCGCGATCTCCACCGGCGCCTCCACCCGCACCGCCAGCAGCGCCCGCTCGGTGGCGTGGGTGAGGGTGGGGTAGAAGCTTAGCGTGCAATGCGGGGAGAAGAGGAACCGCGAGCGCTTGAAGGGGAGCCCGCTGCGGGCGATGCGCTCGTGCAGCGTGCGCAACGGTCCGTTGGGGTCCAGCGGCAGCGAGATGATCTCCGTCTGCATGAACCGCTTGGGGGCGCCAAAGCGCAGCAGCAGCGGCGGCGTCTCGGCGGCAATGGGCTCCAGCAGCGCGCGGATGTGCGCCACCGGGGTGTCGGTGGGGATCGCCCCCACCCCCGAGGACCCGATGATGGTGACATGCGGGGGGGTCAGGCGGGCCAGCTTGGGATCAAATCGCTCCTGCAGCGCCTTGACCTGTGCCCCCGCCTCCCCCGGCAATACACTCAGAACGAAAATTCCGTACGACGCCGGCATCCCGCAATCTAACCATCCCCATGCCCTGGTCCCTGCGCGACAAGGTGGTCCTCATCACCGGCGCCTCCGCCGGCATCGGCGCCGAGCTGGCGCGGCAGTGCGCCGCGCAGGGGGGGCGCGTGGCGCTCGCCGCCCGTGACGCCGCGCGACTGGAGCAGGTGGCCGCCGAGTGCCGCGCGCTGGGGGGGGAGGCGGTATGCGTCCCGGGCGACGTGAGCCTGGAGCCCGACTGCCGCCGCGTGGTGGAGGCCACGGTGGCCCACTACGGCGGGCTGGACGTGCTGGTGAACAACGCCGGGCTGGGGGCCAGCGGACGCTTTGCGGAGGTCACCGACCTCACCGTCTTCGACCGCCTCATGCGGGTGAACTACCTGGGGGCGGTGTGGTGCACGGCGCACGCCCTGCCGCACCTCACGGCGCGCCGCGGGCTCATCGTGGGGATCTCCTCGCTCACCGGGCTCACCGGCGTCCCCAAGCGCACCGCCTACGCCGCCACCAAGCACGCCATGGCCGGGTTCTTCGACTCGCTGCGCATCGAGCTGCAAGGCAGCGGGGTGGACGTCACCATGGTGTACCCGGGGTTCGTCTTCTCCGAGATCAACCAGCGCGCCCTCTCCCCCGACGGCACCCCCTTCGGCAGCCGCGGCTACGTGCGCAAGGCGGGCGAGACCATGGAGACCGACCACTGCGTCCGCCTCATCCTGCGGGCCATGACGCGGCGCGACCGCGACCTGGTGATGACCTGGCGCGGCAAGGTGGGGCGCCTCCTCAAGCTGGTCGCGCCGTCGCTGGTGGACACCATCGCGCGGCGCGCCATCGAGACGCGGCAGTAGGCCGTGCCCGTCCACCCAGCCACCCCGGACGCCATCCGCGACGCCGCTGCCGCCCTGCGCCGCGGGGCCCTGGTGGCGTTCCCCACCGAGACAGTGTACGGCCTGGGGGCCAACGCACTGGACCCCGAGGCGGTGGGGCGCGTGTACGCCGCCAAGGGGCGTCCGGCGTGGAACCCGCTCATCGTCCATGTGGCCACCGTGGACGCCGCGCGCGCGCTGGCGCGCTACTGGCCCCCCGCCGCCCAGCGGCTGGCGGAGGCGTGCTGGCCGGGGCCGCTCACCCTGGTGGTCCCCAAGGCGCCCTCCGTGCCCGACGCGGCCACCGCGGGGCGCGACGCCGTGGGGATCCGCATCCCCGACCACCCGGTGGCGCTGGCGCTGCTGCGCGAGGCCGGGGTCCCCGTGGTGGCCCCCTCCGCCAACCGCTTCACCCAGGTGAGCCCCACCACGGCCGCCCACGTGCAGGAGGCCTTGGGGGACCGGGTGGCGCACATTCTGGACGGCGGCCCCTGCCTGGTGGGGATCGAAAGCACGGTGCTGGACCTCACGCAGGAGCCCCTCGTGGTGCTGCGCCCCGGGATGCTGACGGCGCAGGCGCTGTCGGTGCTGCTGGATGCACCGGTTGCCGAACAAAGTTCGCCATCATTACGCCATGATAGCGCCATATCAACGGCACCGCTGTCCCCTGGACAGGCGGACAAGCACTATGCTCCACGCGCCGACCTGTGGCTCATCGATCCCGGACAGCTGGCGGAGGGGGCTACGGCGCTCCCCCGCCACCTGACCAGCGCCGGTCAGGTGACCGCCTTGCTGCGCACGCTCCCCGCCCAACCGTTCCCCGAGGGGACCCGGGTGGAGCGGCTCCCCGACGATCCCGCCGGCTTTGCCCGGGCGCTGTACGCCGCCCTGCACGCCGCCGACGCCGCCGGCAGCGCCATCATTCTCATCGAGCGCCCCCCCGACACGCCGGCCTGGCGGGGCGTCCGCGACCGCCTCGCCCGCGCCGCCCGCTAGGGGCCGCGGCGCTAGGCGGGTCCCCGCCCCGCGTTATCTTTCGCGGATGCTTCCTATCGACCTCTCCGGAAAGCGGGCGCTTGTCGCCGGCGTGGCGGACGACGGCGGCTTCGGCTTCGCCATCGCCAAGGCCTTCGCCGAGGCGGGTGCCTCCGTCTGCGTGGCCACCTGGCCCCCCGCCCTCAACATCTTCCTCAACCTCCTCGAGCGCGGGAAGCTGGACGAGTCGCGCATCCTGCGGGACGGGTCGAAGTTCAGCTTCGAGAAGATCTACCCGCTCGATGCCGTCTTCGACCAGCTGGAGGACGCCCCCGAGGAGCTCCGCACCTCCAAGCGCTACAAGGACGTCGGCGACTTCTCCATCGGCGGGCTGGCCGCGCAGCTGGTGGCCGATTTCGGTGCCCAGCCGCTGGACATCGTCTTCCACTCCCTCGCCAACGGCCCCGAAGTCAAGAAGCCGCTCCTCGAGGTGAGCCGCGCCGGCTACCTGGCCGCCAGCAGCGCCAGCGCCTATTCCATGGTCTCCATGGTGCAGCGGCTGGGGCCCCTCATGCGCCCGGGCGGGTCGTTCTGCTCGCTCACCTACATGGCCAGCGAGCGCGTGGTCCCGGGGTACGGCGGCGGCATGTCGTCGGCCAAGGCCGCGCTGGAAAGCGACACCCGCACGCTGGCCTTCGAGGCCGGCCGCGCGTATGGCGCGCGCGTCAACACCATCTCCGCGGGCCCCTACGCCTCCCGCGCCGCCAGCGCCATCGGCATCATCGACCGCATGGTGCAGTACTGCAAGCTCAACACCCCGCTCCCCGAGGAGCTCTCGGCGGCCGAGGTGGGGCACACGGCGGCGTTTCTGGCCTCGCCGCTGGCCAGCGGCATCACCGGCAGCACCGTGTACGTGGACAAGGGGTACCATGCCATGGGCATGGCCGTGGAGATGCCCGGGTAAGCAGGCTACGCCGGGGGCGCCCGCCACACCCCATTGGGCGACCCCGGCAGCCGCTCCACCTGGTACCCAAGCGCCGCCAGCTCCGGCGGCGCCTCGCCGTCGCCCTCCATTACCACCACGGGGCGGCACCGGGCCAATAGCCCCCGCATCCCGGCCAGCACCGACGCCTCGTGCCCCTCGGCGTCGATCTTCACCAGCCGCACCGGCCCCGGCAGCGCCAGCGCGTCAATCGGCAGCGCCAGCGCCTCCGCCCGGGCCAGCCCCGCCGTGGGGGCGGCCGTCACCGTGGCCCGGTAGTAGTTCACCAGCCCCGTCGCGAAATGGGGCAACTCCATCGACACCGGACGCGTGGCGTCGGAAGCGGCGGCGTTCACCACCGTGACATTCTGGTGCGGCAGCCGCGCCACCAGGCTGGCCAGCATCGCACAGGTCCCGGGCACTGGTTCAAAGGCGATCACCCGCCCCGTGGCCCCCACCAGCGCCGACAGGCGATGCGTGTAATGCCCCACGTTGGCCCCCACGTCGATCGCCCAATCGCCGGGCCCCACCAACGCGGCCAGCTGGTCCCACTCCGGCTCTTCCGACCGGAACCGCCCCGCGGCCACCTGCCGAGCCAGCTGCCAGCGACGCAGCTCCCATTGCAGGGCGGCAGGGAGGCGCGCGATCAGCTGTTTGGGGAGGGTACGCACCATCGGAACAGGGGTCAGGGGAACGGCACAGGAGCGGCGGAGCACCACCTGCTACAGGACGAACGGGCGCGGTGGGCGTCAGCCCCCGCCGGCAGGGACCCGCACAGGAACCCGCGCCAGCCGCCGCACACTGGCAATCCCCAGCACCGGCCCCACCGCCAGCACCGGGAACACCCACCCCCACCCCACCCACCGCGCCAGCGGCGGGATCAGCTGGATCGTGGCCATCGTGAGCAGGAAGCCCAGGGAGAGTTGCAAGGTCAGTGCCGTCCCCACCGCGTGCGGCGGCACGCTCTCCGTCACCAGCACGCTGAATTGCGCGCTGTCGGCAATCACGAAGAACCCCCACGCCAGCGCCAGCGGCGCCATGAGCCACCAGCTGCGCCCGAACGCGGCGCCAATGCACAGCGCGCAACTCCCGCTGATCGCCATCGCCCACGTCACCAGCGGCACCCGCCCCACCCGGTCCGCCACCAGCCCGCCCCACACGCACCCCAGCCCCCCCACCGCGATCACCCCCACCCCCGTGAGTGCCGCCAGGGTGGCCTGCGGCGTCTCCCCCAGCCGCGCCGCGCGCGCCGCCTCGTGCGCCGTCAGGAAGGCCGGAATCCACGTCCAGAAGGCGTACAGCTCCGCCATGTGCCCCAGGTAGCCCCCCGTGGCCAGTCGCCACCGGCGCGAGCGCACCACCTCGCCCACCCGCCCCCACGCAAAGGGGCGCGAGGGGAAGGCGTGAGGGCCGTCGCGGTAGCCCACCCCCACCACCACCGCCGCCAGCACCGCGCTGGCCGACGCCAGCAGCACCACCGTGGCCACCGGCAGCTGCGGGAACGCCTGCGCGGCATACGGCAGCGCCTTCCCCACCGTCAGCGCCCCCACGATCGTCCCCACCGCCACCCCGCGGCGCGACGCAAACCAGGTGGCCGCCATCTTCATTGCCGGCGGATACACCCCCGCCAGGCACACCCCCGACAGCAGGCGCGACAGCAGCGCCACCTCGTACCGGTCCGTCGCGGCCAGCAGCGCATTGGCCCCCGCCCCCGCCACCGCGGAGAGCGCAAACAACCGGCGCGACGGTACCGTGTCCGCCAGGTTGAGCAGCGCGCTGGCCGCCGTCCCCAATACGAACCCCAGCTGCACCGCCGTCGTGAGCCACCCCACTTGGCCCGACGTGAGCCCCCACCCCCGCGCCAGCGACGGCCCCACCGCACTGCCGGTGAACCACAGCGCCATCCCCAACAGCTCCGCCACCGCCAGCAACGCCAGCATCCGCCAAGCCATCACGACCTCACCTCACCCCTCGGGGTGCCCGCCTCCCCGCGAAGCGGGGACACGGCGCCCCCTGTGCCCGCCTCCCCGCGAAGCGGGGACACGGCGCGCACGCGGGAAGGCGGGGGGACGGGATCCCCGCAGCGCGCCTCTCCGCGCGGGACGATCCGCCCACGGATCGTCCCGAACGCGGAGCCAGCGCGCGAAGGGGATCCCGTCCCCCCGCCGCTCACCCCTGAACCCTGCAACCGCACCCCGAGCAGGAACCCGTCAGTCCGCCCCCGTCCGCCGCACCGTCTTGGGGTCCACCGGCTTCACGTCGATCGCCGGGTGCCCGTGCTTCCGGCGCAGCGCGTCGATCGGCGGCAGCAACTCCTTCCAGGCCGCGCGCAGCTCCACCAGGTACACCTCCAGCTCCTTCGTGAGCGAATCGAACACCGCGTACGACGGCTTCGTGGGACGCGCCTCCGTGCTCCCCACCACGCCGGCCAGCGAGGCGATCTGGTTGTTCACGCGGATCGGGAAGTTGAGCGGGTCCTGCCCGCTCTGGTTCTTCACCTGGTACACCTTGGCCTCGATCGCGCTGATCGTCGCGTCCAGCCGCCCCACCAGCCCCGCGTACTGCGCCGAGTCGGCGCCCATCGCGCCGCGCGGCGCCTCGGCCTGCGTGCGCACGTGGCGCACCGTGCGCACCGCATCGTTCCCGTCCGTCGTGCGGTCGCGGATCTGCATCAGCAGCTGGTACTGTGCCACCAGGTCCGTCGGCGTCGCGCTGCTGCGCGGGTCCTTGCGCACCACGAACGGCGCCTCCCCCGCCGGCGCCCCGTCCACCAGCAGTCGCACCGTGTAGCGCCCCGGCAGCACCAGCGGCCCCGTCGTCCCCGCCGCCCAGAAGATCATCCCGTCAAAGCGCGACGCGTCCGCCTCGCGCAGGTTCCAGCTGTAGGTGTTAAGCCCCCGCCGGTTGGGCACCGGCAGCTCCGGCGCCGCGCCGCGCGGCCCCGCGGCCTGCTGCATCCGGTTCCCCGTGGCCGTCGCCGCCCCCGCCGCCGCCGTGTCCGCGCTGAAGCTGCGCACCGTGCGCCCCGTCGAGTCGCGGAACTCCAGCGTCAGCCGCTGCGCCGGCGCCGTCAGCCAGTACGAGACGATCACCCCCGTGGGCGGGTTCTCCCCCACCGGCTGGGTCCCCGTCCCCCCTTCGCCAAAGCCCCCCGCCCACGTCACCCGGTACGCCGGGCGCGGGGCGAACAGGTGCACCGGCTTCGCCAGCGCCGCCGGCGTCAGCTGCCGCAGCACGCTCAGGTCGTCCACGATCCAGAAGGAGCGCCCGTGCGTCGCCGCCACCAGGTCCCCCTCCTTCACCGCCAGGTCGTGCACCGGCACGATGGGGAGGTTGCGCCGCAGCGAGAACCACGTCGCGCCGTCGTCCAGCGACGCCCACACCCCGCGCTCCGTCCCCGCGAACAGCAGCCCCGGGCGCACCTCGTCCTCGCGCAGCACCCGCGTGAACTCCGTCGCCGGGATGCCGAGCGCCGCGCCGCTCCCGTCAATGCGCGTCCACGTCGCCCCGTAGTCCGTCGTGCGGAAGAGATAGGGCTCCTGGTCGTCCATCTGGAAGCGGTTTGCCGCTACGTACGCCACCGCCGGGTTGAAGCGCGACGCCTCGATGCTCGAGATGCGCGCCCACTCCCGCGCCTTGAGCAGGGGGGGCGTGATGTTCGTCCACGTCTTCCCGCCGTTGCGCGTGAGGTGCACCAGCCCGTCGTCCGTCCCCGCCCAGATCACCCCGGGCGTCACCGGCGACTCCGCCACCGCGAACACCGTCCCGTAGTACTCCACGCTCGTCTGGTCCTTCGTGAGCGGCCCCCCCGACGGGCCCAGCGTCGCCGGGTCGTTGCGCGACAGGTCGGGGCTGATCGGCGTGTAGCTCTCCCCCTCGTCCGTCGTCCGGAACAGCACGCTCGACCCCACGTACAGCACCCGCGGGTTGTGCGGGCTCACCACGATCGGGAAGGTCCACTGCATCCGGAACTTCGCGTCCTTCGCGTCGTGCCCCATCGGGTTGAGCGGCCACGGGTTCACGTTCCGCTCCAGCCCCGTCACCATGTCCTTGCGCGTCAGCAGCCCGCCGTAGCTCCCGGCAAACACCACGTCCGGCTTGTCCGGCAGCGCCGTCACGAACCCCGACTCGCCGCCGCCCGCGTCGTTCCACATCGACCGGATGATCCCCCCCGGCGCGCGCGACGGGCCGCACAGCGTGCTGTTGTCCTGCTGCGCCCCGCACACCTTGTACGGGAAGTGGTTCGTCGTCGACACGTGGTAGAACTGCGCCGTCGCGAAGTCCTGCTCCGTCCACGACTGCGCCCCGTCGGTGCTCACGTTCGCGCCGCCGTCGTTCGCCTCGATCATCCGCGCCGGGTTGTCCGGCGCGATCCACAGGTCGTGCGAGTCGCCGTGCGGCGCGCGGATGTTGCTCCACGTCTTCCCGCCGTCGCGCGACACCTGGAACTGCACGTTGCTCGCGTACACCACGTCCGCGTCCTTCGGGTCGGCGTAGATCTTCGTGTAGTACCACGCGCGCTGCCGCAGCTTGCGCTCGTCATTCACCCGCTGCCACGTGCCCCCCGCGTCGTCCGAGCGGTACACCCCGCCGTCGTTCGCCTCGATCAGCGCGTACAGCCGGTTCGGGTTGGCCCCGCTCACGCTGATCCCGATGTTCCCCCAGATCCCGGACGGCAGCCCGGGGCGCCGCGTCAGCTCCGTCCACGTGTCGCCGCCGTCGGTGCTCTTGAACAGCCCCGACCCCGCGCCCCCCGACACCAGCTGCCACGGCCGCCGGTGCGCCTGCCAGAACCCCGCGTACAGCACGTTCGGGTTGGACGGGTCCATCGCCAGGTCCACCGCCCCCGTGCTGTCGTTGCGGAACAGCACCTGCTGCCACGTGCCCCCGCCGTCCTTGCTGCGGAAGATCCCGCGCTCGCGGTTGGGGCCCCACACGTGCCCCAGCGCCGCCACGTACACCAGGTTCGGGTTCGTCGGGTGCACCCGCACCTTGGCGATGTGCCGCGTGTCGTTCAGCCCGAGGTTGCTCCACGTCTTCCCGCCGTCCGTCGTCTTCCACACCCCGTCGCCGTGCGACACGTTGCCGCGGATCGGGAACTCCCCGCCCCCCACGTACACGATGTCCGGGTTGCTCGGCGCCACCGCCACCGCGCCAATCGTCCCGCCGAAGTACTTGTCCGTCATCGGCGTCCAGTCCAACCCGCCGTTGGTGGTCTTGAACACCCCGCCCCCCACCGTCCCCATCCAATACTCGTTGGGACGCGCCACGCTCCCCGCCGCCGCCACCGAGCGGCCGCCCCGGTACGGACCGATCTCCCGCCACCGCAGCGCCCCCAGCGCCGCGCTGTCGAACGGCGCCGCCATCGGCGCCAGTCGCGCCGGCGCTGCCGCGCGCGCCACCGGACGCGCCCCCGGGCGCGCACCCTGCGCCCAGCCGTCCGCACAGGTCAGGATCGTGAGACCCGCGGCCACCGCCACCGGTCCAAGGGCAAATCGCGTCACGGCTCGACTCCGCAAAGAGGTGATTCCGGGTGAACTCCCACTATCGGTCTACGGCCACCCAGGCGGCAAGGGTTGAGCCCCCTTGCCAGGATGGTTTCAAAGTGATATCACTATGAAACCACCCTCTACCGAGGATTTCATGCTCCGCGAGATCGCTTTCCGCCCGGCCAACGGCCTGGCCATGCTGTTCCTCTGCCTCGCCGTCGACGTCGCCGCCATCCCCCTCATCATCAAGGGCGCCGGCGGCGGGTGGGGCCCCGCCTCCGTCATCACCGGCCTGGTCCTCCTCGTCGCCTCCCTCTTCGGTTTCGCCGGCCTCTTCACCGTCGCCCCCAACGAGGCCAAGGTCCTCACCCTCTTCGGCACCTACAAGGGCACCGTCCACGACACCGGGCTCTGGTTCGCCAACCCGTTCATGACCAAGCAGGCGGTCTCCCTCCGCATCCGGAACTTCGAGACCAGCAAGCTCAAGGTGAACGACGCCCGCGCCAACCCGCTGGAGATCGGCGCCATCGTGGTGTGGAAGGTGGTGGACACCGCCGAGGCGGTGTTCGAGGTGAACGACTACGTGCAGTACGTCGCGGTGCAGAGCGAGTCGGCGCTGCGCGCGCTGGCGCAGCAGTACCCCTACGACGCGCACGGCAGCAGCGAGGTGGCGCTCAGCACCCACACCGCCGAGGTGTCGCAGGGGCTGCGCGACGCGCTGCACGAGCGGCTGGCCAAGGCGGGCGTGGATGTCATCGAGGCGCGCATCAGCCACCTGGCCTACGCCCCCGAGATCGCCGCGGCCATGCTGCAGCGGCAGCAGGCCGGCGCCATCGTGGCGGCGCGCCAGACCATCGTGGAGGGCGCCGTGGGGATGGTGGAGATGGCGCTCGACCTGCTCCGCACCCGCGACATCGTGGAGCTGGACGTGGAGCGGAAGGCGTCGATGGTGAGCAACCTGCTGGTGGTGCTCTGCTCCGACCGCGCGGCGCAGCCGGTGGTCAACACCGGCACGCTGCACCACTAGCCCGCGTGCCCCCCGCCCGGAGGAGCGTCCGCCATGGCTGAACGCAAGCCGTTCCTCCTCCGGGTGGACCGCGAGCTGCTGGACGCCCTGCAGCGCTGGGCCAACGACGACCTGCGCTCCCTCAACGGCCAGATCGAGTTCCTCCTGCGCCGCTCGCTGCAGCAGGCGGGGCGCCGCGTGCGCCCCGCCGGTGCGCCCCCGGCCGAGCCGCTCCCCGACGTCCCCCCCTCCCCAGACGAGTCCGCTCCATGACGCGCGCACGACACCGTTCGGCCTTCCCGATCCTCGCGCTGCCGCTGGCTGCGCTGGCGGGCCCCCTCCCCGCCGTGGCGGCCGCCCAGCCGGCCGCGGTGGGGTACGTGTACCTGCGCGGCGCCGACACGCTGGGGGTGGAGACCATCGCCCCCGGCCCCACCGGCGTCCGCGGCACCCTGGCCATGCGCGGGCAGCCGGTGCTCACCTGGGTGCAGCAGCACCCCGCCGCGCCCGGGGGCGCCCCGGGAGCGCTCACCATGGAGGCCGGGTTCCCCGGACAGCCCGTGCTGCAGCAGGCCCGCTTCGAGACGGTGGGCGACAGCGTGCGCGCCTCCCTCACCACCGCCGCCGGCACGCAGGCGCGCGCCTTCCCCGCCACCGCCGGCGCGTTGCCCATCATCAACAGCTCGGTGCTGCACGGCGCCCTCCTGGGCGACTACGCGCGGCGCGCCGGCCGCACGCAGCTCCCCTTCTTCCTCACCAGCGGCGCCATGGTGGTCCCGGGCACGGTCACCGTGCTGGGGGACACCCTCACGGTCTCCATCGGCGGCACCGCCGTGCGCGTGGAGCTGGACGCCACCGGCGCGCCGCGCCGCGCCACCATCGCGGCGCAGAACCTCGCGGTGGTGCGCGCGGGCACCGTGGCGCCCCCGCCCGCCGCCGCGCCCCCCGCCCTCCCCGACTACCGGGCCCCCGCCGGCGCCCCCTACACCGCCGACGACGTCACCATCCCCACGCCGCGCGGCTACACCCTGGCCGGCACCCTCACCCGCCCCGCCGGCGCCCCCGCCCGCGTGCCGGTGGTGGTCACCATCAGCGGCAGCGGGCAGCAGGAGCGCGACGAGCGGCTCCCCATGCTCCCCGCCTACGCCTTCTTCCGCGAGGTGGCCGACACGCTGGGGCGGCGCGGCGTGGCCGTGCTGCGCTACGACGACCGCGGCACCGGCGCCTCGGGGGGGCGCGAGACGCTGGCGCGCGCCACCAGCGCCGACTTTGCCGACGACGCGCGCGCCGTGGTGGCGTGGCTCCGCACCCGCCCCGACGTGGACCAGGACCGCATCCTCCTGGCCGGCCACTCCGAGGGCGGGCTCATTGCCCCGCTGCTGGCCGCCACCGACTCCGCGCTGCGCGGCGTGGCGCTGCTGGCCGGCCCCGCCTACAGCGGGCGCCGCATCCTCCTCTACCAGAACGACCAGGCCATCGCCGCCGCCCCGGGGCTCACCCCCACCCAGCGCGACTCCATCCGCGCGCGCGTCCCCGCCGACCTCGACTCGGCAGCCGCCGCCAACCCCTGGATCCGCTACTTCCTGGCGCACGACCCCCTCCCGGTGGCCCGCCAGCTCCGCCAGCCGGTGCTCATCCTGCAGGGGGACACCGACCGGCAGGTCACCCCCGAACAGGCCGACACCCTGGCCGCCGCGCTCACCGCCGCCGGCAACCGGGACGTCACCCTCCGCCGCTTCCCCGACACCAACCACCTGTTCCTGGCCGACCCGTCAGGCGACCCCCAGCGCTACGCCGCCCTCCCCGACAGCCGCATCCGGCGCGAGGTGCTGGGCGCCCTGGTGGAGTGGGCCGTGCGCGTGGGGGCGCCCGCGCCACGCTAGCGCGACGCCCCGGCGCCTCACCCCCACACGCACCACGGGCCCCGCTGCGCCATCGCGCACGGGGCCCGTGTCTGTTGCCTGGTCTGTTGCGTTGCCTGCTGCAGAGGCGCCGGTCGGAATCGAACCGACGGTGGGAGATTTGCAGTCTCCTGCCTTACCACTTGGCGACGGCGCCGTGTGCCGGGGATGCCCCCCGCCCCTCTCCTGCTACCACTTCGGCTGTTGGAATAACCTACCACCTCCCCCCGCGAACTGGTAGCGCGCCTCAGGCGTTGTCCCTGATCACCATGGCCGACACCCCGACCTCCGCCCCCGCCCTCGACGCCGCCCTGCGGCGGCGCTCCATCCGCCGCTACACCGGCGCCCCCATCCCCGAGAGCACGCTCACCGCGCTCCTCACCGCCGTTGCGCGCGCGCCCTCGGCCAGCAACACCCAGCCGTGGCGCCTGGTGGTCGTGCGCGACCCCGCCCGCAAGCAGGCGCTGCAAGCCGCCGCCAGCAACCAGGCGCAGGTGGGGGCGGCCGACGTGGTGCTGGCGCTGTACACCGACATGGACGACGCGGCGGCCCACCTGGACGAGGTGGTGCACCCCGACGTCGCCCCCGAGCGCCGCGCCGCCACCATCGCCTCCCTCACCCGCACCTTTGGCGCCATGACCCCCGCCGAGCGCGCCGCCTGGGGGCAGGCGCAGACGGGGATCGCCCTGGGCTACCTGCTGCTGTGCGCCGAGTCGCTGGGGGTGGGGAGCTCTCCCATGCTGGGGTTTGATGCCGATCAGGTACGCCAGCTGCTGGACATCCCCGCCCACGCGCCCATCAATGCGCTGGTGGCGCTGGGGATCCCCGACGAGCCCGGCTTCCGCCCGCATCGGCACCCCCTCAGCCGGATCGTGACGTGGCGGTAACCCCCCCATGGACCCCGGACCGTGACGGGGCCCGGCTCCCGGTCTTTCCGCTGGGGGTCGTGCTCTTCCCGGGGACCCCGCTCCCGCTGCACCTCTTCGAGCCCCGCTACCGGCAGCTGCTCACCGACATTGAAGACGGCGACCGGCGCTTCGCCATCCTCACGGCCATCCCCGGCGTGGGGGAGCGCGACCTGCCGACGGGGCGGGTGGGGTGCGTGGCGCAGCTCACCGACGTGGACCGTCTCCCCGACGGGCGCGCCAACATCATCGTGGCCGGCGGCCCGCGCTTCGCCCTGCAGCGGTTCGTGGCCGACCCGGCCCCGTACCATGTGGCCGACGTCACCTGGGTGACCGACTCCCCGGTCACCTCGCATGTGGCGCTCGCCGTGACCGCCGAGGAGGTGGCCGCCAACTTCCGGCGCGTCATCCGCGCGGTGCAGGAGGTCAACGGCCTCACGGAGCCGCTCCCCACCCTCCCCGACGACCCCGCGCAGCTGGCGTGGAGCATCGGCGCCATGATCGACCTGGATGTGGAGGCGCGCTACCAGCTGCTGGCCGACCGCGCCCCCGCCAGCCGCCTGGCGCGACTGGACACCCTCCTGCGCAAGGTGCTCCCCGACCTGGAGCTGCGGGCCGCGATGGCCCGCGGATCACGCGGGGGCTGAGCCCGCCGTCGCCGCGGCTTCACTCGCGGCCACATCGGCGGGGGCAGCCGCCGTCGAGGCCGTCGCCTCGGGCACCGGCAGCGTCACCCCCGCGCGCGCCGCCCGTCGCTGCAGCTCGGCGGGAGCGGTCAGGCTGCGCAGCAGCGCGTCCGCCTCGCGGTTCTGCAGGTAGCGCCCCTTCTCCCACCCCTCCACGATCCCCCGGGGGGTGCCGTAGCACAGCTCGGCGAGCTGCGCCACCGACAGCCCCAGCGACTCGCGCAGCTGCCGGATCTCCCGCGGGGCCAGCAGCCCGTGCGCGCCGCGAATCTGCTCGGCGGCCGCCTTCTCCGAGGCGTCGCGCTGGTCGATGGTACGCTGGTCGTGACCGCACTTCTCGCACCGGAAGAAGGCACGGCTGACCTCCGCCGCCATCCCGCTCAGGCGCACGGTGACCGTCTCGGTGTGGCTCGCGTAGCGCCCGCCGCAGCCGCGGTGCAGGGTGCCGTCCAGGGTGGGGAGACTCATGGGCGAAGTATCGCCAGTCACCCCGCCACGGCGCGACCCCGCAGCCACGCGTCCATCTCCCCCACCGGCATGGGTGGGGCGATGCCGTACCCCTGCCCCAGCGAGCACCCCATCTTGAGCAGCGCTCGCGCGTGCGCATGCGTCTCCACCCCCTCGGCGATCGCCTGTCGCTCGAACGCCTGGGCCAGCCCCAGCACCCCCTGCACAATCGCCCGGTCCTCGGGCTTGTCCAGCATCTGCCCCACGAAGGTGCGGTCCACCTTGAGCGACCGGGCCGGCAGCCGCCGCAGGTACGTCAGCGACGAATATCCCGTGCCGAAGTCGTCCAGCGCGAACTGCACCCCCATCGCCGCCACCGCCTCCATGACCTGTGACACCGTGGTGACGTCCTGCATGGTGGCGGCCTCCACCACCTCCAGCCGCAGCCGGTCGGGGGGGACGATGGCCTGCCGCGCCAGCGCCTCCCGCACCCGCTCCACGAACTGCGGGTCGCGCAGCTCCAGCGCCGACACGTTCACATGCACCGGCACCGGGTAGCCGGCGCCGTGCCACCGCGCCGCCTGCGCCAGCGCCTCGTCCATGGCCCACGCCCCCACGCGCCCGATCAGCTCGTGGTCCTCGATCAGCCCCAGCCACTCCGACGGCGGCAGCAGCCCCAGGTCGCGGCGGTCCCACCGCACCAGCGCCTCCACCCCCACCACGGTCCCGCTGTCCAGCCGCACGATGGGCTGGTAGTACAGCGCCATCTCGTCCGCCTGCAGCCCCGTGGAGATCTGCGCGATCCGGTCGCGCCGCGTGACCAGCTGGCGGTCCAGCTCGGGGTCGTAGTAGTGCGCGCGCCCGCGCCCCCCCTCCTTGGCCGCGTACAGCGCCTGGTCGGCATCGCGCAGCAGCGCCTCCGGCTCCCCGCCCGCCGACGCCACCACCCGCACCCCGATGCTCCCGGTGAGCGACACCTGCACCCCGTCACCGATGGCAAAGGGCGCCGACAGGCACCCCAGCAGGCGGTCCACCAGCATCTCGCACTCCCCCATCGACTGCAGCCCGGGGAGCAGCACCACGAATTCGTCGCCCCCAAGGCGCGCCACCGTGTCGTCGGCGCGCAGCGCGGCGGTGAGGCGGCGCGCCATCTCCACCAGCAGCCGGTCCCCCGCCTCGTGGCCGTACGTGTCGTTGACCGGCTTGAAGTGGTCGAGGTCCATGTAGCACACGGCCAGCAGCCGCCCCGTGCGCCGCCCCTGCGCCAGCGCCTGCTGCAGGCGGTCGGCCAGCAGCACGCGGTTGGGGAGCTTGGTGAGCGCGTCGTGGTAGGCCATCTGCTCCAGCCGATCCGCCTGCTCGCGCAGCCGCGTCACGTCGGAGAACACCCCCACGTACTGCGGCGCCCCCGGCGCGCCGCTGCGCACCGCCGACAGCGTGAGGCGCAGCAGCCGCACGTCGCCGTCGCGCCGGCGGTGCCACAGCTCGCCGCGCCAGAAGCCGTGCTGCGCCACCCCCTCCCACACCGCCTCCACCACCGCCGGGTCGTGCCGCTCGGAGACCAGCTGGGCAAAGGGCATCCCCCGCACCTCGCCGATGGCCAGCCCGGTCACGGTCGTGAAGGTGGGGTTGGCGTCCACCAGGCGGCGCTCGCGGTCCACCACGAAGATCGCCTCCTGGGCGTTCTGGAACACCGTGGCCGCCATCTGCAGCGTGGCGTCCAGGCGGCGCCGCTCGAACGCCTGCGCGAAGGAGCTCACGACGAGGCGCAGCACCCCCACCTCCTCGTCGCTCCACCGGTGGGGCCACCGCACGTGCTCCACCCCCACGAAGCCGTCCAGGCGCCCGCGCCACGCCAGCGGCACCACCAGCAGCGACTTCACGCCGCGCGGCTCCAGCAGCGCCCGCTCGGCGGTGGCCCCCGAGGGGAGGTCGTCCAGCGACGCCAGGTTGATGGCCCGCCCCGCCCGCAGCTCGGCCATCCACCACGGGAACATCTCCAGCGGGATCTCCTGGAGCGACGCGCGCTGCGCGGCCGCCCCGGGGGCGCACCACTCGTGCGTCGTGCTCGCGCTCCCCAGCCCCTCGTCCAGCTCGAACACGTAGCAGCGGTGCGCGTCGAACAGCTCGCCGATGGCCTGCAGCGTGCGGTCGATGGTGTGCCCCACCTGCGTGGTGGGCTGCGCAATGAACTCGCTGGCGGTGCGCGCCAGGAGCGCGAATAGGTCGCCGCGCAGCGGCGGCGAGCTGGGGGTGGGGACGGCCACCGTCATGCGGGCCTCACGCGGGCGCGTCCGCCGCCACGGGCGCCCTGTCGGCGGGCGCATCGGCCAGCAGCGCGTGCGTGGCGGCCAGCAGGTACGCCATCCCCTGCGCCAGCGACGCCTCGTCCACCTGGAAGCGCGGGTGATGATGCGGATGGGCCGCGCCCACCGCCGGGTTCCCCGCCCCCACGAACGCAAACACCCCGGGGGCGCGCTGCTGGTAGGCGGAGAAGTCCTCCCCCCCCATCGACGGGCGCATCGCGGCCAGCACCCCCTCCCCCAGCGTGTCGCGCACCACCCCGGCCAGCCGCGCGGTGAGCGCGGGATCGTTCACCACGGGGCGGTACCCCGGCGTGTGGCGCACCACGCCGCGCGCGCCATGCGCCGCGCACGTCCCCTGCACCAGGCGGTCGATGAGCTGCGGCACCCGCGCGCGCAGCGCGGCGTCGAAGGTGCGCACCGTCCCCCCCAGCACCGCTCGGTTGGGGATGACATTGGAGGCGGTGCCGGCGTGGAACTGGGTCACCGACACCACCACCGGCTCCAGCGGATCGACCATGCGCGCGGCGATGTGCTGCAACCCGGTCACCACCAGCGCGCCGATGGCCACCGGATCGACGGTGTCCTGGGGGATGGCCGCGTGCCCGCCCTGCCCCTCGATCGTGCTCTCGAAGGTGTCGGGCGCCGCCATGGCGGG
>JBEIJM010000041.1:0-21408 GCA_040380205.1 Gemmatimonadaceae bacterium
CCCCACGCTCAAGGTGGTCCGTTCCGTGGTCGAGGCGCGGCATGCCGCGCTGCTCGCCTCCCTGCATCTCCCGCACTCCTCGGTCGCATGACGCCCTCGCCCGTGCATGAGACCCCCGCGCCCGCCCCCGGGGCGCGCCTTCGTACCACGGCGCTGCGGGGCGCGGCGGCGGGGACGGTGGGGATCGCGGTGGCCTACCTCTCGGCCTTTGCGCCGCCGCCGGTGGCCGCGTGGGGCCCCTGGCTCATGGCGGTGGCGCTGCCGGTGACGATGGTGGCGATCATGGTGCTGGGGGTGGCGCGCGACGACCGGCGCCTGGGGCGGCTGGCGGTGCCCATCGGCGTGGTGCTGGTGCTGGTGGCCGGCGGCTTCCTGCTGGCGCTGGGGCTCCCCCCCGACCGCGCCGACGGGCCGCTCTGGCTGGGGCTGCCGCCGCGGGCGGCGGTGATCCTGTACGGGGTGGGGCTGCTGCCGCTGTTCATCCTGCCAGTGGCGTATGCGCTGACCTTTGACGCCCTCACGCTGGACGACGCGGACCTGGCGCGCGTGCGGGCTGCGCGCGCCCCCGAGGGACCGGCATGATCCCCGCCCTGCTGCAGGCGCAGGCGATGGCGCTCCCGGAGAACGCCCGGCCGGTGATTGGCGGGGTGGCGCTGGGCTACTTCCTCGTGGTGGCGGTGATCGGGTGGGTGGCCGCGCGGCGCACCCGCTCGGCCGCCGACTTCTTCGTGGCGGGGCAGGGGATCGGCCTGCTCACGCTGGCCATCGCGGCCATGGCCGCCACGCTCTCCGGCTTCGCCTTCATCGGCGGCCCCGGGCTGGTGTACTCGCTGGGGCTGGGGGCGGTGTTCATCGTGCTCCCCGCCGCGCTCACCAACACCATGGGGGCGTGGGTGCTGGCCAAGCGGCTGCGGCTGCTGGCCGAGGTGCGCGAGATGATCACCATCCCCGACGCGATCGGCGCGCGCTACGGCTCGCCGACGGCGCAGGGGCTGGCGGCGGTGGCCATCGTGCTGGCGGTGGTGGGGTACATGGGCACCAACCTGCTGGCGCTGGGGATCGTCATCGACGCGATCTTCGGCACCGGCATCGCCCCCGGCATCTGGATCGGCACGGCGATCATCCTGGCGTACTCGGTGTCCGGGGGGATCCTGGCCGGGATCTACAACGACCTGTTCCAGGGGCTGCTCATGGCGGTCGCCTCGGTGCTGGTGTTTCAGGCGGCCATGGACAGCGGCGGCGGGCTCTCCGGCATCAGCCGCACGCTGCTGGCGCATGACCCGGCCATCCTGGCCCCCTTCGGAAAGCTCTCCCCGCTGGCGGCCCTGTCGTTCTTCTTCGTGTTCGGGGTGGGGTCGCTGGGGCAGCCGCACGTGGTGCACAAGTTCTTCATGCTGCGCGACCCGCGGAAGCTGCGCTGGTTTCCGCTGCTCATGACCTGTGCGCTGTTCCTCACGCTGCTGCTGTTCGTGGGGGTGGGGATCGCCATGAAGGCGCTGGTGGTGTCGGGGCAGGCGCCCGCGCTGCGCACGCCCGATGACGCCACGCCGGCGTTCCTGCTGCGCGTGGTGCCGCTGCCGCTGGCGGCGGTGGTGTTCTCGGCGGTGGCCGCGGCCATCATGAGCACGGTGAACTCGTTCATGAGCATCGGGGCGGCGGCGCTCACCCACGACCTGCCGGTGGCCGTCGGTCGGCGCGTGGGGGACGAGCTGTTCTGGGGGCGCGTGTGGACGGTGGTGCTCACCGTGCTGGCGGCCGGGGTGGCGCAGGCCTCGGGGACGCTGGTGGCGTTCCTGGGGATCTTCGGATGGGGGCTCTTCGCCTCCACGCTGGTGCCGGCGCTGGCGCTGGGGCTCAACTGGCGCGGGGCCACCCGGGCCGGCGCCGTCGCCTCCATCGCCACCGGGCTGGCGGTCACGCTGCTGCTGGAGACGCTGGCGTACCTCAAGTGGTTCAGCTTCCCCGCCGGGGTGACGGCCACGGCGATCGCGCTGGTGGCGTCGCTGCTGGTGTTCCTGGGGGTGTCGGTGCTCACCCGCGGCAGCGACCCGCCGCTCCCCGCCGACGTGCGCGCCGTCATGGAGGCCTGACGGCGTGCTCCCACCGGCCATCCCGCCCCCGCGCCGCCCCGAGCCGGCGCACCCGTTCCGCAGTGTCCTTCCTTCCTCCCTCCCTCCTGGAGCCTTCATGTCCTCTCGCGTTCCCCGGATCGCCCGCCTCGGGCGCCGAGCGTTCGCCCTCCTGGCCCTCGTGCCGCTGCTCGCGCTGCCGCGGCAGGCGGCCGCGCAGGGCGGCACCTTGGCCGGCACCGTCACCGACAGCGCCAAGGCCCCCCTCCCCGGCGCGCAAGTGACCGTGGTGGGCACCCGCTTTGCCGGCACGTCGGGCACCGACGGCCGCTACCGCATCGTGGGCATTCCCGCCGGCAGCTACACCGTGCGCGTGCAGCGGCTGGGCACCGCCGCCCGGAGCGTTGACAACGTGGCCATCACCGCCGGCGCCGAGGCGCGGCTGGACGTGACGCTGGCGGTCACGGCGCTGCAGCTGGGCGGCTACGTGGTGTCCGCCTCGCGGCGCGTGGAGAAGATCACCGAGGCCCCCGCCACGGTCACCCGCATCGACGCCGAGCAGATCAAGTACAGCGTCGGGAACTCCTTCACGGCCGCGCTCAAGGACGTGAAGGGGGTGGACTTCTTCCAGACCGGCATCGCCGCCGCCGGCATCAACGCCCGCGGCTTCAACAGCGCGTTCAACAACCGCATGCTGCAGATGGAGGACGGGCGCATCGCCGTCCTCCCCGAGAACGGGCTGCCGGTGGGCGTGTTCACCACCATCCCCAAGATCGACATCGCCGGGGTGGAGGTGCTGGTGGGGCCCGGCGCCGCGCTGTACGGCCCCGACGCCTCCAACGGCGTGGTGACGCTGCAGTCCAAGGACCCGCGGCAGTACCGCGGGCTCACCATGGAGGCCTCGGCGGGCACCAACAACTCGCGGCTCGGGCGCTTCATGCAGGACGTGCCGGGCACGGTGAGCACCACCGACTTCCAGATCCGCTACGCCAACGTGAAGGGGCGGCTGGGGTACAAGATCACCGGTGAGGCGCTCCAGGGGTACGACTGGCGCAACACCAACAACTACGCGGCCGTGGCGCCGCGCACGGTGCCGTCCCCCGAGATCGGCGCCGACTGGTACACCAGCTACCGCCGTGCCGGCGGCGCGCTGGTGTACTACTTCGACAACGGCGCCCGGCTGGAGTACCAGGGCGGCGCCAGCGTGAGCAACGGCGTGGGGGTCACCAGCGCCGGGCGAAACCAGCTGCGCAACTGGGGCTACTGGAACCAGCAGGTGCGGCTCACCACCGACCGCTGGTTCGCCCAGGCGTACGCCACCCGCTCGCTGTCGGGGCAGACCTTCGCGCTCAACGGCTTCTCCACCAACCGCCTGTCGCCGCGCTTCGCCGCGCTCAGCGACGACTCGGTGCGGGCCCTGTCCGGGTTCCCGGCCGACGGCCGCCTCTACGCGGCCGAGGTCCAGTACAACCGCACGCTCCCGGCGCTGCTCAACACGCGCGTGGTCACCGGCGCGCAGGTGCGCCGCGACGTGGTCAGCTCCAAGCGCGTGTGGCTGGAGGACGCCATCACCGGCGACGACCTCGCGCTGCAGCAGCTGGGCGTGTACGCGCAGACCGAGACGCCGCTGAACGCGATCACCAAGCTCGTGCTGGGCGGCCGCTTCGACGACCCCGAGTTCTACGACCCGCAGTTCAGCCCCAAGGCGGCCATCCTGGTCTCGCCCGACGAGAACTCGACCTTCCGGCTGACCTTCAACCGGGCCTTCAAGTCGCCCACGATCCTGCAGACGAGCTTCTTCTTCCGCGACTTCTCCCCGGGCGTGGGGGTGTTCGGCAACCGCGACGGCATCACGGTGAAGAACGCGGCGGGGACGGTGCTGCGCACCCTCGACCCGGTGGTCCCCGAGGTGAACAACACCTTCGAGCTGGGCTACAAGGGCGTCCTCAAGGAGAAGCTGTACGTGGACGTGGCCGGCTACGTGGCGCGCTACAAGGCGTTCCTGAGCCCGCTGGTGGTGGTGGCCAACCCGTTCGGGGGCGCGGCGGCCTCGTTCGCCTACAACAGCCGCACGGGCACCAAGTACACGAACGCCGCGGGGGGCGAGCAGATCGCGCTCACCTACTTCAACCTGGGCGAGGCCACGCTGTCGGGAGTGGACGCCGGGGTGCGGTACCTGCTCACCCCGAAGGTGACCCTCTCGGGGACGATGAGCCTCATGCGCCTTGATTCGATCGTGGCCAAGCCCGGCGATCCGCCGGAGGCCACGGCGCTCAACAGCCCGACGTTCAAGGCCACCGCCGGGCTGGACATGCGCGACGGCCCGTGGGGGACCTTCGGCGGCTTCACCATCCGCCACTTCAAGGACTACCAGTTCCTCTCGGGGGTGCACAACGGCCGGATCCCGGGTTTCGCCGGGCTGGACTTCAACATCGGGCGCCGCCTCAACAGCACCACGGTGCTCAACGTGCAGGTCCAGAACGCCTTCGTCTGCACCAGCGGCACCAGCGTGCCGCCTGCCTTCCTGAACGCGGCGCTCCCCGCGTCGTACGCCCGCGGGTGGGGGTGCGGGCTGGGGCGCCGGCACATCGAGCTGCTGAACATGCCGGCGATCGGTTCGATGATGTTCGTCGGGCTGCGCGTCGACCGCTGACGCGCATGCGCCGGCGTTGGTCCGCCGTCGTGGCCGGGGTGGGGGGGCTGTGCCTCTCCATCCCGGCCACGGCCGTCTCCTCCCCCCCGACTGCCATGTCCTCGTCTCCCGACTCGTTGTCCGCGCCGGCCGGCCAGGTGGTGGAGGGGCGCTACACCGGCCCCGAGGGCACCCGTGCCTGGCGGCTGTATGTGCCGGGGGGCGGGTCGCCGTCCCGCGCGCGTCCGCTGCTGGTGCTGCTGCACGGATGCCTGCAGGATCCCGCCGACCTGGCCCGCGGCACCCGCATGGATGCGGCCGCCGACGCCGGCGGGTTCCTCGTGCTCTCCCCCGAACAGCCGGCCTCGGCCAATCCGCGGCGCTGCTGGAACTGGTTTGACGCGGCGCACCAGGGGCAGGGGGGAGAGCCCGCGCTGCTGCACGCGCTCGTGACCGAGGTGGTGCGCCAGCAGGGGGCCGACCCGCAGCGGGTGCACCTGGCGGGCATCTCTGCGGGGGGGGCCATGGCCACGCTGCTGGCGGTGGCGTACCCCGAGCTGGTGGCGTCGCTCACCACCGTGGCCGGGATTCCGTGGAAGGGCGCCACCTCGCTGCTGCAGGCGCTGCCCGTGATGCAGCGCGGCGCGGGCGCCGCGCTCCCGCTGGGGGAGCCGCTGCTGGCGGCCATGGGCGAGCGCGGCCGGCGGTTTCCGGTGCTGGTGGTGCACGGCGACCAGGACAACGTGGTGGCCCCCGTCAACGGCGAGGAGACGGCGCGGCAGTTTGTCGCGTGGCACACGCTGCGCGAAACCCGCGCGGGCGCGCCCCCGCTGGCGGCCGCCCCCGACGTCACGGGGGAGGCGGAGGGACGGCCATGGCGGGAGTCCCGGTGGGTGGATGGCGCCGGCACCCCATGGGTGCGCCTCGTGCGCCTGGCGGGCACGGGACACGCGTGGAGCGGCGGATCCCCCGACGGCAGCTTTACCGATCCCGCGGGGCTGTCGCTCACCGCCCTGGTGGCGGCGATGGTGACCGGCGCGGCCCCGTCCGCACCGTGACGCGGGCGTCATGAGGACGGCGTCATGAGGACGGTGTCATGACCGTGGGGGCGCCGGTCCCCACGCGCTTTGATCCCGTGGCCTGGTGGAGCCAGGTGGACGGAGCGCGTACCGCCCTGGTGGATGGTGCCACCGGGGTGGCCACCAACTATCGCGCGCTGGATGGCGAGGCCGCGCAGTGGCTGGCCCTGTTGCGCGTGCACGGCGTGGCTCCCGGAGACCGGGTGGCCATCCTGGCACAGAACCGCCCCGCTTTCCTGCCGCTGTTCTTTGCCTGCGTGCGGGCGGGGGCGGCGCTGGTGCCGCTCAACTGGCGGCTGTCGGCCCCCGAACTGGGGCGCGTGCTGGCCGACGCCGCCCCGCGCCTGCTGCTGGGCGAGGACGCCTTCCGGGCCACCGCCGAACAGGCGCTGGCGCTGGCGGACACGCTGGGGGACCACGGGGCGCCCCTGCCGCCAGTGACGTGGCTGGCGTTGGACCACGAGGTGCCGGCGCAGCTGGCGCGGCTGGCGCCCGACGGCCGGGTGGCCCCGGACGGGTCCGCCGAGGACGCGGCCATGCTGCTGTACACCTCGGGGAGCACCGGGGCGCCCAAGGGCGTGGTCATCCCGCACCGGCAGCTGCTCTGGAACGCCATCGCCACCACCACGTCGTGGCAGCTGGGTCCCGACGATGTCGGCCCCTCCGCCACCCCGTTCTTTCACACGGGCGGGTGGAACGTCTTCACCACCCCGTTGCTGTACCGCGGGGGGACGGTGCTGCTCACGCCGGCCTTCGACCCGTCGGCGTTCCTGGAGCTGCTGCACACGCACGGCGTGACGGTGACCTTCGGGGTGCCCACGCAGCTGGCCATGCTGATGGAGTCGCCGTCGTGGGGGCGCCCGCTGCCGCGGTTGCGCCACTTCATCGCCGGCGGTGCCCCGTGCCCGTCGCGGCTCAAGGCGGCGGTGTGGGAGGCCGGCTATGCCATGCGCGAAGGGTACGGGCTCACCGAATGCGGCCCCAACTGCTTTGCCACCACGCACGACACGGCGCGCGCCAAGCCCCACACGGTGGGGTGGCCGGTGACGGGGCTGTCGGCGCGCCTGCGGCGCGAGGATGGCGCGCTGTGCGACGCCGACGAGGTGGGGGAGCTGGAGCTCTGCGGCCCGCAGCTGTTTGGCGGCTACTTCCGCAATCCGGCGCAGACCGCCGCCGTGCTCACCGCCGACGGCTGGCTGCGCACGGGGGACCTGGCCAGCCGCGACGCCGACGGCGTGTATGCCATTCGCGGGCGGCGCAAGGAGATGTTCATCTCCGGGGGCGAGAACGTCTTCCCGGGCGAGGTGGAGGCGGCGCTGCTGGAGCACCCCGGGGTGCTGGAGGTGGCGGTGCTGGGGGTGCCCGACGCGCACTGGGGCGAGGTGGGGTGGGCGTGCGTGGTGCGCCGCGCGCCGACGCTGGACGCCGACACGCTGCTGGCCGACGCGCGCACCCGGCTGGCGCGGTACAAGGTGCCGCGGCAGGTGCGGTTCCTGGACGCCTTGCCTCGGCTGGGGAGTGGCAAGGTGGACCGGACGGCGCTGGCGGCCTGGTGCGCCCGTCCTCCTGAGACCCCGTGATGCACGGGGGGACGGGGCGTGGCAGCGGCGGGCCCCAGCGCGCCAAGGGGGCCACGGCGCGCAGCACGGTGGCCTCGCTGGAGCGGCTGGTGGGCCCCGCGGCGGTGGAAGCGCTGCTGGAGGCGCTCCCCGCACCCGTGCGGCAGGCGGTGCGCCAGGTCACCCCCACCGAGGAGCTCCCCTACGCCGCGCTGGTGGCGCTGTGGGAGGCGGCCGATGCCGTGGTGCGCACCCTCCCCCCGCTGGACCCCCCGTGGGACGAACGGGCCGGCGAGGAGGCCATCCGCTCCGCCGGGATGCAGCTCTACGGCGGCATCCTGCGCAAGGCCACCCCGCACGCCTTCCTTACGCAGAGCGTCTCGCTCTTCCAGCTGTTCTATGCGCCGGGGGATATGGAGGTGGTGGCGGAGGATGGCACGCGGGCCGTGCTGCGCCTGGTGGGGTTTGACCCCGTCACGGTGCGTTTCTGCGCGCGACTCACGGGGGGGCTGCGCGAGTCCATCCGGCAGGCCGGGGGGCAACAGCCCCAGGTGGCGCATGTGCGGTGCACCTTGGCCGGCGACGCCTTCTGCGAGTGGGCGCTGCAGTGGGAGCCGGCGGCGGAGGAGGAGGTGCTGGCGCGCGACGCGTGACTTGGCGAGGATTCGGGGACCGCGGTTCCCGACCCACGCCCCGTCTCATGTCCCCTCGCGCCCGCGTTCCTCGCGGCTCCTCCGCCGCCGACACCCCGCAGATGGACCTCTTCCCGGTCCGTCCCGAGGTGGAGGTGCTGGAGGCGCGTGCACTGGTGGGGCCGCGCACGGCGGTGGAGCATCTGGTGCGCGTGCGCTGGCACCCCGCCGAGGGGCCGCACCTGGTGTTTCACGACCGCCACGGGTGGTACTGCGAGGAGCATGGGCCCGGGTGCCGGGCCGTGCGGCTGGCGCAGGAGGCGGTGGCGTGACGCCCAGCCGCGCCCCCGACGCGCCGCTGTGGGCGCCCTCCCCCGAACGGGTGGCCGCCACGCGCGTGATGGGGTTCCTGCGCGACCTGCAGGCGCGCGGCGTGGTCCCGGCGGAGGTGCGCGACCTGCATGCGTTGCAGCGGTGGTCGGTGGGGCACCCCGAGGCGTTCTGGCAGGGGGTGTGGGAAGCGGCCGACGTGATCGCCGAGGGGCCAGGGACGCCGGAGGCCCCCTGGGAGGCCGTGCTGATGGGGCGCGGCCGCATGGCGCCCCCCGACCCCGGGCTGGGACCGCGGTGGTTCACCGGCGCGCGCCTCAACTACGCCGAGCAGCTGCTGCGCCGCCGCGACGAGGGGGTGGCGCTGGTGAGCTGGACCGAGGCGGGGCCCGGGCGGCGGGTGACGTACGCCGAGCTGGCGCGCGAGGTGGCCCGGGCGGCGGCGGCGCTGCGCGCGCTGGGGGTGGGCGTGGGGGATCGGGTGGTGGGGTACCTCCCCAATGGCATCGAGGCGGTGGTGGCCATGCTGGCGGCCACGTCGCTGGGCGCCCTGTGGTCGTCCTGCTCCCCGGACTTCGGCACGCGCGGGGTGGTGGACCGGTTCGGGCAGGTGGCGCCGGTGGTGCTGGTGGCCGCCGACGGCTACACCTATGCCGGCAAGCGCATCGACCTGCAGGGCCGGCTGCGCGAGGTGGTGGCGGCGCTGCCGTCGCTGCGCGCCACGTGGGTGGTCCCGCAGCTGGGTGGCGGGGGAACGGTGGACGACCTCCCCGGGGGGGCGTGGTTCCCCGACGTGCTGGCCGCGCACACGGCGGAGTCCGTGCCCCGCTTCACCCGCCTCCCCTTCGATCACCCGCTGGCCATCCTGTACTCCTCCGGGACCACCGGCCTCCCCAAGTGCCTCGTGCATGGCGCCGGCGGCACGCTGCTGCAGCACTGGAAGGAGCTGGCGCTGCACACCGACGTGCGCCCGGGGGACGTGCTGTTCTACTTCACCACCTGCGGGTGGATGATGTGGAACTGGCTGGTGTCGGGGTTGGCCGTGGGGGCCACGCTGGTGCTGTACGACGGGGCGCCGCTGGCCCCCGAGCCGGCGCAGCTGTGGCGCATGGCGGAGGCGGAACGGGTGACGGTGTTCGGCACCAGCGCCAAGTACCTGGCCGTGCTGGAGAAGGAGGGGGTGCGCCCCGGCGCGTCGTTCGACCTGGGGGCGCTGCGCACGATCCTGTCCACCGGCAGCCCGCTGGCGGCGCACAGCTTCGATTTCGTCTACCGCGACATCAAGGCCGACGTGCACCTGGCCAGCATCTCCGGGGGGACCGACATCGTCAGCTGCTTCGCGCTGGGCGACCCCACCGGTCCGGTGTATCGCGGCGCGCTGCAGATGCGCGGGTTGGGGATGGCGGTGGACGTCACCGATGGCGAGGGGCGCGCGGTGCGCGGGGAGGCCGGTGAGCTGGTGTGCACGCGCCCCTTCCCCAGCATGCCGGTGGCGTTCTGGAACGACCCCGACGGGCGGCTGTACCGCGAGGCGTACTTCACGCAGATCCCCGGGGTGTGGCGGCACGGGGACTGGGCCGAGGTGACCGCGGAGGACGGGCTCATCATCCATGGGCGCAGCGACGCCACCCTCAACCCCGGGGGGGTGCGCATCGGCACCGCCGAGATCTACCGGCAGGTGGAGCAGGTGCCGGAGGTGCTGGAGGGGCTCGTGATCGAGCAGCGGAGCGCGGTGACCCCCGGGGACTCGCGGGTGGTGCTGTTCGTGCGCCTCCGGCCGGGCGTGGCGCTGGACGCCAACCTGCAGGACGCGATCCGCCGGCGCATCCGCGCGCACGCCAGCCCGCACCACGTCCCGCGGGTGATCGTGGCGGTGCCGGACATCCCGCGCACGCTCAGCGGCAAGATCACCGAACTGGCGGTGCGCGACACGGTGCATGGGCGCCCCGTGCGCAATACCGACGCGCTCGCCAACCCGGAGGCGCTGGCGTGGTTTGCCGCGTGTCCCGCGCTGCAGGGGTACTGACGCCGATGCCGATGGGCCGCCCCGGCGCCGGCGACGCTGTAGATTTCCCCCCCATGGGCACCACGTCGGCGGCCACCACGGGGGACCAGCGGGAGCGCGCCTGGATCGGCGCGCTCCCGCGCTCGCACATCTGAGAAGGCCGGGGTCCGTCATTCACCCACTGCCTTCCCACTTCCTGCGAGGTCCCCATGGCCACCCTGCTCGCCCCCGAGCACGACACGGCGCACGACGCCTTCCCCATCAACGGCACCGACTACGTCGAGTTCTACGTCGGCAACGCCAAGCAGTCGTCCCACTACTACCGCGCGGCCTTCGGCTACCAGCTGGTGGCCTACCGCGGCCCCGAGACGGGGGTGCGCGACCGCGCCAGCTACCTGATGCAGCAGGGGCGCATCCGGCTGGTGCTCACCACGCCGCTGTCCCCCGATTCCCCCATCGCGGCGCAGCTGCACCGGCACGGGGACGGGGTGAAGGACTACGCCCTGTGGGTGGACGACGCCCGGGCGGCCTACGCCATCGCGGTGGCGCGCGGCGCCATCCCCGTGCACCCCCCCGAGGTCCGCCGCGACGACCACGGCGAGGTGGTGATCGCCGCCATCGGCACCTACGGCGACACCATCCACTCGCTGGTGGAGCGGCGGAACTACCACGGCCCCTTCCTCCCCGGGTTCGTCCCGGTCACGCCGCGCTTCCAGCCCCCCGAGGTCGGCCTCAAGTACGTCGACCACTGCGTGGGGAACGTCGAGCTGGGGCAGATGAACCGCTGGGTCGACTACTACGCCCGCGTGATGGGCTTCCGCAACCTCATCACCTTCGACGACAGCGACATCAGCACCGAGTACTCGTCGCTCATGTCCAAGGTGATGGCCAACGGGAACGACCGCATCAAGTTCCCCATCAACGAGCCCGCGTCGGGGAAGAAGAAGTCGCAGATCGAGGAGTACCTGGACTTCTACGGCGGTCCCGGGGTGCAGCACCTGGCGCTGGCCACCGACGACATCCTGCACACGGTCACCGCGCTGCGCGACCGCGGCGTGGAGTTCCTGACGGTTCCCACCACGTACTACGCCGAGCTGGAGGCGCGCGTGGGCACGATCGACGAGCCCATCCACGCGCTGGCCGAGCTGGGGATCCTGGTGGACCGCGACCCCGACGGCTACCTGCTGCAGATCTTCACCAAGCCGGTGGAGGATCGCCCCACCCTCTTCTTCGAGATCATCCAGCGCAAGGGGGCGACGAGCTTCGGCAAGGGGAACTTCCGCGCGCTGTTCGAGTCCATCGAGCGGGAGCAGGCGCTCCGCGGCAACCTCTGAGGCCGCCATGCCCTTCTACCACCGCCTGGGAGAGCTCCCCCGCAAGCGCCACACGGTGTTCCGCCGCCCCGACGGGGGGCTGTACGCCGAGGAGCTGATGGGGCACGAGGGGTTCGTGGGCACCTCCGCGCTCCTCTATCACATCCATCCGCCCACCACCGTGCTGTCGGCGCGCGCGCTGGGGAAGGCCGTGTGGGAGGCCGACGAGGAGACCTCGCTCCGCCATCGGCACTTCCTCACCGGCCGGCTCGCCCCCGGCGGCTCCCCCACGCTGGGGCGCACGCCGCTGCTGTTCAACCGCGACATCGGCATGCTGTACGTCGAGCCCGACGTGCAGGACGCGCACTTCTACCGCAACTCGCAGGCGGACGAGGTGGTGTACGTGGTGGAGGGGCAGGGGGTGCTGGAGACGGTGTTCGGTCCGCTCCCGTACCGCGCCGGCGACTACGTGGTCATCCACCGGAACATCACCCACCGCTGGCGGCTGGACCTGGCGCAGGGGCGCACCAAGCTGCTGGTGTTCGAGAGCGCCGGGCACGTGCGCACCCCCAAGCGGTACCGCAACGAGTTCGGGCAGCTCCTCGAGGGCGCGCCGTACTGCGAGCGCGACATCCGCCGCCCCGAGGCGGTGGAGCCGCACGACGAGCGCGGCGAGTTCCCCGTGGTGGTCAAGCAGCACGGTGCCTGGCACGAGCTGGTGCTGGACCACCATCCGTGCGACGTGGTGGGGTGGGACGGCTACTTCTACCCGTGGATCTTCAACATCCACGACTTCGAGCCGATCGTGGGGCGCATCCACCAGCCGCCGCCGGTGCACCAGACCTTCCAGGGGGACGGCTTCGTCATCTGCTCCTTCTGCCCGCGCCCGTACGACTTCGACCCCCACGCCGTGCCGGCCCCCTACAACCACAGCAACGTGGACTCCGACGAGGTGCTCTTCTACGCCTCCAGCGAATTCATGAGCCGCAAGGGGATCGAGTACGGCTCCGTCACGCACCACCCCGACGGGCTCCCGCACGGGCCGCACCCGGGGCGCGCGGAGGCCAGCATCGGCGCCACGCACACCAACGAGCTCGCGGTCATGATGGACAGCTTCCGCCCGCTCATGGTGGCCAAGGCGGCGCTCCCCATCGAGGATCCGGCGTACCACCGCAGCTGGATCGACACGCAGCACGCCCCCTTCAACCCGCCCACCAGCTGATGCCGCGCCTGTCGGCCCGCATGGCCGGGCTCCCCGCCTACCCGCTGGCGCACATCCCCGGGCGCAAGGCGGCGCTCCTCGCCGCCGGCGTGGACGTCATCGACCTGGGCGCGGGGGACGCGGACCTGCCCCCGCCCCCCGCCGCCGTGGCGGCGCTGCAGCGCGCCGCCGAGGTGCCCGCGCTGCAGCGCTACGGCTTCGGGCTGGGGTATCGTCCCTTTCGCGACGCCGTGGCCGCGTGGATGCACCGGCGCTTCGGGCAGGTGGTGGACCCGCTCACCGAGGTGGTGCCGCTGCTCGGCAGCAAGGAGGGGCTGGCGCATGTGGCCTTCGCCTTCTGCGGCCCCGGTGACGTGGCGGTCATCCCCGAGCCCGCGTACCAGGCGTACCTGGGGGGCGTGCTGCTGAGCGACGCCACCCCGCACGTGGTCCCCCTGCGGGCGGACAACGGCTTCCTGCTGGAGCTGGACGACCTCCCCGCGGCGGTGCTGGCGCGCACGCGCATCGTGTACCTCAACTACCCCAACAACCCCACCGCCGCCGTCGCGCCGCGCGACTACCTGGCGCGCACCGTGCGCGCCTGCCGCGCGCACGACATCCTGCTGGTGTACGACAACGCCTACTCGGAGATGGGGTTCGACGGCGAGGTCCCCCCCAGCATCTTCGAGGTGGAGGGCGCGCGCGAGGTGGCCATCGAGTTCCACTCGCTCTCCAAGACGTACAACATGACCGGCTGGCGGTGCGCGTGGGCGGTGGCGCGCCCCGAGCTGGCGGGACCGCTGGCCAAGGTCAAGACGTTCATCGACACGGGGCACTACCAGGGGATCCAGGCGGCCGCCGTGGCCGCGCTGGAGAGCTGGGAGACCTTCGTCCCCGGCAACGTGGCGGTGTTCCAGGCGCGCCGGGACGCGGCGGTGGCGGCGTTTCGCGCCGAGGGGTTTGCCGTGACGCCGCCGCGCGCCACGATGTACCTGTGGATTCCGCTGCCGCCGGAGATCGGCAGCACCGCCTTCGCCGATCGCCTGCGCGAGGAGGCCGGCGTGATCGTGCTGCCGGGCGCGGGGTTTGGCGCCGGCGGCGAGGGATACTTCCGCATCTCCTTCATCGTGGGTCCTGAGCGGCTGGCCGAGGCGGCGCGGCGCGCGGGGGGCGTGCTGCGCGCCATGCGCGCCGAGCTGGCGCCCGCGTGATGCCGGCGGGGCTGCGGATGACGCCGTGGCGGGTGGCCGCGGCGGCGTCGATCGCGCTGGCGATCCCGGCGGGTGCCCAGCCCGCCGCCGTGCCGCGGAGCGGTGCGCCTGCGGCGGCCACCGACGGCGCCGACGGGCCGCCCCCCATCGCCCGCGAGTTCCGCGGCGTGTGGGTGGCCTCGGTGGCCAACATCGACTGGCCCTCCCGGCGCGGGCTCTCCACCGCCGAGGCGCAGGCGGAGCTGCTGGCGCTGCTGGACCGCGCCGCCGCCCTGCGCCTGAATGCGGTCATCTTCCAGGTGCGCCCCGCCGCCGATGCGCTGTATCGCTCCGACATCGAGCCGTGGTCGGAGTACCTCACCGGGCGGCAGGGGCGGGCGCCGCAGCCGGCGTGGGACCCGCTGGCCTTCGCCGTGCGCGAGGCCCACGCGCGCAACCTGGAGCTGCACGCCTGGTTCAACCCCTACCGCGCGCGGCACACCGACGCCAAGGCCCCCCTCTCGGCGCGCCACATCGCCCGCACCAACCCCGAGCTGGTGCGCACGTACGGCGGGTACCTCTGGATGGACCCCGGCGAGCCCGCCGTGCGCCGCCGCACCCTGCGCGTGGTGCTCGACGTGGTGCGGCGCTACGACATCGACGGCGTCCACATCGACGACTACTTCTACCCGTATCCGGAGACGCGCCGCAACGGGCGCGCCATCCCCTTCCCCGACGACCGCAGCTGGCGGCGCTATGTGCGCGGCGGCGGGACGCTGGCGCGCGACGATTGGCGCCGCCGCAACGTGGACCTGCTGGTGCAGGCACTCCACGACAGCATCCGCGTGCGCAAGCCATGGGTGCGCTTCGGCGTGAGCCCCTTCGGTATCTGGCGCCCCGGCAATCCCCCGCAGGTGAAGGGCTTTGACGCGTATGCGCAGCTGTACGCCGACGCCCGCCGCTGGTGGCGGGAGGGATGGGTGGACTACCTCGCGCCGCAGCTCTACTGGCCCACCACCAAGGTGGAGCAGGCGTACCCCGTGCTGCTGGACTGGTGGGCGGGGGAGAACACGCAGGGGCGCCACCTGTGGCCCGGCAACTTCACCTCGCGCGCCGGCGCCACCGGCGGCGGGGCCTTCTCCGTGGACGAGCTCCTGGCGCAGGTGGCGGCCACCCGCGCGGACCCCGGCGCGGGGGGCAACATCCACTTCAGCATGAAGGCGTTCCTCACCAACCAGGGGGGGATGAACGACGCGCTGCTGGCCGGGCCGTACGCGGCGCCCGCGCTGGTGCCGGCCTCCCCGTGGCTGTCCGCCCCGGCGCCGCCCACCCCCCGCGCACGACTCACCCCGCGCGAGGGCGGCTGGTGCGTGGCCTTCACCCTCCCCGCGGCACGGGCCCCCCGCCAGTGGGTGGTGCGCACGCGCACACCCGAGGGATGGGCGACCGACGTGGTCCCCGGCACCGCCCCGGCGGTGACGCTCGACACGCCGCTGTCGTCCCCGGTCGTCGTGGTGTCCGCCATCAGCCGCACGGGCGTGGAGGGGCCCGCGCTCACGCTGCGCCCCGACTCGGCGGCCTTCCCCTCGCGCTCCCGCACTGCCAGCTTCCCCGCATGCGCACCGAACGCCCACCGTTCTTCTATCGGCTCACCGACGGGATCCGGATCACCGTAAGGCCGGCCTTCCTTCCGGAGCGCTCCAATCCGCTCCTGGAGCAGTTCGTCTTCGCCTACCGCATCCGCATCGAGAATGTCTCCGCGCAGGCCGCGCAGCTGCGCACGCGCCGGTGGCTCATCCACGATGACGCCATCGGCGACACGGTGGTGGAGGGGGAAGGGGTGGTGGGTGAACAGCCCCACCTCCTCCCGGGCCAGGTGCACGAGTACCGCTCCTTCTGCGTGCTGCGCGCGCCGCAGGGGTGGATGGAGGGGAGCTATCGGTTCGTGCGGGACGACGGCTCGTCGTTCCACGCCGAGATCCCCCGATTCCCGCTGCTGGCCGAGCCGCACGCCACCAGCAGCTGACCGCCGCGCGCGGCGCGTGTGATGCGCGGCGCGGCGCTCTGCGCCGGCGTCAGGGGCGCGGCAGCGGCTCCGCGGGGAGCCCCACGGCGTGTCCCAACGCCTGCAGCCCGTGGTACACCGTGGGCATGCGGGGCGTCCACCCGTCGGCGCGCAGCGCCGCCGCGCTGACGCGCTGGTTCCCCCGTCCATCCCGCCCGTCCCGCCCAGCGGGCCCGGCGTCGGCCTCGCCGCTCTGGGCGCCGTCCTGCCATCCGGGGAGCGTGATGGCGGCCGGTCCGCCGCGCAGCGCCCGTACCACGGCGCCCACCTGCACGGGGACCCCGTCGCTGCAGTTCCAGCAGTGCGCCCCGGCGCGCGCCCCCGCCAGGCGTCCCAGCACGGCCGTCACCACGTCGCCGCGCCACGCGAGATTCATCCACCGGGGGTCGTCCGCGTCGCCCGCTGCCAGCCGCCGGGCCGGATCCCGCTCGGGACCGTACAGGCCGGCCACCCGCAGCACATGGGTTGACGCCACGACGCCCGCGTGGCCGGCGGCCAGCACGTGGGCCTCGGCCTCGCGCAGCCACCCCACGCGCCCGTCGGCCGGGGGGAGCGGGTCGGTCTCCCGGACCACACCGCCATCCAGTCGGCCGTACACCCCGGTGCTGGAGGTGTACAGCAGGGTGCGGGCCCCCAGCCGCGCCGCCAGCGCCACCACGCCCGCGGTGCCACGCGGGTACGCGGCATAGTCGTCACCGCGGCTGGCAGACGGGGCCATGGCCAGCACCACGTGCTCCACGGTGCCTGGCAGGGCGCGCACCACGCCGGCATCGTCGGCGGCGGTCCCCACATCACCCTCCACCGCCGTCGTGCCGGGCACCGGCGCCCGCGCGGTGCGTTGCAGCGTGAAGGCCTCCATCCCCAGCCCCACGGCCTCCCGCGCCACCTCGGCGCCCAGCCATCCGGCGCCCACCACCAGCACCCGGGCCCCAGCCAGGGCAGGCTGCGGCGAAAGGTGGCCCCTTGCGTGCAACGGGGTGTACATTACTCGGGATACCCCGGCGCGCTGGGCGCCCGGGATCCGTTTACCACGCTGGCGAGGGCGCGCATATACATGGGGAAGCAGGACGCGATTGAACTGGAAGGGACCGTGTCGGAATTGCTCCCCAACGCGACGTTTCGCGTGGCGGTCCAGAGCGGGCACGAGGTGCTCACCACGCTGGCGGGTAATATGCGCCGCAACCGCATCCGTGTGCTGGCCGGTGATCGCGTGACTGTCGAGGTCTCCCCCTACGACCTCACCCGCGGGCGCATCACCTTCCGCCACAAGAACTGACCGTCGGCGGCGCCGGAGAGCCGGGGGTCACCCGGCCTCGGGGCGCCGTCAGCGCAGCAGCGTGTACCAGAGGCCGCCGCCCACCCCGAGCGCGGCCACGGTGACGACGGACAGCACCAGCACGCGCCCGCTGGACGGCGTGGCGCCGGGGTGCGAGGTGCGATTGGCCAAGGCCTGCTTGCGCACGCGCTGCAGGATCTCGTCGTACTTGTTGACCGGCGATGGATGGATTGCCACCGTCCCTTCGTGCGGCGTGGCCGCCCCGGTCGCCCCCCAGCGAGCACCCTCCGGCATCAGGGGCAGGAGGCCAGCCTGAGGCCGCCCTCCCCCCTGCGTCCCGATGGCGACCTCGCCGCCGGCGAACGCCTCCTCCTCTTCCTCCCAGACGTCCGCATGGTCCGCCTGGGTGACGGGGATGGACGGCGGGGTCGCCACCGCGGCCTGCCCCGAGTCCGCTGTGGCCGGGTGCATGCGCAGGAAGTCGGGGATCTCGGGTTCCGGCTCGTCCAGCAGGCGCCCCGCTACGGAGCCGCCGAACGGCGTGCTGGCGCCGGTGTCAGGGCCACCGTCCTCGCCCCACGTCTCGCCCCACTCCGTGTCCTGCTCCGCGCGCGCGGGCGCCGAGCCGCCGGCATCCAGCCACGGGATGTCGTCATCCTGCGGGAGCGGCGCCGGTGCCGCGTGGGTCACCTCGACAGTCTCCGGGAGCCAGGCCGCCTCGGCGTCGGGGGCTACCTCGACCTGCCGCGGCGCCTTCGGCAGCTCCTGCGGGAGCTCCCACCCCAGCGGCGCCTCCGCGGGCGTGCCGGCCTCCGCGGGCGTTTCCTCCTCCAGCAGCGTGCTCCACAGGGAGTCGGCGGGGTCGGCGGCCGCATGGTCGTCGGCCATCGCGCCCCAGCGGTCCTCCACCAGCGAGCCCATTGGCGACAGGGTCGGCGAGGCCACGGGCGGCGCGCCCAACCCCGCCGGCTCCGCGCCAACCGACGGCCACCCTCCTTCGGCGTCGTCCAGCAGGGAGACCAACCCCAGAGGGCTCGCGCTCCCGTCTCCTCCGCCAAGCGCATCGAGGGACGGAACATCCTCTTCCCCGGCAAAGGGGAGGGGCTCTGAGTCCGAAAGCAGACGACCAAACGCGTCGCCGTCCAGCAGGGGCCCGTCGCGCAGCGACTCGTCCGGCGCGTCCCACAGCAGCTCTGGGGACGCCTCGGGCACCCAAGGCGCAGGGAGCTCCAACGTCCCGGTGTCGGCCGGCAGCCAGGGGAGTGGCTCGGCCTCGTCCAGCCCCGTCGGGTCCAATGGCGGCGCCTCCGCCATCAACGAGGCGTCCGCCGGCTCGGGGGGCCACGCCTCGGCGCGCGCATCAAGACGCGCATCCGGACGCGTCTCGGGCATCGCGTCGGGGAGCGATCCCTCCACGGGCACCCCCGCCGCGTGCAGACGGTCGGTGAGCGACGTCAGCCGGTCCATCGGCACTTCGTGCAGCTCCATCACGTTGCGCAGGCGCCGCACGTCGGTGGCCGCCCGTTCCAGCTCGCCGGTCATCAGCGCCAGTCGCGCCGAGTTCTCCAGCACGCCCAACAGCCGCACATCGCCGGTGCCGAACGTGGTCTCCAGCTGGGTGCGCGCCGTGTCCAGCAGCGTCCGCGCCTCGCCCAGCGCCCCGGCGGAGGCCAGCAGCACCGCCAGGTCCATGCGCGTGCGGGCTGCCAGCGGCGACGCCGCGCCCGCCAGCGCCTCGCGCACGGCCAGCGCGCGGTGCGCGTGGTCGATGGCCTCCTCGCGGCGCCCGTCACGCGCGCACGCGTGCGCCAGGTTGCTCAGCACCAGCGCCAGCGCGTCGCTGGGGGCGCCGTGCAACGCGTCGTGCGACAGCACCGAGGCCGCGTCGGCAAAGGCGGCGGCGGCCTGGCGCCAGTCAGCGATGGCGGCAAAGGCCAGGCCGCGTGTGTTGGCGTCGCCCCAGGGGGCGGGCGCGTAGGCGGCAGGGGGGAGGGCTGGGGTACGGGAGTCCATCGCAAGGGGAGGACGCGCGGGGGAAATCGCGCGTCACGCCCCGTGCCCCGCTGTTTCACGACATCGTCACGGGGGCGGCCCCACCGTCACTGGGGCGGCCCCCGGGCGCGGTCAGCTCTCCCGAATGGCCTGCATGGGGGTGGCGCGGTACACCTCGCGGCTGGTGAGCCAGCCGATGCCGATGGTGAGCCCCAGCATCCCCCCGGCCAGCAGCAGCGTGGGGCCCACGGCCGGGTTGAAGGGATCGTCGAAGACGAAGCGCATCAGCGCCCACGCCCCGCCAAACGACAGCACCATCCCCGCCAGCGCCCCCAGCACCCCCAGCGCCCCGTATTCGGCCAGCAGCACGCGCAGCACCTGCCGCCGCGACGCGCCCAGCGTGCGCAGCAGCACCCCCTCGCGCAGCCGCGCGCGGCGCGTGGCCGCCACCGCGCTGAACAGCACGGGGATCCCCATCCCCAGCGCGAACACCCCCAGGAAGCGGATGGCCAGCGCCACCTTGTCCACGATGGCCCCCACCGTCTCGCGCACCAGCGTGAGGTCCAGCGACGAGATGTTGGGGAAGCGGCGCACCACGTCGCGCTGCACCGCGGCCAGCGGCGCCCCGGCGGGGACGGTGGCCACCAGCACGAACTGCTGCGGCGCGGCGCGCAGCGCCTCCGGCGGGAAGACGGCGAAGAAGTTGGCCTCGAACCGCCCCCAGTTCACGCGCCGCAGGCTGGTGAGCACGGTGCGCACCGGGACCCCCTGCACGTTCCAGGTGAGCGTGTCCCCCAGGCGCACCCCCAGGTCGCCCGCCAGGTCCTGCTCCAGCGACAGCTCGTACGGCGCCCCGCTCCCTGCCACGGCGCGCGCCTCGGCGCGCATCGCCGCGGGGGGGAACCAGCGCCCCTCCACCAGCGTCTCGGAGGCCACCAGGCTGTCGCGATACGTGGAGCGGTACTCGCGGCGCAGCGCCCAGCCGGCGCGCGCCACCGCGGTGTCGCGCTGCAGCTCGCGCGTGTCGCGGCCGTTCACCGCGGCCAGCCGCATGGTCACGATGGGCGTCTGCTGCTGCACCACGTGGCCGCGCGCGCGCAGCAGCGAGTCCAGCGGCGCCGCCTGGTCGTCCTGCACGTCGAAGAAGAGCAGGTTGCCGGCGGCGCCTGCGGCGGTGGCCTGGATGCGCCCCAGGAGGTTGGCCTGCACCAGGTACACGGTGCTCAGCAGGAAGGCGCCAAAACCCAGCGCCAGCGTGACGGCGCGCGTCTGGTTGGCGGGGCGGTGCAGGTTGGCCACCCCCTGCCGCAGGGCAAAGGGCCACGAGGGGCGAGGGGCGCGTCGCGCGCCGGCAATCAGCAGCGTGGCGGAGGCGTACAGCACCCCCACGGCCACGGCGATGCCGACCGCCATCCCGGCGCCCACCTGCCATTGCGACACGCGCGCAAAGACGATGGCCAGCAGGCTGGCCACCAGCAACGCGTCCACCAGCAGCCGCGCCGGGTCGCGCCACGGGGCGGGGAGCGCGGCCGCGTCGGCATCGCGCCGGATGGCCTGCAACGGCGAGACGCGACGCAGCGCCAGCAGCGGGCGCAGCGCGAACACCAGCGCCACCCACACGCCGGTCGCCAGCCCCAGCAGCACGGGGATGGGCTCCAGCGTCACGGCCACGTCCAGCGGCAGGAAGTCGCCCAGCACCATGGGGAAGAGGAACTGCACCGCCACCCCCAGCGCCGTGCCGGCGGCGGCGCCCACCAGCCCCATGGCGGCGGCCTGCACCACGTACAGCGCCAGCACCTGCCCGCTGGTGGCGCCCAGGCAGCGCAGCACGGCCACGGTGTCGATCTTGGCGGTGACGAAGGCGTTCACGCCGCTGGCCACGCCGATGCCCCCCAGCAGCAGGGCGATCAGCCCGATGAGGCTGAGGAAGTCGGCCAGGAGGGCGACCGCCTCGGTGAAGTCCTCCTCGGTGTCCTGCACGGTGCGCACGCGCACACGGGTGGGGGGCACCGCCATCGAGTCGGGGCGTGTGGCGGCCGCGGTCGGGCTCCTGCCGCCGGTGCCG
>JBEIJM010000042.1:0-21038 GCA_040380205.1 Gemmatimonadaceae bacterium
CCCATCCCCCCTCCTCGCCGGTCCCCCCCGAGACCGCCGATGCGCCGCGCCTGCTGCTGGAGCTGGCGGCGGCGCTGCACGCCGCTGGCACACCGGCCCATCGGTTGGAGGGCGCGCTGGCGGCGATGGCCCGCCGCCTGGGGGTGGAAGCGGCGTTCTTCTCCACCCCCACCAGCTTGATGGTGGGGATCGGCGCCCTGGACGAGCAGCGGGTGCACCTGCTGCGGGTGGAGCCCGGCGAGCCCAATCTGGCGCTGGTGGCCGGGTTGGGGGACATCATGCAGGCGGTCATTGACGGCCGGTGCGCCCCCGCCGAGGCGCGCCTGCGGCTGCGCCGCCTGCAGGCGGAACCGCCGCCCTATCCGGCGTGGCTGGGGCAGCTCGCGTTCGTGCTCTCGTCCGCGGCCGTGGCCTGCTTCCTGGGGGTGCGCCCGATTGATGTGCTCATCGCCGCCCTGTTGGGGCTCGTGACCGGGCTGGTGGCATGGCGCGCCGGGCTGCACGAGGCCACTCGCCCCATGATCGTGCCCCTGGCCGCGTTCCTGGTGAGCACCATCGCGCTGGCGTGCGATGGCGCCTTGCACGGCACCGCCGGCTTTGCCACCACGGTGGCCGGGCTGGTGGTGCTCCTTCCGGGGCTCACCTTCACCGTGGGGCTCACCGAGCTGTCCACGCGGCATCTCTCGTCGGGCACCGCACGGTTGGCCGGGGCGCTGGTCACCTTCCTGGGGCTCGGCTTCGGCGTGGCGCTGGGGGCGCGGCTGGGGAGCACCCTGGCGCAGTGGCTCGTCCCGCTGGCGGGCCGGCTCCCCGACGTGGTGGTCACGGCCACGCTCCCCGGATGGAGCACGGCGGTGGCGCTGGTGGTGGCGCCGCTGGCGTTCACCGTGTTGCTGCGGGCCGCCCCGCGCGACGCGCTTCCCATTCTGGTCACCTGCGCGGCCGCGTACCTGACGGCGCAGGAGGTGGGGGACGCCCTGGGGGAGGAGTTCGGCGCGTTTGCCGGGGCGGCCTTGGTGAGTGGCGGCAGCGTCCTGCTGGCGCGCTGGCGGCGCGGGGTGGCCATGGTGACGCAGGTCCCCGGGCTCCTCATCCTCGTACCGGGCAGCATCGGCTTCCGCAGCGTGACCTCGCTGCTGGGGCAGCAGGTGGAAGCCGGGATCGCCACCGCCTTCCAGCTGGCGCTGGTAGGCATTTCGCTGGCCGCCGGCGTGGTGGCCGGCAACGCGGTCACCTTCGTCGGGCGGCGGCGCGAACGCTAGGCGTCCTCCTCCGCCGCCCGCACCGCGGCCACCGTGCGCTGGTACGCCGATCGCCCCCACCCCAGCAGCAGCAGGGTCGCGGTCATCCCCACCACCGCCACCACCGCCAGCGACCACCGCACCGCGCCCGGATCCCCGAACAGCTGGTCGGTGAGCAGCGCCACCGCCGCCGGGCCCACCGCGCCGGACACCAGGTTCTGCACCAGCTGGTACAGCGCGCTCCCCTGGCCGCGCAGCGTGGCCGGCATCGCCTCCGCGACGGCGGCGTTGGCCGCCCCCCACGGCATGGCGGCAAACAGATTGACCGGCACCAGCAGCGCGGCCGCCACGGTCGCCGAGGGCACCACGGGATAGCTGCCGGCGCACACCAGCATCCCCAGCGCGGCCAGCATCCCCACGCGCAGCGGGGCGTCCAGTCGGCCGCGGCGCGTCCAGGCATCGCTCAGGCGGCCGCCCAGCAGCACCCCCACCGGCCCCACTGTGAACGTCAGCACCCCCTGCAACGTCCCCGCCTGCTCTACGCTCCACCCGTGCGTGCGCATCAGGAAGGTGGCCAGCCAGAAGGCGATGCCGTAGTTCACCGACGCCGAACAGGCGTACCCCAGGCTGAGCGACGCCATCGTCCGGCCGTGGGTGCGCACATGCTGCCACACCGCCGCCAGCGACGCGGCGCCCGCGGGGCGCGGCGCCGTGGCGGCCAGCCGCGGCTCGCGCATGGTGAGCGCCAGCAACGCCACCAGCAGCCCCGGCAGCCCCACCAGCAGGAACACCACCTGCCAGGGATAGATGCTCCCCAGCAGCGGCACCGTCAGCATGCCGGGGGTATCCAGCCGCCCCACCACGTAGGCGCCCAGCGCATAGCCGATCCCCGACCCCGCGAAGGTCCCCACCATGTACGTGCTCATGGCAATCCCGCGCCGCTCGCTCGGGAAGGCATCGGCGATGATCGACACCGCCGCCGGCGACAGCGTGGCCTCCCCCACCCCCACGCCGATGCGCAAGAGGAACAGCTGCGCGTAGCTGCGCGCGCCGGCCGTGCAGGCCGTCAGCAGGCTCCACACCGCCGCGCCCAGCGCCACGATCCGCGGCCGATGCCCCCCGCCGTCCACCCACCGGCCAATGGGCACCCCCAGCAGCGAGTAGAACACGGCAAAGCCCAGCCCGGCCAGCACCCCCAACTCGGTGTCGGAGACCTTGAGATCCCGCTGGATGGGGGTCACCAGCAGCGCCAGGATCTGCCGGTCCACGAACCCCGACACGTTGGCCAGGGTGAGCACCGCGACGGCATACCAGGCGTGGAACGCCGAAAGGCGGGGGGTGCGCGCGGGGGGCGGGGGAGCCGTCATCCGGGAAAGCTGGACAGGGGCACGCCCATTTGCACAGGGGCACGCCCTGCCGCCGCCCCCCAGACACCATCGCAGGACATTCCCGCGGTACATTCCCGTGCATGGCCCCCCCCGTTCCCCCACCCTGGCCCGGGCGCGCCCCGAGCGTGGTGACTCCCGCGTCCGTGCCGGGGGGAGTGCTGGCTGTCCTGGACATGGCCGACGCTCCCGATGCGCCGGACGACGCGGCGCTGGCCGCGCTGGAGGCCTCGGGGTGGCTGCATCCGGAGGAGGTGGCCCGGGCGACCGCGTTCCCGTTGCCCCGTCGCGGCAGTTGGGTGGGAGGGCGCCTGGCGCTGCGCCAGGCGCGCCGCACGCTGGAGCCGGCCGCGCGCGATGCCGCCGTGCTGGCCACCGATCGGGGGGGGCCGCTGCTCCCGCCCCATCTGGCGGGTTCCATCAGCCACAAGGGCACCCGGGCGATGGCCCTGCTGGTGCGGGCCTCCCCCGCCATCCATGCCGTGGGGGTGGACGTCGAGGAACGCCCGGCCCCCGACGCCCCCCCCACCCCCGATCTGGCCCCCCGTATCCTCACGGCCGCCGAGCAGGAGCGGCTGGTAGTGCAGGCGCCATCGCCGCGGGCGCGCCGAGAGGCCACGCTGGTGGCCTTCGCCCTGAAGGAGGCCGTCTACAAGGCCATCGACCCGGTAGTGCGTCGTTACGTGCGCTTCACCGAGGTCGAGGTGGCGCTGGGGCCGCCGGGGCCTGTCGCCGTCCGCCTGCTCCTCCCCGACCCTCCGCTGCGTGGCGCCGCCGTCACCGCGTCGTGGAGTGTGGAGGGTCCCTGGATCACCGCCGTCGCCACCCTGCGCCGATGACCGCTCCCCGCATGCCCCGTCCCGTCCGCCGTCGCGGCGCCCTGTCCACCAGCACCATGCTCCTCCTCGCCGTGACACTCGGGTGCGGGGTGCTGGTGCTGCGACGCGCGGCCACGCCGCCGCCGTCCCCCCTCTGGCTGGTGGAGCAGCCACCCGGCGGTGGGCCCACGGTGCGCGAGGCGCTGGGGCAGTTCGCCGTGCACGACGCCAGCGGGCGCACCGTCCCCGTCGTCCCCGCCGGCGAGCCCGCCATCGTGATGATCAGCTCGCGCACCTGCGTCTGGTGCAAGCGCGTGCTCAAGGACCTGGGGGAGATGGCGGCAGGGCGTCCGCTGCCGCGCCTGCGCCTCCTCACCCTGGAGGGCGCCGGCGAGGGCGCCCCCATGGTGGCCAAGGAGCGCATCACCGGCGCGGTGCTGCTGGGCCCCGCCGCGGGCGCGGACCAGGTGCAGCTCACCTTCCGCTATCCGGGCACCCCCACCTTCCTGGCCATTGACCGGCGCGGCCGCGTGGTCCGCACGCTCCCCGGCTATCCCATCCGCGAGGAGCTGCGCCACTGGTTTGCCGTCATGGCGGGGGACCAGGACACCCCCTGACGCCCCCCGTCAGCGAAGACGGGCCAGGCGGCGCGCGTCCAGCACCACCAGCACGGCGCACAGCGTGATCGCCACGGCCGACACCACGCACCACGGGCAGAAGCCGCGCAGCACCACGAATTCCCCGTACTTGAGGCGCACGGTGAACAGCACGGCGGGCCAGATCAGCGCCTGCATGAGCCGGTTGGGCCACCGGGCGTCGGCCCACCGGTCCTGCGTCCCCGCCAGCGCGGCCAGGAAGAGCGCCGCATACCCCACGGTGCCAATCAGCGCCACGTCCACCCCCAGGAACCACCCGTAGCGGCTCCCCTGCACATAGGCACAGCCGTGACCGCCGCCGCACGCCAGCGATCCGGCCAATCCGATCTTCCAGAGGTGCAGGTACAGCGCCACCAGCCCGGAGATCAGGCTGGCGAAGGCAATGCCCATCCGGTGCGTCACGAGGCGTCCTGGCGTGCGTGCTGGCTGGAGAGTCGGTCCCGCCCCACCGGGGCAGGCGGGGATCTATCGCGAAAGATGCCCTGCCCCTACCTTCGCGCGCCATGACTCCCTCCCCCACCCCCGCCGCGGCCGCGCCCCCGGACGCGGCCGCGCTCGCCCGCGCCCGCTGGCGCGTGGCGGCCGCGCTCACCGCCGCCATGGTGTGCGTGTACTTCGGCTTCATCGCGCTGGTCGCCTGGCGCCGCGACTGGCTGGGGGCGCCGCTGGGCCCCGGGCTGTCGGTGGGGATCGTGCTGGGGGCGCTGGTGATCGTCGCCGCGTGGGTCCTCACCTGGGTGTACGTGCGCTGGACTCGGCGCCACTACGACCCGGCACTGGCCGCCCTGCGCGCCCACCGCCAGCGAGGGCGCGCGGCATGAGCCCGCTCCCCCTCCTGCAGGGCGCCGCCGCTCCGGCGTTCGGCACCCCCGACGGCGTGGCCATCGGCTTCTTCATCGGCTTCATCCTGCTCACGCTGGGCATCACCGGCTGGGCGGCGCGCCGCACCCGCACCACCGAGCACTTCTACGCCGCGGGGCGCAGCGTCACCGCCACGCAGAACGGCATCGCCCTGGCCGGCGACTACATGAGCGCGGCCTCCTTCCTCGGCATCGCCGGGCTGGTGGCCACCTCCGGGTTCGACGGCCTGATCTACTCCACCGGGTGGCTGGTGGGGTGGCCCGTGGTGCTCTTCCTCATCGCCGAACCGCTGCGCAACCTCGGCCGCTACACCTTTGCCGACGTGGTCGCCTCCAGCCTGGAGCCGGTCCCCGTGCGCCTCGCCGCCGCGGGGGGGACGCTGGCCACCATCACCTTCTACCTCATCGCCCAGATGGTGGGCGCGGGGAGCCTCATCCGCCTCCTCTTCGGCATCCCGTACGAGACCGCCGTGGTCATCGTCGGCGCCGCCATGATGGCCTACGTCCTCTTCGGGGGGATGCTCGCCACCACCTGGGTGCAGATCGTCAAGGCGGTCCTCCTCCTCGGCGGCGCCGCGGCGCTGGCGCTGCTGGTGCTCGCCCGCTTCGACTTCGACCCGCGGGTGCTCTTTGCCGCCGCCGCAGAGGCGCAGGGGGCCGCCGTGCTGGCCCCCGGCAAGCTGGTCAGCAACCCCCTCGACGCCATCTCGCTGGGGATGGCGCTCATGTTCGGCACCGCCGGGCTGCCGCACATCCTGATGCGCTTCTACACCGTCCCCGACGCCGCGGCGGCGCGCAGCTCGGTGTTCATCGCCACCGGGCTCATCGGCCTCTTCTACCTGATGACCTTCGTGCTCGGCTTCGGGGCGATGGTGCTGGTGGGCCCCGATGCCATCCGCGCCATCGACGCCGGCGGCAACATGGCCGCCCCCATGCTCGCCGAGCTGCTTGGCGGCCGTCCGTTCCTCGGCTTCATCGCGGCGGTGGCCTTTGCCACCATCCTGGCCGTGGTCGCCGGCCTGGCCCTCTCGGGGGCCGCCGCGATCTCCCACGACCTCTGGGCCAGCGTCGTGCGCCGCGGCGCGCCGCGCCCTGGGGAGGAGCTGCGCGTGGCGCGCCTCGCCACCGTCGCGCTGGCGCTCGTGGCCATCGCGCTGGGGATCACCTTCAAGGGACAGAACGTCGCCTTCATGGTGGGGCTCGCCTTCGCCATCGCCGCCAGCGCCAACTTCCCCGCGCTCGTGCTCAGCGTCTTCTGGCGCCGCACCACCACCGCCGGTGCCGCGGCCAGCATGGTCGTGGGCACGGTGGCCACCCTCGCGCTCATCTACCTCTCCCCCGCGGTGCAGGTGGACCTGCTCAAGCGCGAGGCGGCGATCTTCCCGCTCAAGAACCCCGCGCTGGTCACCATTCCGCTGGCGTTTGCCGTGGGGGTGCTGGTGTCGCTCCTGCGCCCAGAGCCCGCGGCCGCGGCGCGCCACGCCGCGCTGGAGCCCCGCCTGCTGCTGGGCGACGAGGGCTCCGCGGGTGCCTGACCCGGTCACCACCGCGCCCGGGGAATTTCAGGCGGTCAACCCCGCCACCGGCCGTCCGGGGCATGCGGAGCCGGCGCTCACCGCCGCGCAGCTGGACGCGCTGCTGACGCTCCTCGCGGCGCAGCAACGGGCGTGGCGCACCACGCCGTTGTCCGAGCGAGTCCGCTTGGCCCGGGTACTGGCGGCGGCGCTGGAGGCTGCCCACGAGCCGCTGGCCCGCGCGGTCACCGACGACATGGGCAAGCTGCTGACCGAGGCCCGCGCCGAGGTGGCCAAGTGCCGCGTGCTGTGCGAGGTGATCCCCGCCCTCGCCGAGGAGGCGCTGGCGCCGCGCACGCTGCTCGACGACCCGGCCGGCGGCGCGGAGCTGGTGCACGAACCGCTGGGGCTCATCCTGGCCATCATGCCGTGGAACTTCCCGCACTGGCAGGCGCTGCGCGCGGCGCTCCCGGCGCTGCTGGCCGGCAACGGCGTGGTCATCAAGCCGGCCCCTGGGGTCCCCGGCGCGGCGCGCGCGCTGGCGGACGTGCTGGCGCGCGCCAACGCCGCGCTGGAGGCGGAAGGGCTGGCGCCGGCGCCGGTGGCCGTGGCGTGCATCCCGCGCGAGGCGCTGGACGCCTGCATCGCCGACCCGCGCATCGCCGGCGTCACGCTCACCGGCAGCACCACCGCCGGGCGGCAGGTGGCCGCGCAGGCCGGGGCGCACCTCAAGCCCGTGGTGCTGGAGCTGGGGGGGAGTGATCCGTTCGTGGTGCTCCCCGACGCCGACGTGGCGCGCGCGGCGCAGGTGGCCGCCGCCTCGCGCACGCTGAACGCGGGACAGTCGTGCATCGCCGCCAAGCGGTTCATCGTGTGCGAGGCGGTGTATCCCGCCTTCCGCGACGCCTTCTGCCGCGCGATGGCCGAGCGGCAGCCGGGCGATCCACTGGACCCCGCCAGCCGCATGGGGCCCGTGTCGTCCGCCGTCGCCCGCGCGCGGCTCGCGGCGCAGGTGACGCGCGCCCTGGCGGCCGGCGCGCGCCTGCTGGTGGGGACGCCGCCCGAGGACGGGGACGACCACGCGGCCGGCTGCGCCTTCCCTCCCGCGGTGCTGGAAGCCGACCGCCCCGACCTCCTGGCGCCCGACGAGGAGTGCTTCGGGCCGGTGGCGGTGCTGCTGCGGGTGGCCGACGAGGCCGCCGCGATCGCGGCGGCCAACGCCACGGCCTACGGACTGGGCGCCAGCGTGTGGAGCGCCAACCTGGCCACCGCGCGTCGCGTGGCGGCCGCGCTGGACGCGGGGATGGTCACCATCAACGACCTGACCGTGTCCGATCCGCGCCTCCCCTTTGGCGGCATCAAGGCCTCGGGGATGGGACGGGAGTTGGGAGCGCTGGGGGTGCTCGCCTTCACCAATCCGAAAGTGATCCGGTGGGCGCATCCTCCGGCGCCCCCTCAATGAGGCGCCGCCACCACGGACGATCGTCCTCGGCCCGCCGCTCGGCCAGCACCACGCGCCGCCACGCCTGACGCATCGCCTCCGCATCGGCGAAGCGCGCCTCCACGGCGGGCGCCAGCCCCCCCCGCAACCACTCCGTGAGCGCCTCGGAGAAACCGGCGGCCTCCACCGGCGCTGGCAGGTGCCCCGACAGCTGCCGGGCCAGGATCACGGGGGCGGCCCCGTCACCGAAGGGGGGCGTGCCGGTGAGCACGAAGCAGACGATGCTGGCCAGCGCAAACAGGTCCGTGGCCGGCCCCTGCGCCTCCCCCAGCAGCTGCTCGGGCGCCGCGAACGACGGCGTCCCCGACGTGCCCGTGCGCTCGTCGCCCAACGCGTACGCGATCCCGAAATCGCCGATCCGCCACTTGCGGTACCGGTCGATCAGGATGTTCTCCGGCTTGAGGTCGCGGTGCACGATCCCGTTGGCGTGCGCCGCCTGCAGCGCCTCCAGCACGTCGTCCACCTGGGGGGCGATCTCCTCGAAGGGGCGCGGACCGCTGCGCGCCACCAGCTGCGCCACCGACCCCCCTTCCGCCAGCTCCATCGTGTACCACGTCACGTCGGCGCGCGTGTCCGAATCGTAGATCGGGACGATGGCCGGATGCGCCAGCTGCGCCGCCAGCCGCGCCTCCCGCCGGAACCGGGCCACCGCCACGTCGTCCTTGGCGATGTGCGGGTGCAGCACCTTGATCGCCACCTCGCGCGCCAGCGACAGGTCGCGCGCGCGCCACACGCTGCCGAACATCCCGCTCCCGAGCGGCGCCAGGATCTCGTAGTCGTCGGCGGTGGCCCAGCGCAGCCGCGCCTCGGGGGTGTCGGGCACCGCCCGGTCCTCCTCCGCGTCGATCAGCACCGGGCGCACCTGCACATGCCGGTCCACCTCCCGCAGCATCTGCGCCACGCTGGCGTGCCGCCGCGCCGGATCCGGGTCCAGCGCGCGTGCCACCACCGCCGCCAGCGCCTGGGGACAGTCGGCGCGCAGCAGCTGCAAGGGGGGCACATGCTCCCGCGGGGGTGTCTCCCCCGTGAGCATCGTGAACAGCAGCGCCGCCAGCTGCCACTGGTCCGACGCCATCGACGGCCGCCACCCGGTGGTCTCCCACTCGGGGGGCGACGGCGAGAATTGCGGGTCGGGGTGCACCCCCTCCGGACGCGCCTCGCGCGGCAGCACCCACTCCCACCCCAGCAGCCACAGGCGGCCACCCGGCGTGAGCCACACCGTGGTGGGGGACACCGCGCCGTGCGCCACCCCGGTGTCGTGTAGGTACGCCAGGGCGCTCCCCGCCTCCCGCAGCACCTGGAGGGTGAGCGCCACGGTGTCCGGCCCCAGGCGGGCCACCCGCGACCACACCGTCTCCCCGCTGATCCAGCGCCGCAGGTACCCGGGACCGCGCAGGGTCTCCTCGTGCGCCGCCCAGTAGTGGTACGTGGTGGGGATCGACGGATGATTGCGATGGGCCAGCGCCCGCGCTTCCTGCCGGAGCCACTCCCCGTGCGCCGGGTCGGGGGCGCTCACCAGCGACAGCGACCGCCCCAGCGCGTCCACCACCTCCTGGTAGTGCCGGTGCTCGCGCCGCAACGCCTCATCACCCCACGACCACCCGGGCGGCAGCACCCACCCGGCCAGGTGCGGCGCAGGTGATGGCGTGGGGGTGTGATCGGCGAGGCGGCCCGGGGTGGACATGTCGTAGTGTAACGGATTCGGCTGGGCTCAGGTGTCAGGCGAGCCCGCCGGGCAGCGGGGGAGCGTGAGCCGGGCCGTCGTCCCCGCCCCCTGGACACTCTCCAGCACCAGGGTCCCCCCCCACCCCTCCACCAGCCGACGGCTGATCGCCAGCCCCAACCCGCTGCCGCTGGTGCGCGTGGAGAAGTGCGGCTCGAACACCCGGGGAAGCACCTCCGGCGCGATGCCGGTGCCGTCGTCGGTCACGGCCAGGGCCACCTCGGCCTCCGAGGCCGACACCGTGACGTGCACCGCGCGCGCGTCGGCCAGACGCGCGTTTTCCAGCAGGTTGAGCAGCACCTTGGCCAGCTCCTCGGCGCGCCCCAGCGCGCACACCGCCGTCCCCTCCGCCACCCGTACCTCCAACGTCCAGCGCACCGGCCCGTCGTGCCCCAGCTGCTCCAGCGCCAGCACATCGGCGGCGATGCGTCCCACGTCGACGGCTTCCAGGGCGGCCCGCGCCTCCGGGGCCATGCCGTACCGGCTGAAGGACCGGGCGATGCCGTCCAGCCGGTCGATCTCCGCCAGCACGCGCGTGACATTCGTGTCCAGCACCTGCGCAAAATCGCTCCGGCCGTCGCGGAACGCGCGGCGCAGATGCTGCACCCCCAGGCGGATGGGGGTGAGCGGATTCTTGATCTCATGCGCCACTTGTCGCGCCATCTCGCCCCACGCCAGCACCCGCTGCGCCGACGCCAGCGCCGTCACGTCATCCACCGTGAGCACCGCCCCCCCGGCCAGCCGCGTGAGGCGCGCCCGCAGCTGCCGCCCGAGCAGCACCAGATCGAACTCGTCATCCGGCGCCGAGCCGGCCAGGAACGCCAGGCAGCGGGGCGCCACCGCCGGCGGGAGCGCCGGGGCCGACGGCTGGGAGCCCGCCGCGGCGCCCGTCGCCACGCCGGCGGGCATCCCCAGCAGCTCCGCCGCCTGGGGATTCACCAGCACCACGCCGCCCTGCTGATCCAGCGCCAACACGCCGCTGGCCACCTGCTCCAGCACCGCCGCCGTCTGTCGCTGGGACGCCTCCAGGGCGATGCGACTGGCGGCCAGGTCCCGCGCCATTCGGCCGAACGCCTGATACACCGGCACGAACTCGCTGGTGGGCGCCACGCCCGGCAGCCGGGGCCGCCGTCCGGCCGCCAACGCCAGCGCCGCTTCGCGCAGCGCACGCACGGGCTCGGCCAGCGTGCGGGCCGCCCAGCCACTGGCGCCCACCGCCGCCAGCCCGCCCAACAGCGCCACGCACAACACCAGCATCCCCAGGTCGCTGCGCCGGGCATCCAGCGCAAACTCGTCCCCGCGGGCCGGGGTGGCCAGCACGGCGCCCGCCGCCGCCGCCTCGAGCTGCCGATAGCCGACCAGCGCAGTGCCGCCGCCCACCGGGACGCGGGCCGTGACAAAGCGCTCATCGGGCGCAAAGGAATCGGCGGCGCCCAACGTCCCGGGGAGCAACCGCCCCAGCGGGGCCAACGCCGTCAACAGCGGATCGCTGGAGCCGGCCAGCACCCCGCCCTCGTACAGGAACAGCGGTGCCCCGGTGGCCGACGGGGCCGCCCCGAACTGGCCAGCGGCACGCTCGGCTTCCGCCACCCGCAACGCCTCCCGCAGCAGGAGCTCGCGAGCCGCTCGGTCGTTGTCCTGCAGCTGGAGCCCGCCCCAGGCCGCGAACGCCAGCGCCGGCGCCAGGAAGAACCCCACCAGCGCCCCGCTCAATCGCACCCGGAACGAGCGCCGCCAGCGCCGCCGCCGCCACGCCAGCAGCCGCCCCATGCCCCCGTCCGCTACCCCCGTCAGCAGCCAGAGCGCCAGCACCACCGCCACGTCCGTCGCAATCAGCAGCACGCCGCGCGTCCACAGGGTGTCAGGACCGCCCATGGGGACCTCCACCAGGACGCGGCGCAGGTCGGGGGCCTGGCCCGCCACGGCATCCCCGCGCATCGCCGCCCCCACCCGCCGCCACACGAGACGCGAGGGCCCTTGGTCATCCGGGGCGGCCGGCAGCAGGGCCAAGCGGAACGGCGGAGGGGCCTCCTCGGCCCCGCTGACGCCGGTCAGCAGTCGGAACGGGTCGGCAGGGAGCAGGCGGGTCCGTGGGGGGACCGCCACCGTGGTCACGAATCCGTCGGCCCCGGGAATGGCCGCCACCAGCAGGGTGGCGGGGCCGTCGGGCACGGTGCGCAACTCGATTTCCCCACTGGCACGCGCCAGCGCCGCCACCCCCGCCTGCACCCCCAGCGTGTCCACCACCGGCGCCAGCGTCACGGCCGCCGCGGGCACGGAATACGAGGTGGGCGTCCAGTCCACCAACCGCGCGGGATACCCCGCCCGCGCCAGTTCACTGGCGGCGTAGCGCCGCACCAGCGTCTCCTCCCGGGCACCGCGGGCCGGCATCTCGCTCCACTCCAGCGCCAGCCGGACCAGCAGGCGCGTGGCGTTCTCGTCGGTCTGCGACAGGCGCGCCAACTCCTCGGCGGCCAACGCCTGACGCGCACGGACACTGTTGCCCCACGCCAGCGTCACGGCGCCGCTGCCGGCCACCACCGCCGCGGCCACTACCTGCGCCGCGCCGCGCCGCGTGAACGCCAGGGCCATGATGGCCACGATCCAGGGCACGGTGAACCAATCCGGCCAGCGACCTGGCGATTCCCACAACAGCGGCGCCGCCCCGGCGCACGCCAGCGCCAGCAGCGGGGCCACGGCGGCGGGCCCCCCGCGCGCACGCCCCAACGCCGCCCGCCCGGCCGCCGCCCCCGTGGCCAACAGGCAGGCCGCCACCAACGCCAGCGCCAACTGCCACCCCACCCACAGCCCCAGGTCGGCCCCGGCCGCTGGCCACGCGATCCCGCGGGCCAGGTCACGCAGGAGATACGGGCCGCCCACGGCCGTGACCGCCACCAGCACCGCCGCCAGCGCGCGCGAAGGGCGCTGCCACGCCGTGCGGAGCACCGCCAGGCACACCACGAGTCCCAGCACGGCGGTCGCCAGCAGCCCCGCCAGCGTGGCGGTGAAGGGGCCGCCACCGGCGACGTAGTAGCTCGCCGGATCGAACAGCGGCGACACATTGGACAGGCTGGACAGCGGGGCCACCGCCACCACCGCCAGCCCTCCGAGCGCCGCCAGCAACCGGTGCCCCGTGCGCGCCGGCCGCCGCCACGCCACCACCAGCCAACCGGCCAGCGCCACAAGCAGCACGGCCCCGGTGCGCAGGCGCGCCTGCTGCAGCAGCGCCAGCCGGGTCGCCTCCGAGGGGAGGGGCAGCGCGCGCACGCGGGCCAGGCGGCGTGGGCCGTCCGGCACCAGCACGACCGTGCTGCGCGGCAGCACGGACGAGGAGTCCGGCGATTCGATCTCCGTCACCCCCGGCGCGTCGGCCCCCGGGGCCAGCCCGTGCAGCAACGACTGCGCCAGGCGGTCGGCGGGCGGCGCGGCCGCCACCAGCCCCACGGCCATCACCTCGCGGTCGCCACGGCGTGCCACGGACACCAGCGAGCTGTGAAAGGTCCCCTCCACCAGGCGCACCCCGGTGGCCGACCCAGGACGCACCGGCGTCCGCAGTTGCCCGGCCCGGGCCACGAGGCGCCCGCCCTCGAACGCCAGCACGGCCGTCTCGGCGCCCCCGGGCCCCGGCGGCCGCGACAGCGACGGAGGGGCCGCGCCGGTCCAGTCGGCCAGCGCGCGATCCGCATCGGCGCGCAACGCCACGCCCCACTGCTCCAACGCGGCGGCGACCCGGTTGGCCCGGGCCTCCTGCTCGGCCGCCGACCACGCGGGCCATGCCCGCGACACCCGGTCGTAGCGCTGCGTCTCCACCACCGCCACCAGGGCAGCCAGCACCAGCGCCCCCGTGCTGCTCCAGGCCAGCCATCGCGGCGCCGCCACCCGGGGGAGGACGCCAACCGCCGCCAGGGTCGCCACGGCCACCGCCAGCACCCGCCCCCATCCGGGCGCCGCCTGCCACCAGGCCAACGCCACCATCCCCGCCACCATGGCGGCCACCCAGCGGGCTGGCCAGGTGAGCGGGAGGTCGCGCGCGGCGGCAGTGCGGGACGGGGGAACCATGCGGGCACAATACCCCGGCAACGCCGGAATGGCGAAGGGACGCGGCCGTCGGGGGTGGGCGTGGACCGGGCACGGAAGTTCGGAGCCGCGGGCATTACCTTCCCCCCATGCCTGCCATCGGCCGCCCGTGCCCTGTCGCCCCCCGCCCCCGGCGCCTGCGGGCCGCTCTGCTGGCGGCCGCCGTGCTGGGCGTGACGGGGGTGGGGGCCCAGCCGCAGCCGCCCGGGACCCGAGTGGACGTGGGCAGCTTCACCGTGCTGGTGGCCGGGCAACCCGTGGGGCGCGAGCAGTTCTCCATCCAGCGGGTGGTCGGCGCGGATGACGCGGTGCTGGAGCTCCGCGCCGAGGCGGCGCAGGGGGAGCGCCGATCGGCCCTGCGGCTCGAAGCCGACTCCGCCGGCACCCCGGTGCGCATCGCCCTGGAGGAACGGCAGGGGACGGAGCCCACGCTGCGGCTTGGGGGACAGCGGGTGCGAGGCCGCTTGGCCACGCTGGCCCGCAGCCGCACGGGGGAAGCCGCGCGGGAGTACCTCCTGCGCCCGGGGGCCGTCGTCGTCGAGGAGGACGGGGTGCTGCTGCATGTGCTCCTCCTCCCCCGCACGCCGCTGGCCGAGGGGGAGGGGGTCACCCTCCCCTCGCTCACCCCGTCGGCCAACACCCAGGGCACCGTGCGCGTGGTGCTGGAGGCCCGGTCGGACACGGTGGTCATCGCGGCGGCTCGGCGGGCCGCGTCGCGGTGGCGGGTGGTCACGGCTGGAGGCGAGGTCCGGTTCCTGTGGGCCGACAGCGAGCAGCGCCTGCTGCGCGTAACGATTCCCGGGCGCGGCATCGAGGCGCGACGGGACGACGTCCCGCGCTAAGCCCGGTCAGCACCCGGGGGCCCTGCCTTCCACAGGCAAGCCCCGCGCGGGGACGCGGCAACGCCCCCCGCCATTCCCGTGTCTGAAACCCGGACCCCGATCGCGGCGTACACCCCCGGGACCTTCTTCCATTCGACCCCGACCCTATGCCCTTGGTTTCCCCACGCTTCCGCTCGCTTCGCCTGGTCGTCTTGGGGCTCGCCCTCGGTGGCGCGCCCCTCCCGGGCCTCGCCGCGCAAGCCGCTCCCGCCGCGGGGCGGGTGCTCACGCTGGACGAGGCGCTGGGGCTGGCCCGCCAGAACAACCCGGCACTGCAGAGTGCCCGCAACGCCCGGCGCACCGCCGCGGCCGCCGTGCGGGCCGCCACGGGCGCGTTCCTCCCCAACCTCAACACCGGGTTCGGGGGCGGCTACCGCGAGGGGCGGCAGACGTTCTTCCAGGGGCAGGGGTTCGGCTCCACCAACGACCAGCTCTCCACCGATGTGAACGCGCAGGCCAGCCTGCAGCTCTCGCTGGGGACGCTCAATGACCGCCGGGCCGCGCGGGCATCGCAGGAGGCCACCGAGGCGGACATCACCGTGGCCGAGCAGTCGCTCCGGACCAACGTGACCACGCAGTACCTCGCGGCGCTGCAGGCCGCCGCGCGGGCCGCCTTGCAGGACACCCTGCTGGCCACGACGGCCGCGCAGCTGCAACTGGCGCGGGCCCGGCTGCAGGTGGGCTCCGCCACGCAACTCGACGTGCAACGCGCCGAGGTGGCCGACGGCCAGCAGCAGGTGGCGGCGCTCAACCAGCGGAATCAGGCAGCCATCGAAGTGCTCCGGCTCTTCCAGCAGATCGGCGTCGCGCCGGAACCGGGGGTGCGGCTGGATCCCACCCTCCCTGAGGCGCCCGCCGTGGAGCTCCCCGCCCTGCTCGACCGGGCCATGCAGGGGAACCCGCAGCTGGAGGCCTTCCGGGCGCGCGAGGAGTCGGCCCGGCGCCAGCAGGCGTCGGCCCGCGCCAGCTACTTCCCCACCCTCTCGCTGTCGGCCGGCGTGTCGGCCTTCACCAACCGCTTCACCAGCACCGGGGCGCTGCTGGACCAGAACCGGGCCTCGCTGGCCTCGCAGCGCGCCTCCTGCATCCGCTCCGAGGAGGTGCGCAATGCGCTGGGGCTGGCCAACAACCTGGCCACCTGCACCGCCCTCACCTTCTCGCCGGCCATGGAGGCGGCGGTGGTGGCGCAGCAGGGGAAGTACCCCTTCGACTTCACCCGCAACCCCTACAGCCTCAACGCGTCGCTGTCGCTGCCGCTGTTCAACGGCTTCCGCCGCGAGCAGCAGGTGGAGCAGGCCGCGGTGCAGCGCCGCAATGCCGAGAACGACGTGCGGGCGCAGGCGCTGCGGGTCACCGCGGACGTGACGGCCGCCCACCTCTCGCTGGTGACGGCGCGGCAGAGCGTGACGCTGCAGGAGCAGACGGTGCGCACGGCCCGCACGGCGCTGGCGCTGGCGCAGGAGCGCTACCGCGTGGGCGCCATCAGCCTGGTCGACCTGCTGCAGGCGCGCGGCGACTTCGAGCGCGCCGAGACCGACCGCATTTCCGCCGTGTTCGACGTGCAGCGGGCCTTCACGGCCCTTGAGAATGCCGTCGGCCGCCCCCTTCGCTAACCGCCCGGATTCATGACCAAGACCGCCAAGTACGGGATCGGCGCCGCCGTCCTGCTCACCATTGCCGCCCTGGCCACCGTGGCCGCCCGCCGCGGACGGGACAAGCCGGTGGAGGTGCGCGTGGAGGCCGTGGAGCGGCGCGACCTCGTCGCCTCCGTCGTCGCCTCGGGCCAGATCGAGCCGCGCACCAAGGTCGACGTCTCCGCCGACGTGACCGGGAAGATCGTCCGCCTCGCGGTCAAGGAGGGGGACATCGTCAAGCGGGGGCAGTTCCTCCTGCAGATCGATCCCGAGCAGCCCACCGCCGCCCTCCAGCGCGCCGAGGCGGCCCTCGCCTCCGCCCGCGCCCAGGCGGCCCAGGCCCGCGCCAACCTCATCCAGGCCGAGCGCGGCTACGACCGCTCCGTCAAGATCCGCGAGCAGTCCCCCGCGCTGGTCAGCGATGAGCAGCTCGAGCAGCTCAAGACGCAGGCCGAGGTCAACAAGGCGCTCCTCGAGGCCGCCACCTTCAGCGTCGAGCAGTCGGTGGCCACGGTGCGCGACGCCCGGCAGGCGCTCAACCGCACCACCATCGTCGCCCCCATGGGCGGCAAGGTGACGCGCCTCAACGTCGAAGAGGGGGAAATCGCCATCCAGGGCACCCTCAACCGCGACGCCGCCATCCTGCTCACGATCTCCGACATGAGCGTGCTGCAGACCAAGGTCAAGGTGGACGAGACCGACGTGGCCCGCATCGGCGTGGGCGACTCGGCGCTCATCGAGATCGACGCCTTCCCCGACACCACCTTCATCGGCAAGGTCGTCGAGATCTCCAACAGCTCCGTGACGCGCTCGGCCTCCGGAGCCGCCACCGGGGACCAGGCGGTGGACTACGAGGTGCGCGTCGAGCTGGTCAACCCGCCCACCGACACCCGCCCCGACTTCTCGGCCACCGCCAAGATCGTCACCGCCTCCCGCACCAAGGCGCTCAGCATCCCCATCATCGCGCTCACCGTCCGGGAGGACGAGACGCTCCCGACCGGCGATTCCGCCGTCACCGTGGGGCAGCAGCCGCAGCGCGAGGTCGGCAAGCGCGACGTGGAAGGCGTCTTCCTGGTGGGCGCCGACGGCAAGGTGTCCTTCCGCCCCGTGAAGGTGGGGGTGGCGGGTGAGCGGCACTTCGAGGTGCTGGACGGGCTCAAGGAGGGGGAGCGCATCGTGGCCGGGAGCTACCAGGCCATCCGCGAGCTGAAGGACGGGGCGGCGGTGCGCGAGGCGGCCGATCCCAAGGCCGCGGCACCGGGGCGCAAGCCGTGACCGCCACCGGGCCCGGGGTCGCTGAGCCGGCGCTCACCGAAACCGCCGAGCGGCGTGCCGTAGTCGGCGCCGCCGGCGGCACGCCGGAGCACGACTGGGTCATCGTCACCCGCGGGCTCACGCGCCAGTACGACATGGGGGGCGAGATCGTGCGCGCCCTCCGCGGCGTCGACCTCGCCATCCGCCGCAACGAGTACGTGGCCATCATGGGGCCCTCCGGCTCCGGGAAGTCCACGCTCATGAACCTCATCGGCTGCCTCGACACCCCCAACGGCGGCGAGTACTGGCTCAACGGCACCCTCGTGAGCCGCATGAGCGACGACGCGCTGGCCCGCGTGCGCAACAAGGAGATCGGGTTCGTCTTCCAGACGTTCAACCTGCTCCCGCGTGCCTCGGCGCTGCAGAACGTCGAGCTGCCGCTGGTGTACGCCGGCATCCCCGCCGACGAGCGCCGCCGCCGCGCCGCCGAGGCGCTCACCCAGGTCCAGCTGGGCGAGCGGATGCACCACCGCCCCAACGAGCTCTCCGGCGGCCAGCGGCAGCGCGTGGCGATCGCCCGCGCCCTCGTCAACCGCCCCTCCATCCTCCTCGCCGACGAGCCCACCGGCAACCTCGATTCCCAGACCTCCGCGGAGATCATGCGGGTCTTCGAGTCGCTCGCCGACCAGGGGCAGACGGTGGTGATGGTCACGCACGAGCCGGACATCGCCGCCCACGCGCGCCGCGTGGTGGTGCTCCGCGACGGCGTCATCGCCAGCGACGAGACCCGCGCGCAGTACGCCGAGCGCGTCGGCCTCGCGGCCGCCGCCCACTGACCCCCCGGTGAAGACCCGCGACGCCATCGCGCTGGCCCTGGTCCAGCTGCGCGTCCAGAAGCTCAAGAGCTTCTTCACCCTCCTTGGGGTGATGATCGGCGTGATGTTCCTCATCGCCGTCGTCTCCATCGTCGAGGGGATGGGGCGCTACGTCGAGGAGGACTTCGCCGGCCGGCTGGTGGGGGTCAACACCTTCACCCTCCGGCGCTTCAACAACGTGGGCCCGGGGGGCAATCGCGGCTTTGACGCGCGCGAAGCCCGCCGTCGGCCCGTCATCCGGATGACCGACGTGGACGCCGTGCGCGACGCGCTCCCCGCGGGGCTCGTGCCGAGCATCACCAGCGAGACCTTCAAGTACGCCAGCGCCCCGGGGGCCCGCCCCCGCCAGGTGCAGGCGGTCGCCACCGACGCCAACTACTTCACCATCAAGAAGTACAACCTGGAGCAGGGACGGGCCTTCACCGACCAGGAGGTCCGGAGCGGCACCCCCGTCATCGTGATCGGCGTGGAGGTGGCGGCGCACTTCTTCCCCGGGCTCAACCCCCTGGGACGAGCCCTGCGCCTCGGGGGGATCCCCTTCACCGTCATCGGCGTGGTGGAGAAGCAGGGGTCGGTGTTCAGCTTCTCCCTCGACCGCCTCGCCATCGCCCCGTACACCTCCCCCATGGGGCGCCTCATCCGCCCCGCCAAGGACATCGGCTCGCTGGTGGTGCAGGCCCCCAACGCCACCGCGCTCGCCGAGGGGATCGAGGCCGCCCGGGGCGCGCTGCGCGCCCGCCGCGGGCTGCGCGCCGGGGAGCCCGACAACTTCGGCCTCGTCACCCAGGACGCCGCCTTCGGCTTCATCAAGGAGCTCAAGGGGCGCCTCATCCTCTTCGGCACCGCCCTCCCCGCCATCAGCCTCGTGGTGGGCGCCATGGTCATCATGAACATCATGCTCGTGGCCGTGGCCGAGCGCACCCGCGAGATCGGGGTGCGCAAGGCGCTGGGCGCCCGCCGCGGCGACATCCTCTCCCAGTTCCTGGTGGAGGCCGCCACCCTCAGCACCCTGGGCGCCGCCATCGGCATCGCCCTCGGCATCGGGCTGGCCAAGCTCATCAGCGCCTTCACCCCCCTCCCCGCCGCCGTCGCCCCCTGGTCGGTGGCCGCCGCCATCGTCACCGGCGCCGGCGTCGGCATCGCCGCCGGCATCTATCCGGCCAGCCGCGCCGCCCGCCTCGACCCCATCGCCGCCCTCCGGCAGGAATAGGCCATGCAGCGCCTCCTCCTCGTCTTCGAGGGCGTCGGGATGGCCTTCGACGCCATCCGCACCAACAAGGTGCGCGCCGCCCTGACCATCGCCGGCGTCGCCATCGGCGTCTTCGTGGTAGTGGCCATGGGCGCCGTCGTCACCGGCATCCGCGCCTCCTTCGAGAAGGACCTCGACGAGTTCGGCGCCACCACCTTCATCGTCCAGCGGCGCGACAACAACCTGTCCGGGTGCGACGGCACCGACGAGAAGTGCCCCGACCGCCGCAATCCCCCCCTCACCGTGGGCGAGTGGGAGATGATCGGACGGCTGCCGGGGGTGGCCACCGTCATCGGCTCCAATGGCGGCGGCGCCAACTTCGCCTACCGCAACGTGCGCGTCGACGGCGTGGGGTACGACGCCTACAGCGTGGACTGGCCCCTGATTGACGCCTCCGACATCCGCCCCGGGCGCAACTTCACCCGCACCGAGGACGCCGGCGGCGCCCCGGTGATGCTGGTCAACGACACCCTCAGCGCCCAGCTCTTCGGCGACTCCGACCCCATCGGCAAGCAGGTGTCCGTCAACGGCGTGCTGTTCACCGTCGTCGGCGTCTACGCGCCCAAGGCGGGGTTCCTCAAGACCCTCGAGGGGAAGGGCCCCGACACCCCCCGCGCCATCATCCCCCTCTTCGCCGGCATCCGCCAGCTCGACCTGGGGCGCTTCGGGCTCACCTTGTTCGTCCGCCCGAAGGCCGGGATGTCGCCGGGCGAGGTGAAGGACGAGGTGCTCGCCGCGATGCGGGCGCGCCGGGGCCTCAAGCCCGGGATGCGGAACAACTTCAACATCCTCGAGCAGGACCGCATCATGGACACCTTCAACCAGCTCTTCGGCGCCATCTTCGCCGTGGGGCTGGCGCTCTCCGCCGTGGCGCTGCTGGTGGGCGGCGTGGGTGTGGTGGCCATCATGATGATCTCCGTCACCGAGCGCACCCGCGAGATCGGCGTCCGCAAGGCGCTGGGCGCCACCGCCGGCACCATCCGCTGGCAGTTCCTGGTCGAGGCCACCACCCTCACCACCATCGGCGCCGTCATCGGCCTGCTCCTGGGCGCGCTGGTGGCCTGGGTCATCCGCACCAACAGCCCCATCCCGGCCTCGCTCCCCGCCAGCATCGTGGCCACCGCGCTGATCGCCAGCGCCGTCACGGGGATCGCCTTCGGGATGCTCCCGGCGGTGCGCGCCTCCCGCCTCGACCCCGTCGAGGCGCTGCGCCACGAGTAGCCGGCACGAGCGGCGCGCCGGGTCGCGGGGGAACGCACGGAGTCCCCCGCCGTCGGCGCCTCGCCGTCGGCGCCTCGCCGTCGGCGCCTCGCCGTCGGCGCCTCGCCGTCGGCGCCTCGCCGTCGGCGCCTCGCCGTCGGCGCCCCGCC
>JBEIJM010000043.1:0-20018 GCA_040380205.1 Gemmatimonadaceae bacterium
CCCAGCCAAGGCCCCAGCCGCCAAGGCGCCGGCCGCCAAGCCGGCCGCCAAGCCGGCCGCCAAGCCGGCCGCCAAGCCGGCCCCCGCCAAGGCGCCGCCGGCGGCCAAGGCCCCGGCTAAGGCGGCCAAGACGGCCACCCCCGCCAAGGCCCCCGCCAAGCCAGCACCAGCCAAGGCGGCTGCCAAGGCCCCCGCCAAGCCAGCACCGGCCAAGGCGGCCACCAAGGCTCCCGCCAAGCCGGCCGCCAAGGCACCGGCCAAGGCCCCCGCCAAGGCCCCGGTCAAGCCCCCTGCCAAGACGCCTGCCAAGGGCGCGCCGGCCGGCAAGAAAAAGTAGTCCGCGATGGCCGCGGAGCTGATCTACGCCTCGGCCCCCACGCGAATCGACTTCGGTGGCGGTTGGACGGATGTCCCCCCCTTCCCCCAGGAACGGGGGGGCTACGTCTGCAACATGGCCATCGAGCAGCGTGCCTACGTCACCCTCGAAGACCGCGGGGACCGCTACGTCCCCCCCTCAGCCGATCCCCTCATCGCCGCCCACCTGCGCACGGCGGGGAACCCCGCCGTCAAGCTCTCCGTGGTGAGCGACTTCCCCGTGGGCGCCGGGTTGGGGGGGTCCTCCGCCGCCAGCGTGGCCATGGCCGCCGCCCTGTCCGCCCACAAGGGGCGCGCCCCCGATCCGCAGTCGCTCGCCGAACTCAGCCGCCTGGTGGAGGTGGAGGAACTCGGCATCGCCGGCGGACGCCAGGACCACTACGCCGCCGCCATCGGCGGGGCGCTGGGGCTCTCCTTCACCGACAAGGTCCGGGTGGAGCGCATCGCCATCCCGGAGACCATGCGCGTGCAGATGGAGCAGCGCATGGCGCTCGTCTACACCGGGGTCTCGCGGCTGTCCGCGGACACGATCAACGTGGTGCTCCGTGAGTACCGCCAGCGCGTGCCGCGCGTGGTCACCGCGCTGGAGCGGATGGCGGTGCTGGCCAAGCAGATGGGCGACGCGCTGCGGGGCGGCCGGCTGGACACCCTCGCCGGGTTGGTGGATGAGCACTGGCGCTTCCAACGCTCGCTGCACCCCACCATCACCACGCCGCGGATCGAGGCGCTGGAGGCCGCGGTGCGACGGCAGGGGGGGCGCGGCGTGAAGGCGCTGGGCGCCAGCGGGGGCGGATGCGTCATCCTCTTCGACTGCTCCGACGTGAACGCCGTGGTGGCGTCCATGGGTCCGCCCTTGGCCAAGGTCATTCCGTGGCGCCTGGCCCAGCAGGGGGTGCTGGTGGGGCGCCAGGGGACCGGACGGCGCTGATGGCGTTCCCCTGCGATCCGCTCGCGCTCACCCGCGCGCTGGTGGCGGAGGACTCGCGCAATCCGTCGCTGGTCCCGGACGCCCCCGGCGAGGGCGCCTGCGCCCACCGGCTCGCGGAGATCCTCGAGGGGTGGGGCTTTCGCGTCACCGAGCAGGAGGTGGCGCCGGGGCGGTGGAACGTGGTGGCGCGCATCGGGCCGGCGGGGCGCACGCCGCTGGTGCTCAACGGCCACCTGGATGTGGTGGGGGTGGAAGGGATGACCCACCCCCCCTTTGTCCCCGAGGAGCGTGACGGGCGGCTGTATGGCCGCGGCAGCGCCGACATGAAGGGAGGCGTGGCGGCCATGTGCGTGGCCGCCGCGCGGGCCGCGGCGCGCGGGGCGCTGGCCAGCGAGATGCTCGTGGCCGCCGTGTGCGACGAGGAGTTCGCCTCCATCGGCACCGCCGCCCTGCTGGCCGCCGGCGTGGAGGCCACGGGGGCGGTGGTCACCGAGCCCACGCGCCTGGCGGTGGTGCCGGTGCACAAGGGCTTTGCCTTCATCGAGGTGACGCTGGCCGGACGCGCCGCGCATGGCAGCCGCTACGACCTGGGGCGCGACGCCAACCGCGACGCCGCCGCCCTGCTCATGGCCGTGGACCGCTTCGAGCGCGAGCAGCTGGCCGCGCGCACGCACCCGCGGCTGGGGCGGGCGTCGATCCACGCGGGGATGGTGACCGGCGGCACCGGCTGGTCCACCTACGCCGCCCAGTGCGTGGTGCGGCTGGAGCGGCGCACCCTCCCCGGCGAGGACACGGCACAGGCGCTGGCGGAGATCGAGGCGCTGTGCGCGCAGGTGGCCGCCGAGCGGCCCGGCATGGCCGCCACGGCGCGCGTGGTGTTCGCCCAGCCGCCGCTGGCGCTCGCCGAGGAGGCGCCGCTGGTGGGCGCCCTGCAGCGGGCGGGCGTGGCCGCCGGCGAGACGCTAGGGCTGGACGGGCTCTCCTGCTGGACCGACGCGGCGCTGTTCCAGGCGGCGGGGATCCCGGCGGTCTGCTTTGGCCCCGGCGACATCGGGGTGGCACACGCCGCTACCGAATGGGTGCCGGTGGACGAGCTCCACCGCGCCACCGCCGTGCTGGAGGCGCTCTGCGCCGGGTGGGGACGGGCGTAGCCCGATGCGGCGCCCTCGACGGGTCGGCGGGCGACGCCGCGACGGTTAGCTTGCGGCATGCCGCTCACCGTCGCGCAGTACGACCTGCTGGAGGACGCCATCGTGCGCGGCGCGCGCCTGGCGCTCCGCCGCCGCGCCACGGAGTACGTGGTCATCCCCGAGCGGCTGCGGCTGGATGCGGGGCGCGAGGTGATCCTGGCGCGGCACCCCACCACCGGACACCGGCTGGAGCTGTACGTGGACGAACTGGACGCGCTGCAGGCGGTGCGGTGAGGCGCGCCCCATGAGTGCGCGCTTTCCGCTGGTGTCGGTCTTTGCCGACGAGTCGTGCCTGAGGAACGGCCAGGCGGGGGACACCCCCGGCGGGCTGGGCGCGCTGGTGGAGTTCCGCCGCCCCGACGGCACGGTGCAGCGCTTCGACCTGTGGGCCGCCGAGCCCGACACCACCAACAACCGCATGGCGCTGCGGTCGGTCATCGACAGCTTCGCCGCCATGTCCCGCAAGGGGAACGCCCTGTCGGTGCGCTTCACCACCGATTCGCGCTACATCGTGGACGGCATGACCAGCTGGGTGCGCGGGTGGATCGGGCGGGGGTGGCGGCGGCGCGAGGGGGCCGTGGAGAACGTGGCGCTCTGGCAGGCCGCCGTGGCCGCCATTGCCCCGCACGAGACGGAATGGGTGTGGGTGAAGGGGCACGCCGGGCACCCCCAGAACGAATACGCCAACCACCTGGCCACCCGGGCGGCGGCGCAGCAGGACGACAGCGGCGGGCTGGTCCCCTCGGGGTTTGCCGCGTGGTGGGAGGCGCAGGCCGGCAAGGCCACCGCGCGCCATCCGCTGGCGCCCTTCCCCGACCCGGCGCGCTTTCGCCCGGCCCCGCCGCTGCCGGGGACGCCCCCGTTACCGGCCGCCGTCGGCGCGCGTCCCACCCCGTAACCGCACACCTCTCCCGGGGCCCCCACCGCACCATGGCCACCTCGCTCGACGACCTGGATCGCCTGGCCTTCCTGCTGGCCCGGGTGGTGCGCACCCACCACCCCACCTGGCTCACCCAGGGGTTTACCCTGGGAGACCTGGAGTCGCGGTTGGTCCCCTTCCCCGACGCCCGGCGCGAGCTGGCCGACGGGTCGCCGGCCCACTACGAGCGATTGGTGCTGCGCCTGCTCACCGGCGAACGGGGCTACCTGCTGACCGACCCGGAGCTGCGCGACACCGCGCGGCGCACGCTGGCGCAGGCGGACCCGGCGCTGGGGCTGGTGCGCCCGTGGGCGGCCACCCGCGTGGTCCTCGCCCGCCCGTCGGCGGGGCTGGGTATCGATCGGTCCCGCCCCCCCTCTGCTGGCGACCCCCCGGCCCCCTGGCTGGATGCGGAGGATCCGTCCGCGGACGCCGACGAGCCTGTCGGTCGCTCGGCCTGGGACGCCCCGCCGCCGCCCCCTCCGCTCCGCACCGCGCCGGTGGTGGAACCCGCGGGCCCCCGCACGCCGGCCGCGTTGGCCTCCCACGTGGCGACCCCCCCTGCCCCGCCCCCCGCCGCCGCCGGGGCGCCGTGCCTGCACTGCGGGGGGGCCCTGCCGTCGCAGCGCGGCATCAGCTTCTGCCCGCACTGTGGCTGCGACCTGCGCCGCCGCCAGTGCCCCGCCTGCAGCACCGCCATGGAGCTCGGGTGGCGCTTCTGCGTGACCTGCGGCCGCGGCGCCGACGACGCCCCCCCCGCCCAGCTGGCCGGCTAGGCGCCGCCCTTGGCGACACGGTGGGAGGGGAGCCGGTCTCCCCCTAAGTTTCCGGCATGCCTGTTCCCTGCCCCATCCGGTGCCACCGCCCCGTCCGAGGCTGGCCCCTGACGATCGCGGCGGCCGCTTCGCGGCGGGCCGCCCGCCTGCTGGCCACGCTGACCGCGGGCGGCTTGATGCTGGGCGCCTGCGCTGCTCCGCCCCCGGTGGTGGTCGCCCCCACCCCGGCCGCGTCGACGGCGCCGCCCCCCATCCGCTGGCCCGTGCGCACCGCCCCGCATGTGGACCTGTGGCTGCACGGGCTGGCGCTGCTGCGCACCGACAGCGCCGTGGTGCCGCTGTACCGCCGCGGCTACCGCGATTCGCTGGTGGTGGTGCGCAACCAGGCGGGGATCACCACGCGACTGGACGCGCTGCGCGACTCCCTCGCCCGCCGCATGGCGGTGCGCGGCTACCTGCCGGCGGAGTTCGTCCCCTTCGCCTTTGGGGGCTGGACCGACCTGCAGGCCACCGCCGAGCGCGTGGTGCAGGTGGACGGCGACCCGCGGCGCACCGGCGAGCGGGGAGCCGCCGTGGCCGCGGTGTTCCCCTCGGCGGCCGACCGGGGGTGGCTGCGCGACTTCCTGGACGCGCTGGCCGACGAACAGGCCCGCTTCTTCGGCGCCGAGCACCAGCGCCAGCTGCGCGCACGGCAGGCGGTGATCACGGCCGTGGACTCGCTGTGGCAGCGCCACTATCGGCCGCGGCTGGAGCGGTTCCTCAACAACACCGGGCAGCGGCAGGGGGAGCTGCTCCTGGTGCTCCCCATTGGGGGCGAAGGGCGGATGGCCCCCGGGCGCGAGGGGCGGCCGGTGGTGGCGGTCCCCTTCCCCGGACGGGTGGAAGACGCCGTGGAGGTGGTGTACGTGGCGGCCCATGAGGTGACCGCATCGCTGGTGGCGCAGGTGGTGGCTGATCACACCACGCCGGCGGAGCGGCGCAGCGGCGAAGAGGACCGCCGCGTGGCGGTGGGGCAGGTGCTGGCCGGAGCGGAGCTGCTGCAGGGGGTGGCCCCCGAGCTGGTGGACGGCTACCGCGCCTACTACCTGCGGCAAGTCGGGGAACGCGCGGCCGCCACGGCCACGGCACCCCAGCGCACGGCGCGCTTTGCCGCGCGCTTTCCCCTCCCCGAGGCGATCACCGAGGCGATCCGTCGCCAGGTGGCGCTGGTGCTGGGGGGCATATGACCGCGCCCGATCCCCGCACCGGGGCGCTGGTGCCGGTGCCGCCCCCCGAGGGAGGCCCCGCGGTGCCGCGCGCCGCGCTGGAGCGGGTGCTGGCGCGCGCGGCCGAGCTGCAGCAGGCCGCGGTCACCCCCGATGGCCAGGAGACCGTGCCGGAAGGGGTACTGCTGGAGATCGCGCGGGAGGTGGGGCTGGACGCGGCGCATGTGCGGCAGGCGCTCGCGGAGGAGCGGGCGCGCGGGGTGACGCTGCCGGACGACACCGGGGGATGGCTGCTGTCGCTGCTGGGGGAGGCGCGGCTGGGGGCGCAGCGCCTTGTGCCGGGGACGCCGGCCACCGTGGTGGCTGCACTGTCCGCCACGCTCACCCGGCAGGAGACGATGGTGGTGATGCGCCGCACCGATGCGCACCACAGCTGGGAGCCGCGCGACGATTTCGGTGCGGGGGTCCAGCGGATGCTGTCGTCGCACCGCTACGCGCTGGCCGGTGTGGACCTGGTGGCGGCCACGGTGACGGCGGTGGACGGCGGGCGCACGCTGGTGCGGCTGGACGCCACGGCACACCGGGTGCGTCGGCAGGGGCGCGCCGCGGTGGTGTGGAGCTGGGCGGCCATCGGCGTGATGGCCGCGGCGGTGGCCGCGCTGGTGTCATTCATCCCCGTGAGCCCCGCAGCGCGCACCGTGGCCATGGCGGGGGTGGCGGCGTTCGCGCTGGGCACCGGCGCGCTGGTGTGGGGCGCGGTGCGGCGCGGCTACCGGCGCACCATGGCGCGCGCGCAGCTGCGGCTGGAGCAGCTGCTGGACGAGCGCGAGCGGGGATGAGGCCAGCCTGAGGGGGCGCGAGGGGGGCCGCGCGCGCCCTCAGCCGGTGGCGCGCAGCGCGGGGGCGCCGCCCAGGCGCAGCTCGAACCGCTGCCGCCGCACCCGCCCCACCAGCCACCGCACCCCCGCATTGCTGGCGGCCAGCACGGCGCCGGTCATCAGCAGCGCCTTCACCTCGCGCCGCGAGATCTTCACCGACCCCCCCGGGCGCAGCATGGCGGTGCTCTGCACCAGGTCGCGCAGCGTGGCGTAGGCCAGCAGCAGCGGCAGGATGCAGAAGAGGCGGATGCGCACCGCGCGCCGCGGGATGTCCAGCAGGTAGCGGCGCGCCTCGTCGAGGTCGTGCCACGCCAGCTGGATCAGCTGCGCCAGCGCCGCCCGGTTGGAGTGCAGCAGCTCGGGGGCCAGGATGCGCGCCTGCGAGCTTCCCTGCGCGCGCAGCAGCTCCTCGGGGATGTACACCGAGTTCTCCTGCTCGGCGTCCACCGCCACGTCCTTCAGGATGTTGACCGTCTGCAGCGCCTCGGCGAAGGCGCGGCACCGCTCGCGCAGCACCTGGTGGCGGCGCGCGCCGATGCTCCCCGAGTGCTCGTGCCAGAGGTCGGTGAGCAGGTAGCCCACGGTGCCCGCCACGTAGTAGCAGTACTCGCGGTACTCCTCGAGCGTCTGGATGCGGATGCCGTCCGGGTACAGCAGCACGAACTTGCGCATGCCGCGCACCATCTCCCCCACCCAGGTGCGCACGTGGGCGCGCGTGGGGGCGGGGAGGCGGGCGAAGTCGGCGAACACCAGGTCGGTGTTGCGCGTGAGGGTCACGTGGGCCGGCTCGCCGGGGAGGGTGGCGACGCCGGCCGTGAAGCGGGCGAGCGCCGCGGGGTCGTCGAAGGCGGCCAGGAAGTCGTCGAACAGCGCGGCCTTGGCCTCGGGGGCGATGGCCGGGGCGTCCTCGACGGTGTCGGCGATGCGGCACAGCAGGTAGGCGTCCAGCACCGCCTGCCCCAGCGCGCCGGGGAGCGCCTTGATCCCCAGCGCGAAGGTCCGCGACACCGCCGGGAGGATGGCGACGCAGAAGCGGGGGGCGTCACGCCGCGCCAGGGCGTCGCCAACGGCTGGAGAGAGGGACATCCGGGATAAGCTACTCGCCGGCATCCTCGGCCGTGGGAGGCGGGGCGGCGGCGGCGGGGGTTGCCCCCACCCCCCGGGGCCGAGAGGTTGCGGGGATGGAGCCCCGCCTGCCCCCCGTCCCCCCGGCGTTTCGCGGGGTGCTGCGCACCGACCTGACGGCGCGCGCGCTGTATGCGCAGGGGGCGGGGATCGCCCGGACACTCCCGGCCGCGGTGGCGGTGCCGGTGGACACCGCCGACGTGCAGCGGCTGGTGGCCTGGGCCCGCGCCACGGAGACGGCGCTGGTGCCGCGCGGGTCGGGGAGCGGGATGGCGGCGGGAGCGGTGGGCCCGGGCGTGGTGGTGGACCTGAGCCGGCTGCGCGCGCTGGAAGCGGTGGCGCCGGATGGCGGCACCGTGACGGCGGGGGCCGGGGTGCTGCAGCGGGAGGTGGACGCGGCCGCGCGCCTGGTGGGGCGGCGCTTCCCGGTGGACCCCTCCAGCGGGGCCTTCTGCACCGTGGGGGGGATGGTGGCCACCAACGCCGCGGGGGCGCGGTCGCTGCGGTTTGGCGCCACGCGGCCATGGGTACGCGCGCTGCAGGTGGTGTGGGAGGATGGCGCCGCGACGTGGGTACGGCGCGACGCCCCGTGGCCCCGCGAGGTGCCGGCGGTGGCGCGGCTGGCGGCGGTGCTGGCGGGGCTGCGGGACACCCCCGCTCCGGCGCCGTGGGTGCGCCCCGGGGTGCGCAAGGAGTCGTCGGGGTATGCGTTGGCCGACACCCTGGCCCCGGGCGGCCACCTGGTGGACCTGCTGGTGGGGAGCGAGGGGACGCTGGGACTGTTCACGGCGGTGGAGCTGGCGCTGGCGCCGTTGCCGGGGGCCACGGCCTCGGTGCTGGCGGCCTTCCCGTCGCTGGAGGCGGCTGCGGCGTGCGCCGTGGAGGCGCGGGAGGCGGGGGCCAGCGCCTGCGAACTGCTGGACCGCACCTTCCTGGAGGTGGCGGCGTCCGCGGGGCCCACCGGGGTGCCGGCCGGCACCGAGGCGGTGCTGCTCACCGAAGGGGAAGGGGCGGATGCGGGGGAGGCCGCCGGCTGGGCCGACCGCTGGACGGCACGCTGTCGCCACCACGGGGCCACGCAGGTGGACACCGGGCTCACCCGCGAGGCGGAGCACCGCCTGTGGGCGCTGCGCCATGCCGCCAGCCCCATCTTGTCGCAGTTGCCGCCGTCGCAGCGCTCGATGCAGTTCATCGAGGATGGCTGCGTGCCCCCGGCGCACTTCCCGGCCTACGTGCGCGGGGTGCGGGCGGCGCTGGACCGGCAGGGGATCCCCGGGGTGATCTTCGGGCATGCGGGGGACGCGCACGCCCACGTGAACCCCTTGGTGGATGTCACGCGCCCGGGGTGGCGTGAGCGGGTGGCGGCGCTGCTGGACGAGGTGGTGGCGTTGACGGCGTCGCTGGGGGGGACGCTGGCGGGGGAGCATGGCGACGGGCGGCTGCGGGCGCCGCTGCTGGCGCGGGGGTGGCCCGCCCAGGCGCTGGCGGCCTTTGCGGCGGTGAAGGCGGCCGCCGATCCGGCAGGGGTGCTCAACCCCGGGTGCAAGGTGCCGCTCCCGGGCGCACGCCCGTTTGAGACGCTGCGGCACGACCCCGAGGCCCCGCCGCTCCCGGCGGCGGCGGCGACCGTGCTGGACGACATCGAGCGCACACGCGACTGGGCGCGCGACCGGCTGGCCGGGGTGGACGCGCCAACGTGAGCGGAGGAGCACCGGCCGTGTGCCACCGCGGCCCGGGGCGCTAGCTTTCGCGGCGACCTTCACCCCAGCCGCCATGTCCCTCCCCGACGCCCAGATCCTCCGCGCTCCCACCGTGACGGTGCTGGCGCGCCCGCAGTTCACCGAGCCGGCCCACCTGCCGGTGCAGTGGCGCGGCGAAGCCACCGACGGCGAGCGGCTGGCGGAGTTCGCGGGGCGGCTGTGCTACATGAGCCAGCACAACCCGGCCGGGCGCACCACCGCCGAGTACCTGGGCAACATCAAGGTGCAGGGGCACGGGAGCGTGCTGGAGCACGCCAACTACACGCTGCTGCTGGAGGGGGTGAGCCGGTCGCTCACGCACGAGCTGGTGCGCCACCGCGCGGGGTTCGCGTATTCGCAGCTGTCGCAGCGGTACGTGGACGAGCGCGACGCCTGCGTGGTGATGCCGCCGGCGATCATCGGCGACGCGGCGCTGGAGGCGGCGTGGCGCGCGCAGGTGGAGGGGGCGCTGGAGAGCTACGTGGCGCTGGTGGACCAGCTGATGGCGCGCTACGGGTGGGTGGAGGACAAGGTCCACCGGCGGAAGATGGCGCGCGAGGCGGCGCGCGGCGTGCTCCCCAACAGCACCGAGACCAAGATCGTCGTCACCGGCAACGCCCGCGCGTGGCGCACGCTGCTGGAGCTGCGGGCCAGCGAGGCGGCGGAGCTGGAGATCCGGCGCCTGGCGGTGGCGGTGCTGCGGGTGCTGCAGGGGGAGGCGCCGGCGTTCTTCGACGACTTCACGGTGTACGTGGCCGCCGACCGCGTGGAGGCGGCGCGGGTGTTGCACCACAAGGTGTGACCGGCCGCCGCGGCGGCGCCGGGACGGGGCCGGTGGCGTGATGGTTGGGCCGGGGACGTGACCCCGTGCGCCGGGCTCGTGACGAATGTTCCAGCTGGTGACCTGTGGCGTGGGCGGCTCGTCGAGAAGGTGCCATGGACCGCCCTTCGCGCCCCGTGCCGCCCTCCGGGCGGCGGATTGTGTCCCCCAGGGGATTCACCCTGATCGAGCTCCTGCTCGTCATCACGGTGGTGGGGATCGTGCTGGCGATCACGCTCCCCAACCTGCGGATCGACAAGAAGCAGGTGGACGCGGCGGTGCGGCAGGTGGGGATGGGGCTGATGGCGGCGCAGCGCGAGGCCGTGGCGCGGCAGCACAACGTGCTGGTGGTGTTCGACACCGCGGCGCGCACGCTGGTGACCGTGTGGGACGCCAACAACAACGCGCAGATCGACGCGGGGGAGCGGTCGCGGGTGTTTCCGCTCCCCGAGGCGCTGCTGCTGCAGCGCCCCGCCGGGGTGGCGCCGGTGCCGGGGGACACCACCGGCGTGGCGCAGATGGGCGGCATTGCGCGGGGGCCCTCCCTGGTGATGCAGCGCAGCGGGAGCGCCAGCCGCGGCGTCACGGTGTACTTCACCACGCCGGCCAGCCTGACGTCGAGCGCCAAGGACGTGCGCGCCGTGCGGGTGCAGCGCGCCACGGGGCAGGCCAGCTGGTTCGCGTGGACGGGGACCGCATGGCGCCGCGGATGACGGGACCGAGGCCGAGACGGTTGACGGGACGGCGGCCGGGACCGCGGCCGCCCGCCCGCGCCGGTTTCACGCTGGTGGAGGTGATCGTGGCCATGGCGCTGCTGAGCGGCGTGGTGCTGTCCATGGCGCTGGGGCTGTCGCTGCTGTCCCGCAGCGTGGTGGGGGCCGGCGGGCGCAGCCGGGCGCAGGCGCTGGCCGACCAGCAGATCGCGCGGGCCCGCGTGTGGCCCGCCTACGGCACGCTCGTGGAGCTCGGCACCGCCACCTACAACGGCGCGGTGGACGGCTTCACGGTGGCCACCGCGGTCAGCGTCGACTCGTCCAACCGGCAGCATGTCACGCGCCTCACGGTGACGGTCTCCAGCACCAACCCGGCGCTGCTGCCGGCGCCCGTCAAGCGCACCATCACCATCGCCGCGCCATGACCCTGTCGCCCCCCCAGTCCCGGCCTCGCGCCGGGTCCCGCGCCCCGGGCCCCTCGGCGGGGGACCGCCGCGGCTACTCCCTGGCGGAGCTGCTCATCGCCGTGGCGATGTTCGGCATCGTGACCACCGCGGCGGTGACGTTCCTGCTCAAGCAGTCCGAGGGGATGCGCGCGCTGGCGCTGCGCTCGGCGCAGGTGCAGAACGCCCGCTTCGGGCGCGACGTGCTGCGGCAGGAGCTGCGCACCGTGGGGACCAACATCACCGAGACGCAGCCGATGGTGGTGCTGGCCAACGACAGCACCTTCGCCTTCAACGCCGACCTCCTCACCAACCGCGTGGACGCCACGCGGTTCACGGGGGCGGTGTACGTGGACCCCTACGCCACCAACGCCGAAGCCAGCGCGCTGACGCCCGCGGGGGCCATCACCGTGCCGGGCTCCAACCCGGCGGTGACCTACCCGCTGGCGTGGTACACGCAGGTGCCGGGCACGCCCGGGGAGGCGGAGCTGGTGGTGTTCCGCTTCGTGGTGGACACGTCGGTGGCGGGGGGCGCGGAGTACCTGCTGCTGCGGCAGGTGAACGCGCAGCCGCCGCAGGTGGTGGCCACGGGGCTGCGCAAGGCGGGAACCACGCCGTTCTTCCGCTACTGGCACGACCCGTCGCGCTTCAACAGCGCGCTCACCAGCCTCGACACGGTGCCCCGCGCGTGGCTGCCGCTGGCCAAGACGGTGGCGCTGCGCGGGGTGGCGCCGGACACGGGGACCGCGGTCACCACGCGCATCGACGCGCTGCGGGCGGTGGAGGTGACCTACGAGACCATGGCGCCGGTGGCGGGGCGCCGCGACGTGGTGCGCTACACGGTGCCGCTCCCCAACACGGTGATGCCGCGGCAGGCGCGGGCCTGCGGGCGCCCGCCCATCGCCCCCACCACCGTCGCCGGGGCGTGGAACGCCGACAGCGGCGCGGTGCTGGTGTCGTGGGGCGCGGCGGCGGACGACGGCACCGGCGAGCAGGACGCGGTGCGCTACGTGCTGTGGCGCAAGGCGCCCGCCGACGCCACCTGGCCGGAGCCGCTGGCCACGGTGAGCGTGGTGGGGGGCGTCAGCACGTACCGGTACCGCGACGCGGGGGTCCAGGCGGGGCAGCCCTACCAGTACGCGGTGGCGGTGCAGGACTGCACCCCCAACCTGTCGTCGATCGCCACGTCGGCCCCGGTGCTGGTGCCGGTGACCGCGGTGCTGCTGCCATGAGGGCGCGCGCGACGGGGGGCCGGCGGCGCGGCTCGGCGCTGGTGACGGTGCTGCTGCTGGCCGTGGTGGGGGCGGCGATCGCGCTGGTGGGGACGATGATGGCCACCACCGGGACGATCATCCAGAACGCGTCGGACCGGAGCAGCGCGCTGGACGACGCGGCGCTGTCGGGGCTGGAGGAGGCCCGCAACCGCCTCAACGCGCAGCTGGACAGCGTGCCGCTGACGGGGTACCGGACCGTGGAGGACGAGGCGTCCCCGTCGGCGTACCCCGGGGTGCGCCGGAGCACGTGGCTGGCGCGGCTGGGGAACCCCGATTCGCTGAGCGCCGTGGGCGAGTACGGCGTGCAGGCGGAGATCGTCTCGCGCGCCACCGACGCACTGGGGGGGGTGGCGATCCGGCGGATGGAGGTGTTCCAGGAGTCGTTTGCGCGGTACGCCGCCTACACCAACGTGGGGCGCACGACCAACGGGCGCGAGCTGTGGTGGGCGCTGGGGAACCAGGCGCAGGGGCCGGTGCACTCCAACGACACCATCCGCGTGTGGGGGAGGAGCCCCACGCCGCAGGCGACGTTCCACGACAAGGTGAGCACGGCGCGCATCGTGCTGAACAAGGAGTTCGCCGAGTTCCGGCAGGGGCCCCCGCGGGAGCAGGTGGGGCGGATCGAGCTGCCGCAGCTGGACGCGCTGGTGAACCTGCGCACCATCGCCAGCCGGGCGGGGTACGTGTTCACGCCCGCGTGGGTCACGGGGGACAGCGCGCTGGCCACGATGCGCATCGAGTTCGTGGCGGTGGACGTGAACGGCGACGGCGACACCACCGACCCCGACGAGGGGTACTTCCGCGTGTACCGGCTGCGGTCCGGCGGCGGGGCGTACGGGGCGGGGTACGCGGTGGCGCGCACGCCGGCGCCGCCGGCCGGCACGCTGGACAGCCTGTACAGCTCGCCCAACTGCGGGGTGGTCACCACGCCGGGGGGCGCCGCGCCGCGCGTGACGCAGACCTTCCGCGAGCTCCCCGTGCTGGGGGGGGGCAGCTACGCGCAGCAGATGCAGCAGAAGCGCGAGGCCTTTGACGACCCCGACGCCTTCTGCTTCCTGGGCGGCGACGAGCGGCTGAGCAACAACGGGCGCTTTGCCGCCACCGACTCGGCGGGCGACTGGCTGCTGCGCACGCAGGGGACGGTGCCGGCGGCGGTGGCGGCGCGGGATGACGGGGCGTACCTGTGGCCGCTGAGCCCGGCGTACAACACTGCCTATCGCGGGGTGATCTACGCCGACGGCAAGGTGGCGGTGAGCGGCGTGGTGCGCGGGCGGGTGACCGTGGTGTCCCCCGAGCAGGTGATCGTGGCGCACGAGCTGCGGCAAGCCACCAACCCCGGGACGACCACGGGGAACTGCAAGGCCGACGACGACATCATCGGGCTGGTGTCGGGGAACTACGTGCTGTACGCCAACAACACGCTGGGGACGCCGCAGCAGCGCCGCACCGACAACGGCACCGCCTGGCGGACGCCGCGCAAGGACTTCGACCCGTCGACGCGTCGCCCCGACCTCACGGTGCACGCCTCGATGCTGGCGCTCAAGTCGATCGGGGTGGAGGGGGCGTGGCCCCCCGACCTCAACCCTGACACCTGGGTGGTGCACGGCACGCTGCGGGTGATCGGGGGGAGCATCGAGAACAACGTGGGGCAGAGCGGCACCTTCGACGGCGGGGTGCGGATGCACGGCTATTCCAAGGACGTGTCCTTCAACCGGTGCGCGCTCCCCTTCCCGCCGCCGTATTTCCCCACGACGGGGCGGTGGTCGAAGACGCAGTTCTTCGAGATCAACCCGGCGGGGTTCTCGCCGGCCGCCTGGTTCGCCGACCGCTAGGCGGGGCGGGGCGGGGCGCGACGCCAACGGGGCGCGGCCGGATGGCCGCGCCCCGTGGCGCCTGCGGTGGGACATGCCCCCTCGTGGGGGCCTCGGACGAGGGAGGGGCGTCTAGTCGGTCTCCGTCTCGCAGGCGGTGGCGTCGCCCTCGCGCAGGCGCTGGAGCCAGTCGGCCTCGCCGTCGGCATCGGTGACGGCCAGGGTGCCAAAGGCGGGGGTGCCGCCGGCATGCAGGGTGAAGGTGACGGCGCGGTCGGCGCCCTCGGGCCAGTCGGCCATGGCCAGCCCCGCGGCGACGCGGCGCAGGGTGGGGCCACAGCTGCCCCAGAGCGCCGTGGCGCGCTGCTCCAGGTCGGCCAGCGGGATGTCGAGGTCGTGGGTGACCAGGTCGCCGGTGTGGGCGTCGCGCCACGCCGCATCGCCCACGGCGCCGCGGTTGGCCCAGATGCCGAAGTGGCGCACGGCATCGTGCGCGTCGCGCCCGAACCGCTGCCCTTCGACGGAGGCGGCCAGCGCCAGCGCCAGCGCCTGCGGATTGGCGTCGCCGTAGAGGGTGACCACTTCACGCCGCGCCCTGGGCGCGTGCGGCGCCCCCGGCACGGAGTTCACGTGCGCCATCACGGCGGGGTCGCCTGGCGGATCTTCCAGGCGAACGAGGATGTCCATGGGGGTGCCTCCAGTGGATACCGCGGAACAACGTGGGCGGGGACCGCGACATCGCGGCGACCGCTGTCTCCATGAGGAAGGACGGGGTCCTCCCCGCGTTGGCAACGCCGGGTGGGCAGGTTTGGTGCCATCCCGGCGCCCCCTCCCGCCGCGCCCTGCACGGCGGGGCACGACCAACCGCGAGGCGCGCTAGGCCACCGCGTGCGGGTCGTCGTGCACCAGCCAGACCCCGCCCAGCAGCGCCACGGCCACCGCCGCTGTCATGCTAACCGCCGCACCGGGGGATCCCGTCACCGCAAAGCCGATGCGCACCGGCACGGGGAGCACCGTGGCGGCCAGCCAGCCGTACGACGCGGCGACGGCCAGTGCCGCCACCAGGCGCCACGCCCCGCGCCACGGGAGCACCGCCAGCGCCAGCAGCGCCCCCCACGTGGTGGCCACGACCAGGTGATGCACGTACCCGAGCGCCACCGAGGTGAGCGGCGCCGCTCCCGAGGCCACCCCGCCACGCTCCAGCAGCGCGCGCCCGGCCAGCCGGAACAGGCGCCCGGCCTCGCCGTCGCGCCATCCGAATCCCACCAAGGCGCCACCGGTGGCAATGGCCACCAGCGTGCCGGTGGCCAGCGCCGCATCCAGCAGCACCGTCAGCCGACTGGGGGGCTCGTCGGACGCCTCGTCCCGGGCGTCCGCGTGCGCCTGGGCCTGCGCGGCCGCTCCCGCCCCGTCGCGGGGCTCGTCGTCGTGGTCCCCGGCGGGCGCCTCGCTCTGCTCCATGGCGGACAATACAATGGCGCGCGGCGGTATGGCTCAAGGGGGGGCCTCGCGACCGCGCCACGCCCCCGCGCCGTCAGGCGCACCCCCCTGCAGGCGCGCCACGGTCCCCGCTTTATTGGGCGCATGCGCCTCTTCGTTGTTCCCCTGCTGTGCCTCACCGGCGTCCTGTCGGCCCAGTCCCCCGCGTCGCCGCGCCCCACGCCCCCCGTGCCCGGGCGCGCGCCCTCCCCCGTGGCGCCCCTCCCCCCCAACGAACTGGGGCGCATCCCCATCGTGGAGTGGCACCAGGTGGGCGACACCGACGGCAGCTACAAGGTGTCGCGGGCCCGCGTCCTCGCCGAACTCACCGCGCTGCACGCGCGCGGCTATGTCCCCATTGCGCTGGACGACCTGCTGACCGGGCGCATCGACCTGCCGGCCGGCAAGTCGCCGGTGCTGTTCACCTTCGATGACAGCTCCCCCAGTCAGTTCCGCTACCTGATGCGGAACGGCCAGCTGGTGATCGACAGCACCAGCGCGCTGGGGATCCTGGAGGCGTTCCTCGCGCGGCACCCCGACTGGGCACCGCGCGCCCTGTTCTGCCTGCTCCCCGCCGCCGATGCGGGGCATGCCTTCTTCGGCGACAAGGGGATTGACGGCCAGCAGACGGCGTGGCGGTTCCCCAAGTTGCGCCACCTGGTGGCCCGCGGCTACGAGCTGTGCAACCACACGCTCTGGCATGCGCGTCTGGACAAGGCGTCGCCGGCGCTGGTGCAGGAGCAGCTGGCGCGCGGCGTGATGGCCATCGACTCGGCGGTGCCGGGCTATCGCGTGCGGGCGCTGGCGTTGCCGTACGGCCTGTGGCCCAAGGCGCGCGCGTTGGCGGTGGCGGGGGCGTGGACGCCGCCGCCGCGACGCGGGCGGGGTGCGGCGGGTCCCGCCCCGGCACCGGTGCGCTACCGGCACGAGGCGATCTTCCTGGTGGCGGGCGGTCCGGCGCGCAGCCCGCACGACCCGGCGTTCGATCCGCTGGCGCTCCCGCGGGTGCCGCTGCAGGGCGGCACCTCGCTGACCCGCACCCTGGACGCGCTGGACCGCCCGGGTCCCACGAGCCGCTACGTCTCCGACGGCAACCCGTCCACGGTGGCGCGCCCCGCCACGGGGACGGCCGCGGCGGCCCCTCAGAAGCGGTAGGCGCGCAGCGTGGCGAGGGCGGTCTCCAGCGCCGCCCGCTGGTCGGGGGTGGGGGCGTTGGCCCAGAGGTGTTCGTAGCTGTCGATGGCCAACTGCAGCGCCTCGCGGTCGTGCTCGGCGGCGGCCAGGGAGGCGGCGTTGTCGGCCAGCGCCGCGTAGGCCAGCAGGTCCTCGGGGAAGCGCTCGGTGACCTGGCGCCACCGGACCGTCCGGTCGCGCTGGTTGGCTTCGGTGAGCGCCCAGAGGTGCCAGGCGCCCCGGTTGGCGGGATCGGCGGCCAGCGCGCGGGCGGCCAGCTCCCCCACCACCTCGGGGCCCCGCCCCGACAGCCAGTAGGCGTTCCCCAGGATGACGAGCGCCCGGGCGTTGCCGGGCTGGGCGTCCACCACGGCTTCGTACAACGGGCCCGCCACCTCGGGGAGGTGCAGCCACGGTTCGGCGGCGGCCACCAGCGCATCGGGGGTGGCCAGGGCGCGCAGCTGGTGCAGCCGCTCCATCAGGGCCCCCATGTTGCGGGAGGCATCGTAGGCGGCGACGGCGTCGGCCAGCGCGGCGGGGAGGTCGACAAGGGGCGCGATCATCGTTCCAACTTATCCACCCCCCCGGGCCCGGCACCAACGCGGGGGCCGGCGCCACGGGTTGCGCGGAACGGGTCGCGTGGCGATTGTTCAGGGAAGGCATCCGGTGTATCGGGGTTGAGGTACGGGTACCGGGGAGTTGAAGCAGGCGCGGCAACAGGCGTTGCCGCAAACGGCGGAGGGCGCCGAAGCCGGCCCCGCCAGGGATGCGCGCGTGACAGGGCGTCTCCCCCGCAATGTCCGGGTGGACGCTGGCAGCAGCTGCCGGCGCGCCGGCCCCTCTTCGCCCTCGACAGGTTGCGCCCCCGGCCGTGTGCCAGCGAGACGCGCTCGCGTCGCCTCGCCTCCCGCCGCCGTTGTTCCCCGTCGCTGTCCTACGCACCGTCTCGGCGTCCCGGGGCTGGTGCACCCGCCCCGCCTCATGTGCCACAGGGTGGTCGCGGCGGTGGTCGCGTCATCGTGCGTTGCCACGTGTCGGTCCTTCCGTCCTGCCGTTGTTTCTTGTTGCCCCGGGGATTCCCCCCGGCGCCCCGTCTCGGCCCCGCCGGACGGTTCCCGTACCACGTCCCGCAGTCCATGAGCGACGAACAAGCCCGTCCCCGTCGGGGCCGTCCCCGCAAGCGCCCCGCTGCTGGCGCTGGCGCCGAAGAGACGCCCTATCTCGATGCGCCGGCCCCGCCGGCCCCCCCTGCCCCGTCGGCGTCCGAAGGGGCCGGCAGCGGTCCCGGCGCCGAAGGGCGCCCCCGGCGTGGGCGTCGCCCGCGTCGTCCGGCGGAGGGGGAGGCCATGGGCGGCGGCGAGTCGCCGGCCCCCGAGCCCCGGATGGGAGGCGCCGAGGGGCGCCCCCCGGCGGAGGGTCCCGGTGGCGCGGAGGCGCGCCGTGAGGAGCGTGGCGACCGTCGACCGGAACCCCGGCCAGAGCCCCGGTCGGACTATCCCTCGCTGTTTGAGGCGCCAGCGGGACGATCCGACGGCGGGCGCCCCGACCAGGTCCGGGAAGAGCGGCCCATGAACCGCTACGATCGCGCCTTCAACGCCCCCCCCGACGGCAACGCCGATCGGCCGCGGGAGCGCCAGGGCGACCGGTCAGGGGAGCGGCCGGCCTTCGGCGGTGGGCGCCCCGAGCGGGGCGACCGCGGGGATCGCGGGGGACGACCCCGAGACCGCGACCGGGGGCGTGGCCGCCCGGAGCGCGGGGGACGCCCGGCGGGCGAGGGGGGGGGCGGTCAGATGGCACGCCCCGAGGCGGACAACGACCGGGGCGGCTTCCGGCGCGGCGGGCGCCGCGGGCGCAACCGGTTCCGCCGCGGCGAGGGGGGCGGAGCCCCGCATGGCGCGCCCTACGCCTCGCACCCGGCCCCGTATTCGCCCCATGAGGCCGCCGGGCTCGACCGCCTCCCCCCCACCACGCCGCTGGTGGTGGAAGGCACCCTGTCCGGGTGGTTCGACCCGTCGCGCGACAGCGGCTCGCTGCGGTTGGCCGCCAACAGCTATCTCCCCGACCCGGCCGATCCCTTCGTCCCCCCCGCGCTGGTGCGCCTGCACCAGCTGCGGCGCGGCGACAAGCTGGACGTGACCTACGGGCGCGACCATCGCGGCCGGCAGGTGGTCATCGAGGTGCAGCAGCTCAACGAGGGCTCGCCGGTGGTGCTGGAGAAGCGCCCCGAGTTCAACACCCTCACGGCCAGCTACCCCGACCGCAAGCTCACCCTGGAGACCGGGCGCCCCGCCAAGACGGGACCCGAGCTCACGCGCCGCGCGATCGACCTCATCGCCCCCATCGGCTACGGCCAGCGGGCGCTCATCGTGGCGCCGGCACGCGCCGGCAAGACCACGCTGCTGCAGGCCATCGTGGAAGGGGTGGCCATCAACCACCCGCAGGCCGCGCTCCTCATCCTCCTCGTGGACGAGCGCCCCGAAGAGGTGAGCGAGATGGTCACGTGGGGGTACGGCGAGGTGGTGGCCTCCTCGTTCGACATGCCCCCCAAGCGCCACGTCGAGGTGGCGGAGATGACGCTGGAACGGGCGCGCCGCCTGGTGGAGACCGGGCGCGACGTGGTCATCGTGCTGGACTCCATCACCCGCCTGGCCCGCGCGCACAACACCGTGGACCGCGGCACGGGGCGCACCATGTCGGGCGGGCTCGACGCCACCGCCATGCAGAAGCCCAAGGCGTTCTTCGGCTCGGCGCGCATGATCGCGCCGCAGCACGGCGGCGGTTCACTCACCATCATCGCCACCGCGCTCGTCGAGACCGGCTCGCGGATGGACGACATCATCTTCGAGGAGTTCAAGGGGACCGGCAACTGCGAGATCAAGCTGGATCGCAGCCTCGCCGACCGCCGCATCTTCCCCGCCTTCGACATCGCCGCCAGCGGCACCCGGCGCGAGGAGAAGCTCTACCGCCCCGACCAGCTGGAGAAGGTGCACCTGCTGCGCCGCGGCCTGCACCAGCTGCCGCCACAAGCCGGCATGGAGTGGCTCATCAAGCGCATCGCCGGCACCAGCAACAACGACTCGCTGCTGGACGGACTCTGAGTACCGACGCGGGGGGCCGGGACCCCGGCCCCCCGCGTCGCATGCGCCCCCCGCGTGCCTCGGCCGCGGGGG
>JBEIJM010000044.1:0-19453 GCA_040380205.1 Gemmatimonadaceae bacterium
CCCCCCCCCGCCCCCCCCCCCGCCCCCCCCCCCCCTCCGGCCCCCCCCGCGCCCCCCGCCGGGGGGTCGCGGGGGCGGGGGGCGGGGCGGCGGGGGCCCCCCCCCCCCCCCCCGGCGGCGCCGGGGGCCGCGGCGCGGGGGGGGGGGCCGGCGGGGCGCTGGGGGGGGGCCCCCCCCCACCCCGGTGGCCGTGGAAGCCGCCATCGGGCAGGAAGCCCTGTCCACGATGGATGGGCAGATGCTGAAGGCCAGTGCCCTGCCGGTGGCGCAGCAGGAGCGGCTGCGCCAGCGGCTGGCCCCGCTGCTGCAGCGCGAGGATGGCGCGCCGGTGCGCGTGGAGTTCCGTCGCGCCGCCATCGGCCCCAACGCCTTTGCGCTCCCCGGCGGCGTGGTGGTGGTGACCGACGCGCTGGTGACGCTGGTGCAGGACGACGCCGCGGTGGCGGCGGTGGTGGCGCACGAGGTGGGGCATGTGCACCACCGGCACGTGCTGCGGCGGCTGGTGGGCGCCGGGATCACGGGGGCCGCGGGGATGCTCATCATGGGGGACGTGAGCGGCGCGGTGGCCGCCGTCCCGGCCACGCTGGCCGACCTGGCCTACTCGCGGGACATGGAGCGCGAGGCCGATCGCCATGCGGTGGCGCTCCTGCGCCGGCAGGGACAGGACCCCGAGACGCTGGCCCGGGTGCTGGCGCAGCTGGAGCAGGCGGCGTCGTCCGCCGCGCCGGAGGACGACGCGAAGGCCGCGTCACCCGAGGCGGAGGCGGGCGCCGGCCCCGCCCGCGACCGCGGGCCCACCGCGGAGCGGAACCGCTCACGCGAACAGCGGACCCTGCTGCAGATCCCCGACTACCTCTCGTCGCACCCGGCCACCGCCGAACGGATCCGGGCGATTCGCGGGGGGCGGTAGCCCCCCGCCCCACACGGGCCCTGAGGACGCCGCACCTACACCGCGTCCGGGCAGGGCCTTGCGTCGGTGAACGCGTCGATGTTGGCCACCGCGCGCAACCCCATCGCGCTGCGCGTCTCCACCGTGGCGCTCCCCAGGTGCGGCAGCAGCACCACCGGCTCCATGGCCAGCAGCGCGGGGGTCACCTTGGGTTCGAACTCGTAGACGTCCAGCCCCGCGCCGGCGATGGTCCCCGCCTGCAGCGCGGCCACCAGCGCCGCCTCGTCCACCACGTCGCCGCGCGCGGTGTTCACCAGCACGGCGTCGGGCTTCATCTGTGCCAGCGTGTGGGCGTTCATGAGGTGGCGCGTCTCCGGGGTGGCCGGGCAGTGCAGCGACACCACGTCGCTGGCGTGCAGCAGCGCCTCCAGCGTGGGCATCCGCTCCGCGTCGGCGGGCCCCGCCGTGGCGGGATCGTCCACGCGCGGGTCGCGCGGCGCGTGCCACACCACCCGCATGCCAAACCCCGCCGCGGCGATGCGCGCCGTGGCGCGCCCGATGCGCCCGTACCCCACGATCCCCAGCACCTTGCCGCGCAGCGTGCGCCCCAGGTGGAACGTCGGGCGCAGCCCGGTCCACGCGCCCGCGCGCAGCAGCCGCTCCCCCTCGCCCAGCCGGCGCAGCGTCATGAGCACCAGCGCGATGGCGATGTCGGCGGTGTCCTCGGTGAGCACGTCGGGGGTGTTGGTCACCGTCAGCCCCGCGGCGCGCGCCGCCGTCACGTCGATGTGGTTGTACCCCACCCCCACGTTGGCCAGCAGCCGCGCCCGCACGTGCGGCGCGCCCAGCACCGCGGGGGTCCACCGATCGGTCACGGTGGTGACCACGATGTCCGCCTCCTGCAGCGCCTGCACCAGCTGCTCGGCGGTGAACGGCGTGTCATCGGCATTGAGGCGCACGTCGGGGAAGCGGGCGCGCAGCGCCTCCTCCACCGGCGCGGGCATGCGCCGCGTGACCACCACCTGCGGACCACACACGGTCATGCCGCGCTCCCGGCGGTTCGCGCGCCCTGCCACGCGGCCAGCGCCGCCCCCACGCCGCTCCCGTACGGCACCGCGATGCCGGCGTCGTGCAGTGCCATTTCCGCGCCGGCCAGCGCCGCGGCCAGCGTGAGCTCGTTCATGTCCCCCAGGTGGCCGATGCGGAACACCTTCCCGGCCAGCTCCGCCAGCCCGCTCCCCAGCGCCAGGTCGTGGCGCGCGAAGGCGTGCGCGATGACCTGCCGCGCATCGGCCCCGTCGGGGACCACCACCGCCGTCACCGTGTCCGACGCGATCGCCGGGCGCGCCGCGCACTGGCGCAGCCCCCACGCGTCCACCGCCGCGCGCACGCCGCGCGCCAGGTGCGCGTGCCGCGCCGCCACCGCCGCCATCCCCTCCTCCTCCACCAGCATCGTCAGCGCCTCGTCCAGCCCGTACAGCAGCGACAGCGCCGGCGTGCTGGGGAAGTACCCCTGCGCGTTGTTGGCGCGCATGGGGCGCAGGTCCCAGAAGGCGCGCGGCGTGGGGCACGTCTCCGCGCGCGCCAGCGCCCCCTCGCTCATCCATAGCATCCCCAGCCCGGCCGGGAGCATGAACCCCTTCTGCGAGCCGGTCAGCGCGCAGTCCACGCGCCAGTCGTCAAAGCGGAACGCCAGGCTGGCGATGGAGCTCACGCCGTCCACGAACAGCAGCGCGGGGTGCCCCGCGCGGTCCATGGCCGCGCGCACCGCCGCCACGTCGCTGGTGACGCCGGTGGCGGTTTCGTTGTGCACCAGCAGCACCCCCTGGATCTCGTGCGCCGTGTCGGCCGTCAGCGCCGCCTCGATGCGCGCCGGGTCGGCCGCCTCTCCCCAGGGCTCCTCCAGCACGTCCACCTGGTAGCCCAGCCCGCGCGCGCACTGGATGAACAGGTGCGAGAACTGCCCGAAGCGGGGCGCCAGCAACCGGCCGCCGGGGGCCACGGTGTTCACCAGCGCGGCCTCCCACATGGCCGAGCCGCTGGCCGGGAAGACGAACGCCTCGCCGCGGGTCTGCCCCACCACCTGCGGCAGCCGCGACAGGATGCGCCGGGTGAAGGCCGGGAACGCGGGCGACCGGTGGTCCTCCATGGCGCGGTGCATGGCGCGGAGGAGACGGTCGGGGACCGGCGTGGGGCCGGGGATCTGGAGGAAGTGACGGCCGGGCATGAGGCGCGGGGAAGGGGGGATGGAACGGTCGGACGATCAGGGTGCGGGGGGGAGGGCCGTCTCCGGGGCACCGGTGGCGTGCGCCGACGGGGGCTCGGCGGCAGGCGCGGCGGTCGGCACAGACGCACCGTCGGCCACCAGGTCGGCGACCGGCTCGGCCGACGAGTCCGGCGCGGGGGCCGGCGCCAGCTGTGCCACCAGCGCCTCGCAGGCCTCCACCAGCCGACGGCGCTGCTTCCCCTGCAGCGCCCCCATCAGCGCGGCCACCGCGCGGGCGCGCGCCGGCTCCACCACCGCCAGCAGCGCGCGCCCCGCCTCGGTCAGCGTCACCGTCACGAAGCGGCGGTCGGCGGCGGGACGCTCCCGCCGCACCAGCCCCTTCCCCTCCAGCGCCTCGGCCAGCGCGGTCAGCTGCGCCTTGCTGCGCCCCAGGCGCGTGGCCAGCTCCTGCTGGTGCTGCGGCCCGTGTGCGGCCAGCGCCTCCAGCACCGCCGCCTGCGACGGCGACACGCCGTGCGGCTGCACCGCGTCGTCCACCGCCGCCGCCGCCAGCTCGGCGGCACGCTGCAGCAGGGCGTAGGCCGCCACCGCCCGCCGCTGCCGCTTCTCCCCCTTGCCGCTCATCCCTGCACCCCCGCGTGACGCGCGGCCAGCCGCTCGGCCAGCACCGACGCCACCGCCATGATGGTTTCCTGCGGGTTCACCCCCAGCGCCGTGGGGAGCAGCGACCCGTCGGCGATGAACAGCCCCCGCACGCCGAACCGTTCCCCCTCGGGGGTGACGCCCGCGGTGGCGGCGCTGGTCCCCAGGCGGCAGGTGCCGTTGACGTGCGCGGAGAAGAGCCCCATGCGATTGGGGCCCAGGTCGCCGTCGGCGAAGGCCTCGGCCTCCGCCGGCGTGCGCGCCACCATGGGGCGCGTGTGCAGCGTGCTCACGCGGGTGGCCCCGGCGGCCAGGTGGATGCGGGCCGACTGCACCAGCGCATCGCGCATGCGGCGCTGGTCCTCCGGGGCCAGGCGGTAGTCGATGCGCACCCGTCCGCGGCGGTCCACCCGCACCTGTCCCGACGAGTGGTTGCGGTCGGCGCCGTCGCGCACCAGCGCCACCAACACCCCCTGGCGGTCCAGCTGCGCCATGAGTTCGGCGTGCGCCGGACCAAAGCCCGAGGCGGCGCCGGCGGTGAACGACGGCAGCATGGGGGGCGTCTCGATCCAGTAGCCGTAGTCGGTCCCCCGCCACTGCAGGAACTCGTCGCACACCGTGGTGAGGGGGATCCCCGTGCTGGTCACGATGGGGCGGTCGTAGTGGCCGAAGATGGCGGTGGTGGGGTGCAGGCGCAGCCATCGCCCCACGCCGCCGCCCCCCAGCCCCGACCGCTCCAGCAGCGCCGGCGTCCCCACCGCGCCGCCGGCCACCACCACCAGCGGCGCCTCCACCACCAGCCGGTGCGCGGCGCCCGCCCCATCGCGCGCGCGCACCACCGCCTCCACCCGCTTGCGCGGCGGCGTACCGCGGCCGGTGTCGCGCTCGAGCACCGTGATGCGCTCCACGTGCGCGTCGGCGTACAGCTGCGCCCCCGCCGCCAGCCCGCGGGGCACATAGGTGCGCAGCGTGCTCTGCTTGGCGTCGTGGCGGCAGCCGATGCCGCAGCAGCCGCAGCGCACGCAGTTGCGCGCGTTGATGCGCGCGCCGCGCACGCGCCACCCCAGCGCACGCGCGCCGTCCAGCAGGATCCGGTTGTTGGCGCTGTGCGCCGCCTCCGGCACCTCCGCCGCGTGCACCTCCCGCTCGATGCGCTCGAACACCGGCGCCATCTCGGCGGGGGACATCCCCTCCACCCCCGCCTCGCGCGCCCACTGCTCCAGCACCCAGGGCGGGGTGCGCAGCATGATCATCCAGTTCACCAGGGTGGAGCCCCCCACCGCCTCCCCCTGCACCATCCCCACCGCGCCGTCGTCGGTGGTGCGCAGCGCCCCCTCGGCGTACAGCGCCTGCATCAGCGCGGGCTCATCCTCGGTGAAGTCGCTGCGGCTGAAGTAGCCGCCCCCCTCCAGCATCACCACCGCGTACCCGGCTTCGGCCAGCCGCGCCGCCGTCACCGCGCCGCCAGCGCCGGTGCCGATGACCACCACGTCGGCGGTGCGGCGCACATCGGCCGTGAGCGTGGCGCCGGTGTGCACGCCGGCCGGGAGCGGATCGGGGGGGATGAGCCCCGGCAGTGTGCGCGGCGCACGCGCCACCGGGTCGCGCGGGGCGGGGGTGCCGTCGGCGGGGGGCGGCGCGGCCGGGGCGTCCAACGGGCCTTCCCAGGGCACCTGCGGCGTGCGCCGGTGCAGCGGGCCGGCAAAGCCGATGGCGGCGGTCACGGCCGGGTGCGCGTAGTGCACCGCCAGCACAAGGCGCCGCACCGCCTGCACCGCAGTGCGCACCGGCGGAATCGCCGAGTCGGCCCACGCCTCGAGGGCGCGCACGGCGGCCGCTTCGGACAGCCGCGCCCCGGGCAGCGGATGCCCGATGGCCAGCATCACCCCCAGGCGGCTCCCCAGCACGTCCAGCGCCAGCCCGAACGCGGCGCGTCGGTGCGGCGGCAGCGGCGCCAGACGGGCTTCGCACCGGTCCAGCAGCGCCTCCACCGTCTCCCCCGCGGCGGGCGCCCCGCGCAGCAGCGCGGGCACCAGGGCGGCCAGGGTGCGGCGCTGCGCGGGGGTGAAGGGCACGGGGGTGGCCATCTCCCACGTTACGCCATGGGACCGGGCGGGGGGAGGGGGCGCCCGCAGGGCCCCCTCCCCGGAACGGGATTACGGGGTGACCACCTCGCCGCGCGAGACCGTCAGCGTGTACCGGAACTCCGGAATGATCCAGGCCGTCCCACCCGGCACCGGGCCGCCCGACGACACCTCCAGGAAGTGGTAGCCGGTGGAGGTCGGCGTGATCGTCATGGTGCGCGTGGTGGTGGTGTTGATGATGATCTGCCGGAAGGCCCCACCGACGAACTGCGACAGCGCCGCCTGCCCGGGTGCGACGCCGGTGACCGTCACCGTGTACCGCCGCCCCGCCAGCAGGCGCACCGGATACGTGTGATAGCGGATCGGCTTGCCGATGGCGTCCGGGAAGGGCGAGGCCACGATGTTCCCCGAGCACGACGCCGCAAGGCTCATCGTGTCGGAGATGCTGGTCCCCTCCATGAGCCCGATGTAGCTGTTCCCGTTGGTGGACGTCACGCACTGGTGCCCGGACGCCGGCAGCCGCGTGAAGGTGTAGCTCCCGAACTTCGTGGAGTCGCGCCCGCTCACGAACAGCTGCAGCGGATCGCCGTTGGACACGAGGCGCAGTTCGCTCGTGATGGCCGCGTTCGAATTCCACACCGTGCCGGTGGTGGGGTCCGCCGTGGCTTCCTTGAGGCCGAACAGGCCGTCGAGGGAGCCGCTGCCGCGGTACACCAGCATCTGCCCCGCCGTGGGGCGCAGTTCGTAGTAGTCCGAGCGGCGCCCGGCCGTGGTGAACAGGCAGTCCTCCGCGGAGATCTGGCCCGCGATGTTCCCCGTGCCCCCGCTGAAGGGGATGCACGGGTCGCGCACCACGCCATAGGTGGAGAAGCTCCGCGTGGCCGCGCGCACCGTGCTGGTGGCGCTGTCCACCCGCACCGAATCGGTGAGCGGCACCCACTTGCCGCCGGTGAGCCGCGCCACCCGCAGCGCCGCCTTCTCGGTGTAGGGGGGGAGCTGCGCCGGGTCATACTTGAGCCCCAGGAGCACCGGCTGCGCGAAGGTGGTACCGGCCGGGCCGAACAGGTACGCAGGGCCGATCTTGTGCTCGGAGGGGACCGTGTCGGGCTTGGCGGTCACCGTGATGGGGGTGGTGGTGGTCACGGCGCCCGGCGGCAGCTGCAGCGTGACCCCGCCGTTGGCGGCGGTCACCGTGCCGCCGGCGCTCCCCACGATGCCGCCGGGGTTCACCTGCACGGTGGCGGTCCCCGTGACCGACCCCGACGTGGCGATGATGGTGACGCTCCCGGCCGCCACCGCCGTCACCAGCCCCGAGGCCGACACGGTGGCGATGGTGGTGCTGCCGCTGCTCCACGTGATGGTGGCCGTGGGCACCTCGGCGCCCGCGGCGGTGAGCGCCTTGGCGGTGAGCTGCACCGTGCCGCCGGGAAGCAGTGGCGCGCTGCTGGCCGCGGTGACGGTCACGGTGGCCACCGTGGGGGGCGGCGGCGGCGTGGGGGTGGTGCCGCCGGTGTCGCCACCGCCGCCGCAGGCGGAGGCGAGCGTGAGCAGCAGGGGCACCACACGACGGGAGGCAACGCGGAACAACATGGCAAACCCTCGGGAAAGGACACGGCGGAGGCGTCAACAGCGGTGAAACGACCCATCGGCAGTTTAGCCGCTGCCAGCGGCCGCGGCTGTCCGCAGGGCGTTCCGTATCCGTTCCCTCCGCGTGACAGGTTACGGCAGCGTATGCACCAATGGTGGTACCGCATGACCGGTCCCCTCCCCTTTTCCGCCACGGGGCCCATGTTCCGTGTCGTGTCGAATCCTGCCGCCCCCGAAACGCCGCCCCTGCGGTTGCAGCTGCTGGGCCCCCTGACGCATCAGGGGCCCGCGGCCACCGACGCCTATCTGGCGCGCCCCAAGCAGGCCGCCCTGCTGGCGTACCTTGCCTGCGCGGGCGCAGGGCGCCTGGTGCGCCGCGACCACCTGGCCGCGCTCTTCTGGCCCGAGCTGGGCGCGCTCGGCGCGCGCGCCGCCCTGCGCAAGGGGCTGCACGCCATCCGCCGCGCCTTTGGCGACGCACTGCTGCTCACGCGCGGCGATGAGGAGGTGGGGGTGGACCCCGCGCACTGCATGACCGATGTGGCGGCCTTCCACGCCGCCCTCGCCGCGGACCACCTGGCCGAAGCGCTGGAGCTGTTCCGCGGGCCGCTGCTGGACGGGTTTCAGGCCGACAGTGCGGGGTTTGCGCGGTGGCTGGAGGAGGAGCGGAGCGCGCTGGCGGAGCGCGCCGCCGACGCCGCGTGGCAGCTGGCGCGGCGCTACGAGCAAGGGGAAGACCTCACCAGCGCCTCACGGTGGGCGCGCCGCGCGGCGCGGCTGGCGCGGGGCGACGAACGGCGCGTGCGGCGGGTGATGGAGCTGCTGGCGCGCGCCGGCGACCGCGCGGGGGCGCTGCGCACCTACGAGGCCCTGGCCCGCGAGCTGCGCGACGAGCTGCAGCTGGAGCCCGCCCCGGAGACTACGGCGCTGGCGATGGCGTTGCGCGCGCCCGCCTGACCACCGCCGCCACCCGCGCCACCTCCGCCCGCAGCGGCGCGTCGGCCCGCGCCCACAGCGCCTCCACCGCCGCCAGCCAGCGCCCTGCCCCGGCCGGGTCCACCGCCGCCCCCCATTCGGCCGCCAGCAGCATCCCCCGCCCCAGCGACCCCGCAGGCGCCCCACTCTCGGTGAAGCGGGCGTTCGCCACCGGCAGCGCCTCCAAGGCGCGGGTCAGCAGGCGATACGCCGCCGTCGTGTCCCCCGCCGCCGCCAGCTGCACCCCCATGGCCACCGCCTCGTCGGCCAGCAACGGCGGTGCCCCGACCCGCTGGCGCGACTGCTCCACCTGCAGGAACATCGCCACCAGCGGCTCGGGCGTGCCGGCCACCAGGTACTCGGCCCCGCGCGTGGTGGGCCGGCGGATCGCCCCTGTGTTGAGCGCCACCAGCGGTTCGGCCCCCAGGCACGGCAACCCCAGCTCCAGCAGCTCCTGCAGCAGCGCCACCTCAAAGCCGGGCGCGCGCTCCCCCGGCGGGACCCGCGCGTCGGCCAGCGCGCGCAACCGCGCGGGGGCGCTGCGCACCGTCTCCGTGCACTGCCCGTGCACGATGGGCGCCAACGCCGTGGCCCGTTCGCGCAGCAGCTCCACCGGGAACGCCACCGGCATGCCGCTGGGGCCCATCACCTCGCGGGAGAGCAGGCCGGCGGCGGCCTGCGCCAGGCGGGTGGCCAACGCCGTGCGCCCCGTGAGAAACGCAAACGGCACCCCCCGGTCACGCGCCAGCAACGGCGCCTGCTCAATCCCCGCCAGCGCGCTGTCCGCCAGCGCGGCCGCCTCGGCAAAGCGCCCCGCGCGCAGGGACAGCCGCACATGGTTGCGCTGCTGCACCAGCGCCAGTTCGCCCCCCTCGCGCAGCAGCTGCCGCCCGCGCGCCATCGCCTCCAGCGCCGTCAGCTGACTCTGTTCATCGGCCGTGGTGAGGTAGCCCCCCGCCTCCAGCAGCGTGGCGGTGGCCAGCCAGGGGGCGGCCTCCCGTGGCGACTCGCGCCGCCACTGCGCCAGCAGCGTGGCCATCCGCTCGCGGTGCAGCACCACGGCCTTCACCGTCTCCGATGTGGGAGGGGGCAGGCGAATCCCCCCAGGGCCGGCACGGTAGGGGGTGGCCACCACCCGGTTCCCCACCGCCTCCACACGCCCCACATAGCGCGTGCCCTCTGCGTCTCGCCCCGCCACCAGCCGGTCCGTCTCCACCGGCGCCACGCGCGACTGGTGCCGCACCACCCACCGCCGGTCCACCCACGGGGCGCTCCGCATCGCATCCGCCAGCGCGTCCATCGTCTCGGTGCGGTCGGTGCGAAAGCGGTACCCCGACGCCGACTGCGCATCGGGCACCACCAGCACGTCCCGTGACAACGCCTCGGCGATCCCGACCAGCGCCCACGGGGCCAAGGCGGGGGGGAGCCGCAGCTGGCGGAAGTGCGCCACCGCCTCGGGGAGTGCGCCGCGCCCCAGCAACCGATACCCCTCGGCCAGCGCCCGCTCCTCGGGAGACAGCGCCGCCTCCACCGCTGCCAGGCGCCCCAGCAGGACCCGCGGCTCCTCCCCCGGCGTCTCGGGCGGCTGCTGCAGCGACGCCAGCAGGACCGCCTGCCACAGCAACGACGCATCGGCCGGACGGTCCTCCAGCGCCGCGCGCACCACGGGCAGGGCGTCCACCCAGTGGCCGGCGTCCATCAGGGCGCGCACGGAGTCGGCCGGCGAACGGGGGGTAGGAGGCGCCGATGACGCGGCCGCGGGGTCCGCCTCCGCCGTCGGCACACCCGCCAAAGCTCCCGCGGGGCCCCCCCCCGAGTCCGCCAAGGCCGAGGAGGCGCTCGCCGAGTCCACCGCCGAGACCTGGGCCGCCACCGGCACGTCGCCGGCACCAACCATCTCGGGCGGGAGTGCGCCAGCCGCCGGAGCCCGCCGCAGCATCCACCCCCCCGCGCTGGCGGCCCCCACGGCCAGCGCACCGGCCAGCACCCACCAGCGGCGGCGCGCCCGCGCGCGACGTCCGGCAGGGTGCCCGGCGATCGCCGTGCGCGCCATCCCATCTCCTGCGGGGACTACGCCAGGCGCCCCCGCCAGCGCGCCACGCAGCTGGCGCTCCACGGCCGCGGCCGACGGCGAGTCCCCACGGGCATCGCCGCGCGAGGCCAGCAACGCCGCCACCACCGTGGCCGCCGCCCTGCACGGGCCCTCGGACGCGCCGGCATGCCGTTGCCTGAGGAGCGCCGTCAGCCCCTCCGGCGTCAGCGCGTCCGCCGCCCCCTCCGCCGGCAGCGCCCCCAGCAGCAGCTGGTGCGCCAGGCGCCCCATGGCGTAGAGGTCCCCGGCCTCGTCCACCACGCCCCCCGGCGGCGCGTACGCCGTGGTGCCGATGGACGTGCTCCCGGCGGGCGCCTGGGGATCATCGGCGTCGGTCAGCGCGCGGGCGATGCCGAAGTCGGCCAGGATGGCGTGCCCCTCGGCCAGCAGCACGTTCCCCGGCTTGAGGTCCCGGTGCAGCACCCCCCGCTCATGCGCGAAGCGCAGCGCACCGGCCAGGTCGGCCAGCAGGGCGAGCCCCTCGTCCAGCGGCACCGTCTGCCCCGCCAGACGCTCGCGCAGGCTGGCCCCGCGCACGTACGGCGTGACGTACCAGAGCAGGTCGTCTCCCCCGCCGCTGGAGAGCACCGGCAGGATGTGCGGGTGCTGCAGCCGGGCCGTGACCTCGATCTCCTGCGCAAAGCGGGCGCGGCTGCGCGTGGTGAGCAGGTCGGGGGGGAGCACCTTCACCACGACGTCGCGCTTGAGCGCCGGCTCGTGCGCCAGGAACACGCGACTCATGCCGCCCCCCGGCAGCTCGCGCGTCAGGCGGTAGCGGTCGCCCAGCAGGGGCTGCAGGCGTGCGGCGACGAAATCCATGGGGGGAATATGCGCACGGGGACGGGCGCGAGGACCACCGTCCCCCAACCCGTCCCCGTGCCCACCCCGCCCGCCGGTGTCCCCCCGCCGAGGGGGCGCCGGCCGCGCTACGCCGCGATGCCGAACAGCGCCTTGGTGTCGCGGTGCGTGAGCGCCCACAGCGAGTAGCCGCCCACCGCCGTCCCCCAGGGCCACTTGAAGAGGCGGAACACCGACATGAACAGCAGCCAGGTGCGCGCCCACCGCGCGTGGTTGAGCAGCGCCAGCGACGCCAGGAAGGTCACCCCGCTGGCCAGGCCGATGACGCCGGCGGCCACCACGCTGAGCACCGTGCCCACCAGGAACGCGAACGGATCGAACGAGATGAAGGCGGCGAAGACGCCCCCCACCAGCAGCCCCAGGGCAGCCAGCAGCCCGGCGATGCTGTGCAGCAGGTTGACGAGGGCAACGATGGTGACGTGACGGCGCATGCGGGTCTCCGGGGTAGGGATCATGGTATCCCTACGCAGCGCGCCGCCGGAAGATTCGGGGCGGCCGAAAGGCCACGGGGGGCCGGGATCGCTCCCGGCCCCCCGCGCCACGCTCGGACCCGACCGCGCCCTAGTTGGTGCGCAGGTTGGGGTTGGCGCCGATCTCCTCCAGGCTGATGGGGATGCAGCTGCTGCGCCCCTGCAGCTGGGTGTTGCGCCCATCGGCCAACCAGCGGCGCAGATCGTACAGCCGGCGCCCCTCCAGCCACAGCACCGCACCCCGCTCACGGATGAGCGCCGTCCAGGCGTCGGCGGCGGTGGTGATGGTGAGGGCCGGCAGCGCCGCGGCCGTCCGCCCCTGGTTGATGAACCCGACCGCCGCCGGCACGTCGTTGGCGCGCAACGCCGCCTCGGCACGGATGAGGAGCATCTCCGTCCCCTTGGCCAGCGGCACCGGGTCGCCGATGGTCAGGTACTTGGCCTGCCGGAAGAAGCGCGTGCGCCCGTCCTGCCCGGTCTGGAAGCCGCCGGTGCTGGTGCGAACCGTGTCGTAGCGCGCGCGGGGGTCGGGGCTGGACACCCACGCGGTGCCGAACACCGTCACCTCGCGGCGGTTGATGGTCTGCACCGCCAGGTCCATGTTCTCGCGGGTGGTGTTGATGGAGAACACGGCGTTGTGGCGGAAGCTCGCCGGGACCAGCGCCGCGTCGGCCACGGCGTCGTCCCACTTGCCAAGGTTCACCCGCACCTGCGCGCGGCCGGCGCGGGCGGCATTGGCCACCGCGGCATTGGTGCCGGCCAGCGCCAGCGCCCGCGTGAACAGGCTCTCGGCGCGCACGAAATGCTCGGTGTGCGGCACCTTGGGCCCGCCGTCAATGACGGTTTCGCAGACGTTCTCCCCAAGGAACCGGTTGGCAAAGCCGGCGTAGAGGTAGGCCCGCGGCGTGTTGGGGTTGGTCTCGAAGGCGGTGCCCAGGACGGTCTTCATGCGCACCAGGCCGTTCTCGGCCACCCACCGGGCGCGGTGCATCCGCGCCCAGTCGCCGTTGACGTCCTCGGCGCGGATGACGCCGGTGGCGAACTGCCGCTCCGCGGCAAAGTTGCCCGAGTGGTTGAGCTCGAACGCCGCCAGCGAGCCACGCGTGAGGTAGTTGCCGATCGCGCTGGAGAGGTCGCCTCCCATGCCGTTCACGAGCGACGGGACCGCCGTCACCACGTTGAGCTGCTCATCGAGGATGGGGCCGGGATTGGTGACCGTGAAGTCGCAGCCGGCGGCCAGGGCGGCGCCCGCCGCCAGCGCCAGCGAGGCCGCGCCGCGGCGGCCGGTGGAAAGGATCGGCATCAGAAGGACGTCCTCACGCTGAAGAGAAACGTGCGGTAGGGCGGGAAGTTGTAGTAGTCGCGGCGCGAGAAGGTGCTGGTGCGCTGGTCGGCCACCTCAGGATCGGTGCCGGTGTAGTCCGTCTGGCGGAACAGGTTGCGCCCCACCAGCTGGACCGTCAGGGGACGCCCGCCGGGAGCCATCCGCGCCGGCACGTCATACGACACCGAGAGGTTGCGCAGCTTGAAGAAGTCGGCGCTCTCCACCCAGTAGCTGTAGTCGCGCTCGGACGCCGTGATGGAGCAGCGCATGCGGTCGCGGGCGTTGACGGTGCCCAGCGCGGCGGCATCCCCCGCCGCCGCCGCCCGCAGCGCCGCCTGCGCGGCGAAGCAGGGCTGCCAGATGCCGAGGCCGGCGTTCTGGAAGCCGTTGGCGTTCAGCAGGTGCCCGCCGCGCTGGAACTCCCCCACCGCCTCGATGGAGAGCGCGTTGAACAGCGTGACCGTGAGCGACGGATTGATGATCTGGTCGGCGAACGTCTGCCCGAGCAGCTGGTTCTCCTGGATCACCGGCGCCTCGAAGGCGTCGGGGTTCATCACCTTGCGCCCCACGTACGCGGGGAGGGGCAGCCCCTCCTGCACGTAGCTGCGCGACAGCGCGTCGATGGTGATGACGCGCCCGCCCAGGTCCACCGCCTTGCCGCGGGTGCGGGTGTACTGGAGGCGCGCCTCCAGGCGCGACCACCGGGTGGGCTCGAGGGTGGCGGTGACCGCGGCCTCGAGGCCGTGGTTGGCGATGGTGCCGACGTTCTCCGGCTGGTTGGCCGTGAACCCCTGCGACGGCGCGTACGCCACGTTGATGATGGCGTCGTTCGTGCGCGCCGCGAACCAGGTGGCCACCACCCCCAGCCGGCCGTTGAACAGCCCGGCGTCAAAGCCCAGCTCGGTCTCGCGGGTGCGCTCGGGCCCCAGGTTGGGGTTCCCCAGCTGCCCAGGGGTGACGGCGGCCAGCCCGCCCTCGGCGGCGATCGGGTCCCAGGTGCGCGTGGCGTCGAAGGCGCCCGGTGCCTTCCCGGACTCCCCCAGCGCGCCGCGCAGCTTGAAGGTCTCCACCACCGACGTCGGCCAGAAGGCCTCGTCGGACAGGACGTACGACGCGCTCACCTTGGGGTACGTCTGCAGCCCGAAGCTCTGGCCGAAGGCGCTGTTGCCGTCCACGCGCGCGCCCACCGTCACGAACAGCCGGTCGCGCCACCCCACCATCTGCTGGGCGAAGAAGCCGGCGTTGATCACCCGCTGCTGGTTCACGTCGGTGATCTGCCGCAGCGACGCCGACAGCAGCGTCGGGTTCCCGGGGCCGGCGAAGTTGTCCCCCTGCAGCTCGGTGCTGTTGAGGCGGCTGTCGAACAGCTGCGCGCCCACGGCGGTGGTGCCGCTGAGCCCGCCGGGGAGCGAATGCTTCCACGTGGTGGCGTAGTCCACGGTGATCAGCTGGCGGTTCCAGAGCGTCTGGAAGTACTGCCCGGTCGGCGTGCGCAGGTAGCCGAAGGGGTTGACCGTGCGCTGGTCGGTGTTGTTGTAGTCGATGCCGACGGCCACGCGGTTGGTGACCTGCGGGATCGGGGTCCAGGTGGCGGTGCCGCCCACGATGAAGTGGTCGCCGCCGATGGTGTTGGCCTTGGAGAACATCGTGTCGTTCACCGTGCACACCACGGTGGTCGAGCTGCAGCCGCCCCCCTTGAAGTTGGAGTTGGGGCCGCGGGAGACGTTCAGCAGGAACGCGTCGGCGCTGTTGCCGTCGGAGATCATCGCCGTGTTCCGGCGCTGCCACGCGGTGTTGAGCGCCAGCGTGACGGTGCGGGTCGGGGCGAAGCCGAGGTTGGCGCGGAGCCCGCCGGTGCGGTTGCTCCCCACGCGCAGCACCCCCTCCTCATTCTCCAGGTTCCCCGAGATCGCGTAGTTGATGCCGCCGCTGGAGCCGCGGACCCCCAGGGCGTAGCGCCCGAGGAAGCCGTTCTTGAGCCACGAGCCGCTGGCCGGGCAGGTGGCGTCCTCGAAGGCGACGCCGGCCGCGTCCTTCATGTTGGGGCCGCGGCACTCGCGCACGAACATCCCCGTGGGGTCGGACGCGGGGCCGAACTCCCCCATCGAGTTGACGCCGCCCGCCACGTCCAGCGTCCAGCGCGCCGCCCCCTCGCGCCCGCGCTTGGTGAAGATCTGGATCACCCCGCCCGAGGCCTCGGTGCCGTACAGCGTGGTGGCCGCCGGCCCCTTCACCACCTCGATGCGGTCGATGTCCGCGGCGGGGATGTCGTTGAGCGGCGACACCGACTGGCGCGACGACACGCCGGTGGGGGAATTGCCGTTGAAGATGCGGATCCCGTCCACGTAGATGAGCGGACGGTTCCCCTGCGTGATGGAGTTGACGCCGCGCAGCCGGATCGTGCCCCCGGACCCCGGGCCGCCGCCGTTGGCGAGCACGGTCACGCCGGTGGTGCGCCCCTGCAGGATCTGCTGGGTGTTCCCCGCCCCGGCCTTGTCAAAGTCGGCGCTGCCAAGCGTGCTGATGGCGTTGCCTACCTCCTTCTTGCGCTCTTCGCCCGTGGCGGTCACCACCACGCCGGCCAGCGACACGGTGGCCTTGGCCAGCCGCAGCTCCAGCGTCACGGTCCCGCCGGCGGCGACGGTCACGGCGCGGGCCTGCTGCTGGTAGCCGATGCGGCGCACGATCACCGTGCGGGCGCCGGCGGGGATGTTGACCAGCGTGAAGCGGCCGTCGTCCCCCGTGGCGGCTCCGCCCGGGGTGTTGGCCACGGTGACCTGCGCAGCCGCGATGGGCTGCCCGTTGTCGGCGTCCAGGACCCGACCGGCGATGGTGCCACCGCCCTGGGCGGCAGCCGCGGCCGGAGCCAAGGTCAGGAGGGCGGCCAGCGCCGGCCGCAGCCAGGCGCGCAGGCCGATGGGGGCGGCGCGCCTGGGGAATCGATTGTGCACGAGAGGGAGGAGTGGGAGGAGGGGGGACACGGGCCCACAGCCCGGAAGGACGCGGCCGGCACCCATGCGGTGCCGGCGGCGAAGCGCACAATCTAATCGCGCCGCGCCTGCCGCCGTCGCCACCCGGCCGGCACCAGGCTCACCAGCGCCACCCCGCCCACGATCACCGCCATGGCGGCCATGGCCAGCGGCGGCAACCGCTCCCCCCCCAGCCACGTCCCCAGCAGCACCGCCACCACGGGGTTCACGTAGGCGTAGGTCCCCACCGCCGTGGGGGACGCCACCGTGAGCAGCCACATGTACGTGCTGAACCCCACGATCGACCCGAATACCGCGAGGTACCCCAGCGACAGCAGGCTGCGGGTCGACACCGCCGCGGGATCGAGGCGCCCCCACTCCCCCAGCGCGCCCGAGAGCGCCAGCAGCAGCACGCCGCCGCACAGCATCTGCATCCCCGACGCCAGCGCCGGCGGGCGCGCCAGCCGCGCGCTGCGCGAGTACAGCGAGCCGATGGTCCACGACAGTGATCCCACCGTCAGCACCGCCGCCCCGGCCAGGTCCACCGCCGACCGGTTGGCCCCCGGCAGCACCAGCAGCCCCACCCCCACCAGCCCCAAGGCCACCCCGGCCAGCTGCGCGCCGGTGGGGCGCTTCCCCTGCCACCGCTCGCACAGCACCAGCCACAGCGGCACGGTGGCCACCAGCACCGAGGCGATCCCCGAGCTCACGCGGCGACTGGCCCACGACACCGCGCCGTTCCCCACGAACAGCAGCAGCGTCCCCACAATGGCCGCGTTGCGCCACTCCACCCGCCCGGGCGCCGGCGCGCCGCGCCACCGCGACCACGCATACAGGGCCCCTCCCGCCATCAGGAAGCGCACCGCCCCCAGCGAAAACGGGGGGATGGTCTCCACCCCCCAGCGAATGGCCAGGTAAGTGGACCCCCACACCACGTAGATGACCAGAAACCCCGCCACCAGCTGCCAGCGGGGCACCGCGTGACGCGTGATGGGGATGGGACCGGAAGCGGCGGAAATGGTCAGGCTCCTGGAATCGCGGGGCTCAGGAGCGCCACGCGCGCAGGACACCCCGTCCGGCCGCCGCCGCCCCCACCAGCAGGTACAGGTAGAACGTGTAGAACCGCCACCACAGCAGCGACGCCGCAAACAGCGCCGGCGGGATGGCCTCGCGCAGCGTGGCAGCGAACGCCCCCTCGATGAAGCCGCCCCCCCCCGGCGCCGGCACCACCACCCCGCCGTAGAACAGCGCCAGCGGCCACAGCACCAGCGGCGCCAGCGCCTCCCGCGTGAGCGGAACCGCCACGCCGGTGGCCGCGCCGGCCGCCACCACCAGCACCGGGAGCGCGGCCACCTTTCCCAGCACGTGCACCACGCTCCCGCCCAGCGCCAGCGCCATCACCCCGGGGTGCGCGTGACGCAGCGCGGCCACCCCGGTGCGCGCGCCACGCATCAGCCGCTGAACGCCGCGCCAGTGCCCGGCGTGCCCGCCCACCCGACCAAGCCACCCGGGCGCCGGCCCGCGCGCGTGCCGCCGGGCCAGCAGCACCCCCACCGCCCCCACGGCGAGCACGAACACGCTGTACCCCCCCACCAGCGCCGCCAGCCCGCGGGCGCTGCTCCCGGCGCCGGCAAAGGCCCACGCCAGCCCCCCGCACACCAGCACCAGCGACCACATCTCCAGGAACAGCTCCAGAAACAGCACCAGCACCCGGGCCGCGGGCGCGATCCCCGCCTCCGCCAGCACCAGGTAGCGGGCCGGCTCGGCCCCCGCCCGCGCCGGCGTGATGGCCGCCGCAAAGTCCCCCGCCAGCGAGGTGGTCAGCGCCGTCCGGAACCGCAGCGGCACCCCGCACGCGCGGGCCGACGCCATGATCTTGAAGGCGCGCGACAGCACCTCCACCAGCGCCGTCCCCCCGGCCGCCAGGTGCACGGGCCACGGCAGCCAGGGCATCCCCCCCGCCGGCCAGCTGTCCCGCAGCACCCACACGGTGGCGCCGGCCATGGCGGCGAACGACAGCAGCGCCAACGCCAGGCGGACGGGAGACACGAGTCGCGGAAAGTGGAATGCGGGAAAGTCGCGGAGGGCGGGGGCGCGGGGTAAACTAGCGCATCCGCTGCCGGTCCCGCGGGCGCGCCGTCCGACGCGAGCCGCCGTCCCGTCCACGCCACCTCCCGCCCCCACGCCCATGCCGCTCACTCGCACGCCGCTCTCGCGCCGCCAGTGGCTCACCACCTCCGGCCTGCTGGCCGGCGGCTCCGTGCTGGCCCCCGAGGCACTCCGTGCCGGCGTCCCCGAAGCGCCGCACGTGGCGGACGGCCTGTCCACGCCGGCCGGGCTGGCGGCACACGAGGCCGAGGTGCGCGCCCGGCGCGCTGGCGCCCCGGTGCGCCTGGCGTCCAACGAGAACCCGTATGGCATGGGGCCCGCCGCCAAGCAGGCCATCATGGACGGCTGGGCGGAGCACAATCGCTACGGCAACGCCTCCCCCAACGAGCTGCGCGCAGTCTACGCCAAGTCCATCGGCGTGCCGACCGAGTGCGTGCTGGTGGTGGCCGGGTCGTCGGAGACGCTCTCCATCGCCGCGCTGGGGTACGGGCTGCAGGGGGGCGAGCTGGTGACCCCCTGGCCCACCTACGAGGGGCTGCCGCGCTACGCCGAGGCGGTGGGCGCCAAGGTGCACAAGGTGCCGCTCAAGGCCGACTTCACGCACGACCTGGAGGCGATGGACCGGCGCATCACGCAGCGCACCTCGCTGGTGTTCGTGTGCAACCCCAACAACCCCACTGGCACCCTCACCGACAACGCCCGGCTGCGCAGCTTCGTGGAGTCGGTCCAGAAGGACACCATGGTGGTGGCGGACGAGGCCTACCACGACTTCGTGGAGGACCCGGGGTACCGCCCCATGGTGGACATGGTGCTGGCGGGCGCCAACGTGATCCTTTCGCGCACCGCCTCCAAGATCCACGGACTGGCGGGGCTGCGCACCGGCTACGTCATCGCGCGTCCGGACATCATCGAGCGACTGGCGCCGCTGGTGACCAGCTTCCCGTCGGTGTTCGGCGCGCGCGGCGCGATCGCCTCGGTGCAGGACACCGCCTACCAGGCCTACTGCCGGAAGCAGAACGCCGTGGGGCGCGCCACCATGACCGCGGCGCTCAAGGCGCTGGGGTACCAGGTCACCGATTCGCACACCAACTTCGTCTTCTTCGACAGCAAGCGCCCCACCCCGGACATGCAGAAGCGCTTCGAGCAGCGCGGGTGGCTGGTGGGGCGCGCCTTCCCGCCGTACAACACGTGGGTGCGCATCTCCATCGGCACCCCCGAGGAGATGAC
>JBEIJM010000045.1:0-19224 GCA_040380205.1 Gemmatimonadaceae bacterium
GGTGGCGAAAGATGCTCCCCCACTTCCTGGAACGGATCGGATGCTGACCCTGCGCCCCCTCCTGTCGGCGGCCCTGCTGCTGGCCGCCGTCTTCCCCGTTGTGCCGGCCGCCCAGCCGGCGCCCCGCGCCGCCGCCTCGGCGGGCCAGCGGCGCCGAGGCAAGCGGCTGGCCGGCGGCGGCGGCGCGGGGCGCCGGCTGGGCGGCCGGCACAACGGGGAAGACGGCGGCCAGCAGCAGGGCCGCCGACAGGAGGGGGCGCAGGGTCAGCATCCGATCCGTTCCAGGAAGTGGGGGAGCATCTTTCGCCACCACGGCCAGTCGTGGTTGACGTCGTGCCCCCAGAGGTCGAAGAGGTGGGGGATCCCCTTGCGGTCCAGCAGGTCGTGGAACTCGCGCGAGCGCACGGGCGCCTCGTAGGCCCCCTGCCCCGTCGCGATCACGATACGGCTGTCGTGGCGCAACCGTTGGAGCGGGTCCCCCTCCAGGTTGGCCACGTACCACATGGGGTTGTTGAAGTAGCAGTGCTCGTCGCTGTAGCCGTGGAAATACGACACCGCCAGGTCGTAGAAGCCGCTCATGGCCACGGTGCCGCCGAACAGGTCGGGGCGCCGGCACAGCGCGTTCATGGCGTGGAAGGCGCCGAAGCTGGCCCCCGCGGTGAGGGCGCGGGCGCCGCCGTCGCGCGCATGGTGGCGAATGAAGGGGACCACCTCCTCCTCCACGTAGCGCATGTACAGCGCCTGCCGCCGCGCCGCCTCGGGGACCGGCACCTGCCGGTCCATCCACGCCAGCCGGTTGATGGAGTCGATGGAGAACACCCGCACCCGCCCCTGCAGCAGCAACGGCTCGATCGCCTTCACCAGCCAGAAGCGCTCGTTCTCCAGGAAGTCGGCCGCCGCGGTGGGGAAGAGGAGGAGCGGCCAGCCGGCATGGCCGTAGGCGACGATGGGGCATCTCGAGCCCCAGCGCGGGGCTGCGCCACCGGTCGAGGAGGCGGGGGACGCGGGGGTCGAGGTAGGGGGTGGTCATGACTGAGGGAAACTGCGGAGGGGACGCCCCCCGGGCCAGTAGGCCGGCCCGGAGGCGGCGCCCCGGCCGTCACGGGATCGTGGCCGGGCGGTGACGGCGATGTGGCGCTGCGGCAACGGCGGCGAGACGCCCGAGGCGGAACGTGCGGCGCATGACGCCATCCCTCGCCCATGCCTTGGAGAGCGCCGCGGCTCCCGCGGGTCCGGCCCCCGCCGCCTTCCCCGAGCCGCTCACAGGGGAGGTGTTCCCCCACCACGCCGACGCCATCCCCCCCGGCACGGTCGAGGCCGGCGCCTACGACCTGCGCTTCGCGTGGACGCGCGCCGACCTGCACGCGGTGCAGGCGCTCCGCTACCGCGTCTTCAACGAGGAGCTGGGGGAGGGGCTGGCCACGGCGCACGCCACCGGGCGCGACGAGGACCCGCGGGACGCCTACTTCCACCACCTGCTCATCGTCCACCGCACCACGGGGGAGGTGGTGGGGACCTATCGGCTGCAGACGGCGGTGATGGCGGCCTCGCGCTTCGGCTTCTACAGCGCCACGCTGTTCGAGCTGGGGGCGCTCCCCGGGCGCATCCTGGCCGACGCGGTGGAGGTGGGGCGCGCCTGCGTGGCGCCCGCCCACCGCTCGGGGCGCGTGATCCGCCTGCTGTGGCGCGGGCTGGCCCGCTACCTGCAGCACAACGGCAAGGGGCACCTGTTCGGCTGCTGCTCCATCCCCGGCACCGACCCCGACACGGCCATCGCGGCGTGGCGCGCGGTGCACGCGCGGGGGGCGCTGCACGAGGGGATCCTGGTGCCGCCCCGCGCCGAGGCGCACGCGCTGTGGGACGCCGGGCGCACGCGCCCCGCCCCCGAGCCACCGGCAGGGCTGCTGCCGCTCCCTCCGCTGTTCGAGAGCTACCTCACGCTGGGCGCACGCGCCTGCGGGGCGCCGGCGGTGGACCGGGAGTTCGGCACCACCGACTTCCTGGTGCTGCTGGCCATCGCGGAGATGCCCGCGCACATGCGGCAGGCCTTCTTCGGATGAGGCTGGCGGCGGGGGCGCTGCGCCTCGCCTGCCGCGGCGTGCTGCGGGCCGTGGGGGTGCGGGTGGCCTGGCAGGGCGCGCGTCCCGCCGGCCCCACGCTGCTGGTGGCCAACCACCGCTCCTGGCTGGACATCGTGGCGGTGCTCGCGCACCACCCGTGCGCCTTTGTGGGCAAGCAGGAAGTGCGCGCCTGGCCCGTGGTGGGGCGGTGTGCCGACGCGCTAGGCGTGGTGTGGGTGGACCGCACCCGCAAGCGCGACCTGCTGCGCGCGGTGCCCGCCCTGACGGGGGCCTTGCGGGGCGGACGGCAAGTGCTGCTTTTCCCCGAAGGGACCACCTCGCCCGGACCGGGGGTGCTCCCCTTCGAGTCGTCGCTGTTCGAGGGGGCGGTGCGCGCCGGCGTGCCGGTGGTGCCGGTGCACGTCACCGGCACCGCCGTGGCGGGGGACGCGGATGCGCTGGCCTGGTACGGCGACGAGGCGCTCCTCCCCAACCTGCGGCGCCTGCGCCGGCTGCGGGGCGCCACCTTCCATGTGACCGTCGGCGCCCCGCTGGCGGCGGGACCGCCGCGCAAGGCTCAGTGCGCCGCGGCCGCCGGCGCGGTGAGCCGCTTGGCGAAGCAGAACTTCCGTCCGATGGAGAGCTCGGACCGGGAGATCCCGCGGTACCGCGCGATCTTCTCGGGGTACACGGCGATGCTGGACTCGGTGAACCCCATGCGCAGGAACAGCGCCTCGGCCAGCGAGATCGCGAACAGCTCGGGGTAGCCGCGCCGGCGCGCCAGCGCCTCGGCGGCCGCCACCAGCACCTGTCCCAGCCCACGCCCCTGGTGGTCCGGCGCGACCGCCAGCGACACCAGCTCCACCAGCGACGGCGAGTAGTCGTCCAGCGCCACCTGCCCGATCACGCGCCCGTCGGCGCCGCGGATCACCTGGTAGTCGGCCAGGTGCCCCGACACGAACGCCGGGCTGCGGGTGAGCGTGAGCCCGTCGGGGGCGAACAGGTTGTTGAGGGCGACCATGGCGGGGATGTCGGGCGCCTGCGCCGGCTCGACCGCGGCGGCCGGCCCGTCGGGCGGCACGGTCATCCGCGGGTGGCGTACACCCGGGTGCGCCCCGCGGCGTCAAACAGCAGGATGTCGTAGCGCTCGGGATTGGGGCCCTCCATCCCCGGCGATCCCGTGGGCATGCCGGGGACCGCCACCCCCCGCGGGATGAACCCCGACGTGGGCAGCGTCAGCCCCGCCAGCCGCTTCAGCAGGTCGGCGGGGACATGCCCCTCCACCAGCCACTTCCCCAGCCGCGCCGTGTGGCACGAGTGCAGCGCCGCGGGGACGCCGAAGTTGGCCTTCACCCCGTCCATGTCGGCGGTGTCGTGCACCACCACGCGGAAGCCGGCCGCCCGCACGTGCGTGACCCACGCGGCGCAGCAGCCGCAATTGGGGTCCTTGTACACCTGCAGCTCGGGGAGCGAGAGGGGGCGGGGCTGCGCGGCGAGGCGCACGGCCGCCGCGGCGAGCGCGGCCAGCGGGGCCGCCAGCTGCGCCAGGAAGGCGCGGCGGCGGACCGTGCGGTCCGAGGCGTCGGGGAACCGGTCGGAAGCGGACATCCCCGAAATATAGGGCGCGCCGCGCCGGGCGCGGCCGCATCGGGGAATCCCCGACACAAGTTCGGCCGCCGCCTGACGGGCGCGGCACGGTCCGCGCGCTAGCGTGCGCGCCATGGTCCCGTTTTCTCACCCGCCACGAGGCCCGTGATGCCCGCACCCGCCGCCGCCCCCCCGGGGGGCGCGATGCTCGACCGCTTCACCTACGACGACGACATCGTCCGCAAGTTCCTCTTCGCCACCCTGCTGTGGGGCGTGGTGGGGATGTCGGTGGGGCTGCTCATCGCCCTGCAGCTCGCCAACCCGGTGTTCAACTTCAACACCAGCTGGCTGGCCTTCGGCCGACTGCGGCCGCTGCACACCAACGCCGTCATCTTCGCCTTCGCGGGGAACGCCTTCTTCCTGGGCGCCTACTACTCCACGCAGCGGCTGCTCAAGGCGCGGATGTTCTCCGACGCGCTCAGCCGCTTCCACTTCTGGGGGTGGCAGGCGATCATCGTGGCCGCCGCGCTCACGCTCCCCTTCGGCTTCACGCAGGCCAAGGAGTACGCCGAGCTGGAGTGGCCCATCGACATCGCCATCGCGGTGGTGTGGGTGGCGTTCGCCGTCAACTTCTTCGGCACCGTGGCGCGGCGGCGCGAGCGCCACCTGTACGTGGCGCTCTGGTTCTACATCGCGTCCATCGTCACCGTCGCCCTGCTGCACATCTTCAACAACCTCGCGGTGCCGGCCGGCTGGCTCAAGAGCTACAGCCTGTACGCGGGGGTGCAGGACGCCTTCATGCAGTGGTGGTACGGGCACAACGCCGTGGCGTTCTTCCTCACCACGCCGTTCCTGGGGCTGATGTACTACTTCATGCCCAAGGCCGCCGAGGGGCCGGTGTTCAGCTACAAGCTGTCCATCCTGCACTTCTGGTCGCTGGTGTTCATGTACATCTGGGCGGGGCCGCACCACCTGCACTACACCGCGCTCCCCGAGTGGGCCTCCACCACGGGGATGCTCTTCTCGGTGATGCTGTGGGCGCCGTCATGGGGGGGGATGATCAACGGCCTCCTCACGCTGCGCGGCGCGTGGCACAAGGTGGCGCAGGACCCGATCCTCAAGTTCTTCGTGGTGGGGGTGACGGCGTACGGCATGTCCACCTTCGAGGGGCCGATGCTCTCCATCAAGAGCGTCAACGCCCTGGCCCACTACACCGACTGGATCATCGCGCACGTGCACACGGGCGCGCTGGGGTGGAACGGCTTCCTCACCTTCGGCATGGTGTACTGGCTGCTCCCGCGGCTGTTCCAGGCGCCGGTGCACAGCCGGAAGGCGATGGAGCTGCACTTCTGGATCGCGTCGGTGGGGATCGTGCTGTACGTGGTGGCCATCTACAGCGCCGGCGTGACGCAGGGGCTCATGTGGCGCGCCTTCGACGAGACGGGGCGGCTGGCGTACCCCGACTTCGTGGAGACGGTGCTCAAGCTGATGCCGATGTACTGGATGCGCGTGGCGGGCGGCACGCTGTACATCGTGGGGATGCTGCTCTTCGGGTGGAACATCCTGATGACCTGGCGGGCGCGCCCGGCGCGCTACGACGAGCCGGTGGTGGAGGCGGCGCCGCTGGCGCCCCGCTACACACCCCCCGTCGTGCCGGTGCCGGCGGGCGCGGGGCTCTGGGCCCGCTTCGCCGGGGCGGCGTGGCACCGCGCCTGGGAGCGCGCGCCGCTGCTGTTCACGGTGCTCACCACCGTGGCGGTGCTGGTCGCCTCCCTCTTCGAGATCCTCCCCACCTTCCTCATCAAGTCCAACGTCCCCACCATCGCCTCGGTGAAGCCGTACACGCCGCTGGAGCTGGCCGGGCGCGACCTGTACATCGCCGAGGGGTGCTTCAACTGCCACTCGCAGATGGTGCGCCCCTTCCGCTACGAGACGGAGCGGTTCGGCGAGTACTCCAAGCCCGGCGAGTCGGTGTACGACCATCCGTTCCTGTGGGGGTCGCGGCGCATCGGCCCCGACCTGGCCCGCGTGGGCGGCAAGTACCCCGACCTCTGGCACGTGCGGCACTTCCAGGAGCCGCAGGCGGTGGTGGCCCGCTCCATCATGCCCACCTACCGGCACTTCCTCACCACGCCCCTGGACTTCGACGGCATCCAGGCCCGCGTGGACGCCATGACGATGCTGGGGGTCCCCTACGGGGAGGCGGTGCGCACCGCCCCCGCCATGGCGCGCGCGCAGGCCGACGCCATCGGCGCCGCCATCGTGGAGCAGGGGGGGCCCGCCGGGCTGGCCGACAAGCAGGTGGTGGCCATCATCGCCTACCTGCAGCGGCTGGGACGCGACATCCGCCTGGCCGCGCCGGCCACGGCGGCGGGGCCCGCCGCGCGCGCCGGAGGGGCCGACTGATGAAGCTCAGCGACATCATGGGGCACGCGGGGCTCAGCGGCTACGCCGAAGTCGCCCTGGTCCTCTTCCTCGGCGTCTTCGTGGCCGTCTCGGTGTACACCTTCCTCCCGGGGCGCGGCGCCCAGCTGGACGCCGACGCCCGCCTCCCCTTCGACGAGCCCACGCCCGTCGGCCGACCCTCCCCGGAGCGCTGACCATGGCCGCCGACCGCGACGCCGACCGGACCACCGACCGGCTCATCGACCACCAGTACGACGGCATCCAGGAGTACGACAACCCCATGCCGCGCTGGTGGCTGCTCACCTTCGCCGGCACGATCGTCTTCTCCGTCATCTACCTCTTCAACGTGGGCCCCGTAGGGAGCGGCCCGGGGCGCATCGCCGAGTACGAGGCGGCGATGGCCAAGGCCGCCGCCGAACACCCGGCCCCCTCGGGCGGCGACGTGAGCGCCGAGCGGCTGCTGGCCGTGCGCAACGACCCGCACGAGGTGGCGGAAGGGCAGACGGTGTACGCCGCCTACTGCGCCGCCTGCCACGCCCCCGACGGCGGCGGGCTCATCGGCCCCAACCTCGCCGACGGCTACTGGTTGCACGGGGGGAGCCTGCCCGAGATCTACGCCACCATCGTGAACGGCGTGCTGGAAAAGGGGATGCCCCCCTGGGGGAAGTCGCTCAAGCCCGAGCAGCTGCTGGAGGTCACCGCGTACGTGGCGTCGCTGCAGGGGACCACCCCGGCCTCCCCCAAGGCGCCGCAGGGCGTCCCCGTCCCCCCGCCGGCCGCGCCGTGACCCCTGCCGTGTCCTTGGCCGTGCCCGCCCGCCGATGACCGCGCCCCCGGCCCCCCCGGTCCGCCAGGGGCGCGTCCTCCCCACCCTCAACGAGGACGGATCCCGCCGCTGGATCCGTCCCAAGCCGTCGCATGGCCCCTGGTGGCGCCGCCGCCGCACCGTGGCGTACGCCCTCATGGCGCTCTTCTTCGCGGCGCCGCACCTGCGCGTCTTCGGCAAGCCCGTGTTCCTCATGGACCTGCCGCGGCGCCAGTTCACGCTCATGGGGTACACCTTCCTCCCCACCGACACGCTGCTGTTCATGTTCACGCTGGGGAGCGGCGTGGTGGGGATCTTCCTCCTCACCGCGCTGTTCGGGCGCGCGTGGTGCGGGTGGGCCTGCCCCCAGACGGTGTACCTGGAGTTCCTCTTCCGCCCCATCGGCCGCTGGTTCGACGGCGGCTACGCCGGCGCCCGCGCGCACGACCGCCGCGGCGAGTGGTTCACCCCGCGGCGGCTCGCCAAGTACGTCACCTTCTTCCTGCTGGCGCTGTACGTCTCCCACACGATGCTGGCCTTCTTCGTGGGGACCGACCAGCTGTGGCAGTGGATGCTGGGCTCCCCCGCCGAGCACCCCACGGCCTTCTTCTTCGTGGTGCTGTTCACCGGCCTCGTCTGGTTCAACTTCACCTACTTCCGCGAGCAGACCTGCCTCATCGTCTGCCCGTACGGCCGCTGGCAGTCGGCGCTCATCGACCGGCAGTCGGTCATCGTCGCCTACGACGCCCGCCGCGGCGAACCGCGCGCGCACGCCACCGCCGCGCGCGACCCCAAGGCGGGGGACTGCATCGACTGCGGCGCCTGCGTGCAGACCTGCCCCACCGGGATCGACATCCGCAACGGGCTGCAGATGGAGTGCGTGCACTGCACGCAATGCATCGACGCCTGCGACGAGATCATGGACCGGGTCGGCACGCCGCGCGGCCTCATCCGCTACAGCTCGCAGGACGCGCTGGAGGGGCGCCCGCGCCGGCTGCTGCGCCCGCGCACGGTGCTCTACCCCGCCGTGCTGGCCGTGCTGCTGGGGGGCTGGCGGTCGCCCTCGTCCGCAAGCCCGCCGCCGACCTGACGCTGCTGCGCGGCCTGGGCGCCCCGTTCACCGAGGAGCCCGACGGGCGCATTGCCAACCAGCTGCGCATCAAGCTCACCAACCGCCGCGGCGATCCCATGCGCTACACCATCCGGCTGGAGGGGCTGGAGGCGCTGGGGGGGGCGGCCACCGTGGTGGCCCCGGAAAACCCGCTCCCCGTGGCGGCGGGCGCCACGCGCGCCACCAGCGTCTTCGTGCTCCTCCCCCGCAGCGCCTTCACCGCCGGCGAGCGCCGCATCACGGTGCGCATCCGTGACGACCGCGGCGCCGAGCAGACCGTCCCGTACCGCCTGCTGGGGCCCACCGACGCCCCGGCCGCCGTCTCCCCCCCAACGCCCGCGCCATGAACCTCCTGGCCCCTTCCGTCCGCTGGCCCGTGGGCATCGCCGCCATCCTGGGCGCCACCGTGGCCGCCAACCTGGTGGTGATGCGCGTGGCCAACGACGACCCCAGCTTCGCCGTGGAACCCGACTACTACCGCCGCGCCGTGGGGTGGGACTCCACCATGGCGCAGGCGCGCGCCTCGGCGGCGCTGGGATGGCGGGTCACCCCCGCGGTGACCCCGCTGGTGGCGGGCACCCCCGCCACCGTGACGCTGGCCATCACCGACCGCGACGGCGCCCCGGTCACCGGCGCCGCGGTGGTCGTGGAGGCGCTGTTCAACGCGCGCGCCAACGACCGCCACACCGCCACCCTCCCCGAGGTGGCCCCGGGGCGCTACGCCGCCCCCCTGCCGCTGGCGTGGGCCGGCCACTGGGAGCTGCGCGTGCAGGTGCGGCGCGAGGGCGCCCCGCCCCAGGCGTTCCACGCGGTGGAGCGCGTCACCGTGGTGCGAGACCACGAATGACGGGCGTGTCGCTCCCCTGGATGGGGATGGCGGGGGGCGTCCTGGGCGCCAGCCTGCTGGGGAGCGTGCACTGCGCCGCCATGTGCGGCGGCTTCGTGTGCTGGTACGGCGGCGGCGAGGGGGCGCACGACGGCGGCGCCCGCCTGCGCGACCATGCGCTGTACAACGGCGGACGGCTGGCGGCGTACCTGCTGCTGGGGGCGGTGGCGGGGGCGCTGGGCGGCGCCGTGACCGCCGCCGGTGAGCAGGCCGGCGTGCAGCGCGGCGCCATGCTGCTGGCCGGGGCGCTCATGGTGGGGTGGGCGGTGGCCGCGCTCGCCGCGCGTCGCGGCGTGTCGCTGGCGCAGCTTCCCGTGCCCGCAGGGTGGCAGCGGGCGCTGGGACGCGTGCTGCACCTGGCGCGCAGGCAGCCCATGGGCGTGCGCGCACTGCTCACCGGGCTGCTCACCACGCTGCTGCCGTGCGGGTGGCTGTACGTGTTCGTGGCCACCGCCGGCGGCACCGGGTCGGTGGCTGGCGGCATGGCGCTCATGGCGCTGTTCTGGCTGGGCACCGTGCCGGCGCTGCTGGCGGTGGGGGTGGGGGCGCAGCGGCTGCTCCTCCCGCTGCGCCGCCGCTTCCCCGCGGCGGGCCCCGCCGTGGTGCTCACGCTGGGGGTGATCGCGCTGGCCGGTCGGCTGGCGCCGCTGGTGACCTCCGGCGCGCCGTCGCACGCCGGGCATGGTCCCGCCGTGCATGGCCCCGCCGCGCACGGTCCGACCGGACATGCGCCATCCGCGCCCGCACCGACGGCGCCCGTGGCGCCTGCCTCGTCTCACACGCACGCGCCCACGCCATGACCGCCGCCGTCCTCCCCGCCCCGCCCGCTGCGGCCACCGAGGTCGCCTGCGCCCACTGCGGGCTGGCCGTCGCGCCCGGCGACGCGGACGCCGCCCAGCCGCGCCAGTTCTGCTGCACCGGCTGCCGCACCGCCTTCGCCATCCTGCACGAGCACGGGCTGGGCGCGTATTACGGCATGGCCGACCGGCGCGAGGCGCCGGTGCGCCCCAGCGGGCGCCGCTACGACGAGTTCGACCACCCCGACTTCACCCGGCTGTACGTCACCGCGTCCGCCGGTGGGCTGGCGCGCACCGAGCTGTACCTGGAAGGCGTGCACTGCGCGTCGTGCGTGTGGCTGGTGGAGCGGATGCCGCTGCTCCTCCCCGGGGTGGCGCGCGCCGAGCTGGACGTGCGCCGCTCGCTGGCGGTGGTGGAGTGGGACGCGGCGCGGCAGCCGCTGTCGGCGGTGGCGCGCGCGCTGGACACGCTGGGGTACCCGCCCCACCCCTTCCGGGGCGTGGTGCGCGCCGCCATGCGCCGCCAGGAAGACCGCGCGATGCTGGTGCGCATCGGCGTGGCCGGCGCCATCGCCACCAACGTGATGCTGCTGGCGCTGGTGCTCTACAGCGCCGAGGGACCGGGGATGGACCCCGCGCTGGAGCGGTTCTTCCGCTGGGCCAGCCTGGCGCTCACGGTGCCGGCGCTGGCGTGGCCCGGGCGCGTGTTCTTCACCGGCGCCTGGGCTGCGCTGCGCACCCGCTCGCTGCACATGGACCTCCCCATCGCCATCGCGCTGGCGGCGGGGCTGGTGCGCGGCGCCGTCAACACGGTCACCGGGCACGGGCCCATCTACTTCGACGGGCTGGCGGTGCTGGTGTTCGCGCTGCTGGTGGGGCGGTTCCTGCAGCAGCGCGGCCAGCGCCTCGCCACCGACTCGGCGGAGCTGCTGCACGCCCTGGCGCCGGCCTCGGCGCGGGTGGTGGACGGGGAGGACACCGAGCGGGCGGTGCCGGTGGAGGCGCTCCTGCCGGGGATGGTGCTGGCCGTGCGCGCGGGGGAGAGCTTTGCCGCCGACGGCGCCATCGTGGCGGGGGCCACGCGCGTGAACGCCGCGCTGCTCACCGGCGAGTCACGCCCCACGGCGGCCGCCGTGGGTGACCGCGTCTTTGCGGGGACGCTCAACGTGGAGGCCCCCGTGCGCGTGCGGGTGGAGCAGGCCGGCGCCTCCAGCCGCCTGGCCGCCATCCTGCAGCAGGTGGAGGAGGGGGCACGGCGCCGCGCCCCGGTGGTGCTGTTCGCCAACCGCCTGGCGGGGATCTTCACCGCCACCGTGCTGCTGCTGGCGGCGGCCACGCTGGCGGTCAAGCTGCGCGGCGGCGCGCCGCACGCGCTGGACGACGCCATTGCGCTGCTGGTGGTGACGTGCCCGTGCGCGCTGGCGCTGGCCACGCCGCTGGCCATCACGGTGGCGGTGGGGCGCGCCGCGGGGCGCGGCATGCTGGTGAAGGGGGGCGACGCGCTGGAGCTGCTGGCCGCCCCGGGCACGCTGCTGCTGGACAAGACGGGGACGCTCACCGAGGGGAATACGGCGCTGGTGGCGTGGCATGGTGACCCGTCGGTGCGGGCGCTGGTGCTGGCGCTGGAGGCGGGGTCGTCGCACCCGCTGGCCGACGCCTTCCGCCGCGCCTGGCCCGACGTGGCGGTCCCCGCGCCGACCGAGGTGCGCCATGTGGTGGGCGCCGGCATCGAGGGAACGGTGAACGGCCACCGCGTGCGCGTGGGCTCGCCGCGCTTTGCCGCCGCCGCGGTACACGCCGAGGGCGCCTACTCGGTGGCGCCGCTGGCCGCAGATGCGGCGGGGAATCCCGCGGCGGTGCCCGAGACGGCCACGCCGGTGCATGTGGTGGTGGACGGCGTGCTGGTGGCGGTGGCCGGCGTGGGGGACGCCATCCGCGCCGATGCCGCGTCGGCGCTGGCCACGCTGCGGGCGCGCGGGTGGCGCACGCGACTGCTCAGCGGCGACGCCCCCGAGGTGGCGGCAGCCGTGGGGCGCACGCTGGGCTTTGCGCCGGGCGATGTCATCGGCGGCGCCTCCCCCGAGGCCAAGCTGGCGGAGGTGCAGCGCGAGAAGGCACGCGCCGCGGCCGCGGGGGGCGGGCGCGTGGTGATGGTGGGGGACGGCGTGAACGACGCCGCCGCCATCGCCGCGGCCGACGTGGGCATTGGCGTGCACGGCGGCGCGGAGGCGTGCCTGGCCACCGCCGACATCTACCTCACCCGCCCGGGGCTGGCGCCGCTGGTGGAGCTCACCGAGGGGGCGGCGCGCACGTTGCGGGTGATCCGGCGCAACATCGGCTTCTCCATCGGCTACAACCTGATCGGGGCGTCGCTGGCGGTGGCCGGCGTGCTCACGCCGCTCATTGCGGCCATCCTCATGCCCACGGCCTCGGTCACCGTGGTGCTGGGCTCGTGGCTGGGGTCCACCTTTGCCCGGGCGCGGGTCGCCCCGGAGGCGTCGTGAGCGTGATCTACCTGGTGCTGCCGCTGGCGCTGGTCATCGTGGGGGCGGCGGTGGCCGCGTTCGCGTGGTCGGCGCGCAGCGGGCAGATGGATGACCTGGACACCCCGGCGGTGCGGATGCTGCACGACGAGTAGGGCGTGCGGACGGGGGAGGGGCTAGCTTTCGCGCATGCCCTCCCTCCCCGCCCGCCTCTTCAACGCCCTCATCCGCGTGGGCATGCGCCGGCGCAGCTGGGGCCCGCCGCACCGGCTGGTGCGTCGCGCCCGGCTGCTCATGGGGACCCAGCCCTGGTGGCAGGCGCTCGCGTCGCGTGGCGTGCGGATCACCCCGGTGGCCGGCGTCGCCCCCGACGGCACCCCGGTGCGGGGCGAGTGGTTGGAGCCCCCCGCTCCCGGCGCGGGTGTGGTGCTCTACATCCACGGCGGGGGCTTCGTGGCGTGCAGCGCCGCCACGCACCGCCCCATCACGGCGGGGCTGGCGCGCGCCACCGGGTGCCGCGTGTTCAGCCTGGACTACCGCCTGGCCCCGGAGCACCCCTTCCCCGCCGCCCCCGACGACGCGCTGGTGGCCTGGCGCTGGCTGCGCGCGCAGGGGATCCCCGCCGACCGCATCGCGCTGGGGGGCGAGTCCGCCGGGGGGAACCTGGTGCTGGGGCTGGCGCAGCGGCTGCGCGACCTGGGGGAGGGGCTCCCTGCCGCCGTGGTGGCCTTTTCCGCGTGGACCGACCTGGCGGCCACCGGCGCCAGCCGGTACGGCAACGACGGCCGCGACGCGATGTTCCGCCCCGACAACGCGCCGGACTTCGCCGCCTGCTACCTCCCCGCCGGGGTGGCGCCCGACGACGCGCGGGTCTCCCCGCTGTACGGCCGCTGGCACGGGCTCCCGCCGCTGCACCTGGAGGTGGGTGCCGAGGAGCTGCTGCTGGACGACAGCGTGCGGGTGCACGAGGCGGTGCGCACGGCGGGGGGCGACAGCACGCTGGTGGTGCGCCCGGGGCTGCCGCATGCGTGGCCCATCCTGGCGCCCTTCGTCCCCGAGGCCACGCAGTCGCTGCGCGAGGCGGGGGCGTTCCTCCGCCGCCGGCTGGACGCGGCGCGCTGATCGCCGCCGCGCCCGGGCGCCCGCGCCCTACCGTCCCGCCCCCCCGGCCGCGCCTAGCGCCCCCCGCCCAGCACCCGCCGCTCCAGGAAGTCGATCGTCCCCTCGAAGGCGCGCATCCAGCTGTCATGGCGCAGGAAGCTGTGCACCTCGTCGGGGAACACCAGCTGCTCCACCGGCACCTGCTGCTTCCGCAGCGCCTCGATGAGCGTCAGCGTCTCGACGAAACGCACGTTGCGGTCGTCGTCGCCGTGCACCAGCAGCACCGGGGCCTTCCACCGCCGCACCTGTGCCAGCGGCGAGCTGGCAAAGGCCAGCGCCCCCGCCGCCGGGTCCTCCAGCCGGTTGTAGTCGGGGAGGAAGGTCTGGATCCCCACGTTCCAGTCGTGCACGCCGTGGATGTCCACGCCGGCGGCAAACAGCTCGGGGTGCCGGGTGAGCCCGTGCGCGGTCATGTAGCCGCCGTACGAGCCGCCCCACAGCGCCACCTTGGCGGGGTCCACGTCGGCACGCGCGCGCAGCCACCGCGCCGCCGCCACCAGGTCGCCCACCTCGCTGGCGCCCGCCGCCCCGTACCCCAGCGCCTCGCGGAAGTCGCGCCCGTAGCCGATGCCGCTGCGATAGTTGAGCTGCACCACCACCCACCCGCGCAGCGCCAGCGCCTGGTTGAGCGCGTAGGCGTGGTGGTAGTAGCTGCCGTAGTTCCACCCCAGCAGCATCTGCCGCCGCGACCCGCCGTGAATGAAGATCGCGGCCGGCCGCCGCCCGGGGAATTTCCCCGCCGGCGGCAGGAACAGCTGCCCGTAGCTCCTGATGCCGTCGGCCGCCGTGAAGGTCACCGCCACCGGCTCCACCAGCGCCGGCGAGGGGAAGTCCGCGGGCATGGTCTCCGGCGCCAGGAAGCGGCGCGTGCGCGTGGACGCCTGCAGGATCGCCGCATGCGCCGGGATCCGCGCATCGCTGGCCAGGAAGGCCACGCTCCCGTCGGCCAGCGGGGCCGGCTGCCACTCGATCCCCTTCCCCTGCGTGAGCGGGGCCGCGGGCGCCGAGCCGTCCGCGGCCACACGCCAGAGGTGCCGCCGGTCGCGGTCGTCCTGGTTGGAGTTGAACAGCACCTGTCGCCCGCCGGCATCCAGCGTGACGTACTCCACCTCGTGCGCCCCGCGGTCCAGCTGCGCCCACGCCCCGCCCTGCGACGGGATGCTGTACAGGTGCAGATACCCGTCGCGCTCCCACGGGAACACCAGCCGGTCGTCCGCCGTCCACAGCAGCTGCGACTCGGCCTGCATGGGCCAGAACGCCGACCCGCGCCCCGGTGCGGCGCGGAACCGCTCCACCGCGGTGCCGCGCGCCACGTCGGCCACCAGGATGGACCACGGCTGCGCCTCGCGGATGGGGAGGAAGATCATCCGCCGCTTGGCGTAGGGCACGCGCAGGAACGCCAGCCGCGTTCCGTCGGGGGACCACACGGGCGACTGGTCCACGTCGGTGCTGGGGGCGATCCACCGCAGCGTGTTGGCGGCCGGATCAAACACGCCCACGAAACTGTGCGTGCCCCGGTTGGAGACGACGGCCACGCGCCGGCCATCGGGGGACCAGCGCAGCTCCGACGCGGCGCCGCGCATGCGGAACAGCGGCACCGCCTCCGTGCGTCCGTCCTTCTCGGCCAGCGTCATGGCCTGCCCACGCCGCACGAACAGGAACCCCTCCCCCACGGGCGCCGGGGTGGGACGGCTCCCCTCGGCCACCCGAACCGCCGTGGCGGCGGGCGCGTCCAGGCGCACGCGCCAGAGGGCCTGCTCGGCGCCCCCCGGGGCGCTGGCGGGGTTGGGAGTCTCCCCCGCCCGGTTGGGGGCGCCGCCGCGCGTGAACCAGAGCGTCCGCCCGTCGGCGGCAAAGGCCAGCTCGGCCAGCTCCTGCCCATCGTCACCGGGGAAGTGGGCCACGCGCCGGGCGGCGTACGCCGGCGCGGTAGCCACGTACACGCTCCGCTCGCCCGCGGCGTTCTGCACCCACGCCACCGCCGCCCCCGAGGGCGAGGCGACCAAGGCGGACGGGAATGGCGCGGCGTCGATGGCGCGCACCGAGGGGGGCGCGTCAGCGGCGGGGGCCGGCTGGGCGGCCAGCGGGGCCGCGGCGAGCAGGAGGAGCACCGCGCCCAGGGGGAGCGAGAGGCACGGGAGGGGGCGGAGGGCATGGGTCATGCGGTCCACGTTACCGCCGTGCGGCGCAATCGGCACGCCGCCCGCGCACGCTGGTGCGCCCGCGTGCGCTCAGGCTCCCAGGCACGCCGCCCGCGCTAGCTTTCCCGTCGCATGGAAACGGCCCGCCCTCTCGATCCGCACGCCCCGCTCCCCCCCGCGCAGGTGGCGGGGTCGCTCCTGCACTTCCCGTCGGTCCCGTCGCGCTATCTGGACCAGCCGCACGACCTCACCGTCTGCCTCCCCCCCGACTACGACCGGGAGCCGGCGCGCCGCTACCCGGTGCTGTACCTGCACGACGGGCAGAACGTCTTTGACGACCTGCCGCTGGCCGCCTTCGGGGTGCAGTGGGGGATCGACACCACGGCGCGGGCGCTCATGCATGCCGGGCTCATCGAGCCGGTGATCCTGGTGGCCATCGGCAACGCCGGGCGCGAGCGGATTGACGAGTACACCCCCACCCGCGACGCGGCGCACGACGCCGGCGGGCGCGCCGACCGCTACGGGCAGATGCTGGTGTACGAGATCAAGCCGTGGGTGGACCACCATTGGCGCACGCGGCGCGCCCCGGCGGACACGGGGGTGGCGGGGAGCTCGCTGGGGGGGCTGCTGTCGCTGTACCTCGGCATCACCCATCCCACCGTGTTCGGCAAGCTGGGGGTGCTGTCCCCCTCGGTGTGGTGGGACGACCGGTGGGTGGTGCGGCAGCTGGCCACCGACCCCGGACGGCGCCCGGCGCTCAAGGTGTGGCTGGACGTGGGCACCGGCGAGCACCGCATGGTGAAGGGGGCGCGGCTGCTGTACCGCATGCTGGTGCGGCGCGGCTGGCGTCCGGGGGACGACCTCTGCTACCACGAAGCCGAGGGGGCCCGCCACGACGAGCGGGCCTGGGGGGAGCGGGCGGGGGCGGTGCTCCGGTTCCTGTACCCGCCGGGGGGGTAGGCGGGGCTGGCCTCCCCCGCCCCCCTCCGTACTCCCCCGGGTACCACCCGGGTCCCCCCCTGTGAGATTGCGGGCGTGTCGAAGACCCTCAAGCTCACCCTGGACATCCTGGTCGGCGCCGCCGCCCCGGTGCTCATCCTCAAGTACGGCACCGCGCCGCTGGGGACGCTCCAGGCGTACCTGCTGGCCGCCCTGGTGCCGGTGGCCTGGGTCCTCCTCGACCTCCTGGTCCTCACGCGCCGCTTCAACTTCATCTCCAGCTACAGCGGCTTCTCGGCGGTCATGCGCGGGGCGTTGGCCTTCTGGTACGTGGACGGCGTGCTGTTCGCCCTCAAGGACACGGCCAGCTACCTCCTGGCGGTGCTGGTGTTCGGGGTGACGGCGTTCCTCGCCCGCCCGGTCACGCGGGGGATCGCCCTGCAGGGGCTGGCCCCCGACACCCCCGAACGGGCCGCGCAGATGGACCGGCTGCTGGACGAGCCCCCGGTGCGCCGCGCCCTGCGCACCGCCGCGCTGGTGATCGGCGGCACCAACCTGCTGGCCGGGGTGGCCAACTTCGCCATCAACTGGCACATGGTCACCGCGCCCTTCAACACGCCGGCGTTCAACGACCAGGTCGCCAACGTCAACGCCATCACGCGCGTGGTGCTGGTGCTCCCCGACCTGCTGGCGCTGTTCTGGGCCTTCTCGCTGATGTACAAGGCCATGTACGCGCAGCTGCCGGCGGACGGGGCCACCGATCCCGACGCCGGGGAGTTCTGGGCGCTGCTGGCCCGCCGCGAGGACGCGCTGGCGCTGGTGCGCGCCGGGGAGCAGGCGGAGGCCGTCGGGGCACCGGGGAGCGGGCTGGCGGCCCAGGCGGTGGAGAGCCTGGCGGCGCGCCAGGCGCGCGAGGAGTTCGGGCTCACCTAGCCCGGCCGCCGCCTCCGGGCACACGGTTCGTCCCCTCTGGCGCGGCACCGGCCCCAGCCACAGCTTCCACGCCGTCCACTGACCGGGATCGGCGGCCCCGCGGAGCCGCCGCTGTGCGCGCCACTGGCCCTCGCAATCGGCCGGCGGTGCAATGGGGAGGAGGAGGTCATGTCCGACAGCACGCCCGACGCCGTGAGCGACGCGTTGCCCGATGCCCTGCGCATGGAGCCGGACCAGCCGGCCGCCCCCCCGCTGTACACGCCCCATACGGCGCCCGTGGAAACGTTGCCCGCCGTCCTGGCGCCCGCCGCGCCGCTCCCGTCGGCCTACCCCCTGCGCTTCACCGGCAGCGGCCAGGAATACTTCCGCATCTGGATCGTGAACCTGCTGCTCACCGTGGCCACGGTCGGGATCTATTCCGCGTGGGCCAAGGTGCGCCGCCAGCAGTATTTCCACCGCAACACCCACCTCGACGGCAGCGTCCTCGACTATCACGGCCGCCCATGGGCCATCCTGCGCGGCCGCCTGCTGGCGCTGGTGCTGGTGGGCGCCTACAACCTGGCGTTCAAGCTGTCGATTGCGGCGGGCGCGGCCACCGCGGCGGTGGTGGCGGTGCTGTTCCCGTGGCTGCTGGTCCAGTCGCTCCGCTTTCGCGCGCAGGTGACCAGCTATCGCGGCGTGCGCTTCGGCTTCGTGGGCACCGTGCGCGACGCGGCGATGGCGCTGGCCCCCATGCTGGGGCTGGGGGTGGTGCTGCTGGCCACCGGCGGCGTGTCCTTCGGCAGCGAGGGGATGGACAATCCGGTGGCCGGCGGTCTGTTCGTGGCCACCATCGCCGCCGGGGCGCTGCTCTTTCCGGTGTTCCAGGCGCGCCTCAGGCGCTTCGCCCACAACCACGTGCGCTGCGGCCAGACGCAGGGAGCGCTGGGCGCCGGGATCGGGGCCTTCTATCGCGCGTACCTCCCCATGGTGGGGCTCGGCGCGCTCCTCGCAACCGTCCTGCCACTGGTCATCTATCGGGGGTACAAGGCCGCCGAGGAACTCGCCGGCGACCTGGATGTGGAGGGCGCCGGCATGGCGGTCATCGTCGGGGCGGTGCTGCTGGCGTACGCGCTGGCGCTGGCCACCATGCCGCTGGTGCAGGCCCGGGTGTGGAACACCACGTGGAACAGCTTCACGTTGGGGGCGGTGCGCTTCCGCTCCACGCTCTCCCCCTGGCGGCTGGTGGGGGTGATGCTGTCCAATGTGGCCCTGACCATGGTGACGCTGGGGCTCTATGCGCCGTTCGCGGCGGTGCGGCTGCACCGCACGCGCGTGGAGTCGCTGGAGGTGGTGAGCACCGAGTCCCCCACCTTTCTGGCCGCCCATGACGGCGCGACCGCCGGCGCCACCGGCGACAGCGTGGTGGACGACCTCGGCCTCGACGTGGGGCTGTGACCGCCGACCCCGGGGCCGCGCCCCTGCCGGTGGTGCCGGCGCAGTACTTCGACGGGGTGAGCTCGGTGGCGCGCCCGGTGCGGCTGTGGGTGCACGAGCGTCAGCTGTGCCTCGGGTGGAGCGATGACGCGCCCCCCATCGCGGTCCCCTGGTACGACCTGGAGCTGTCCGAGCGGCTGGCGGCGGCGCCGCGGATGGTGCGCCTTCCGGGCGGGGCGCACCTGGAGGTGCGTCGCCAGGAAGAGTTTGACCGGCTGCTGGAGGCGCTGGGGGTGGAGGACGGGCTGGTGGCGCGCTGGCAGCGCCACTGGCCGCTGGCGCTGCTGGGGCTGGCCGCCACGGCGCTGCTCTGCTGGGGGGCCTACCTGTGGGGGGTGCCACGCATGGCCACATGGGTGGCCGCGCGGACCCCGGTGGCCGTGGAAACCGCCATCGGGCGCGAGGCGCTGACCTCGATGGACGGGCAGCTGCTGCAGAC
>JBEIJM010000046.1:0-18956 GCA_040380205.1 Gemmatimonadaceae bacterium
CGCCGCCGCGCGCGCGGGGCTCAGCCCCGAGCGGCTGGCTCGGCTGGACGCGATGCTGGAGGAGGCGGCGCGCACCCGGCAGATCGGCGGCGCGGTGGCGCTGGTGCTCCGCGACGACCGCGTGGTGTACCAGCGGGCCGTGGGGTGGCGCGACCGCGAGGCCGGACGCGCCATGACCCCCGACGCGGTGTTCCGCATCGCGTCGCAGACCAAGGCGCTCACCAGCGCCGCCATCCTCATGCTGGTCGATGAGGGGAAGCTCACGCTGGGCACCCCCATCAGCCGCTTTTTCGCCGGCTACGCGCGCCCCCAGGTGGCGATGCGCAGCGACACCGGCGCGGTGCTGGTCCCCGCGCGGCGTGCCATCACGGTGCGTGACCTCCTCACGCACACGGCCGGAATCTCCTACGGCACGGACGCGCACGTGGCGGATCGCTACCGCGCGCTGGGGCTGGGGCCGGCGGCCGGCTTCGGCTGGTACACCGCCGACAAGGACGAGCCGGTGTGCGAGACGATGGACCGGCTGGCCACGCTGCCGCTGGTCGCCCAGCCCGGGGAGGCGTGGGTCTACGGCTACAACACCGACCTGCTGGGGTGCATCGTCGAGCGCGCGTCGGGGATGGCGCTGGATGTCTTCCTCCGCACGCGGCTCACCGCCCCGCTGGGGATGACCGACACCCACTTCTTCCTCCCGCCGGCGCAGCGCGACCGGCTGGTGACGGTGTACGCCAGCAGCGGTGACACCGTGGTGCGCGCCCCCGAGGGCGCGCGCGGCCAGGGGCACTACGTGGACGGCCCGCGCCGCAACTTCGCCGGCGGCGCCGGGCTGCTGGCCACCGCGCGCGACTACGCCCGCTTCCTGCAGATGATCGCGCGGGGGGGCACCTGGGAGGGGCGTCGCTACCTGTCGGACCACGCGGTGGCGCTCATGCGCACCAACCAGGTGGGGACGCTGCACGGCACCACGGTGGGGTTCGGGCTGGGATTCGAGACGGTGGAGCAGTTCGGCGCCGCCGACCTGGCCTCGCGCGGGGCCTACGGCTGGGGGGGCGCGTACAGCACCAGCTACCGCATCGACCCCGCCGAAGGGCTCATCCTGGTGTTCATGATCAACCAGCTCCCCAACAACAAGGACGTCGCCAACCGTTTCCAGACCATGGTGTACGCGGCGCTCGACTCGGCGCGCGGCACCGGCCGGTAGTCCGCGTGCGCCTCGGCATCGACCTGGGGGGGACCAAGATCGAGGGGATCGCCCTCGCCCACGACGGGGCGGTGCTGGCGCGCGAGCGGATGCCCACCCCGCGCGCGTACGGGGAGACGGTGGAGGCGATCACCCGCCTGGTGCGGAAGCTGGAGGCGGCCACGCGGCGCGAGGGGACGGTGGGGATCGGGATCCCCGGGGCGGTGGTGCCGGAGACCGGGCGGGTGAAGAACGCCAACTCCACGTGGCTCATCGGCCAACCGCTGGGGACGGATCTGGAGGCCGCGCTGGGGCGCCCCGTGCGCCTCGCCAACGACGCCGACTGCTTTGCCCTCTCGGAGGCCACCGACGGCGCCGCCGCGGGGGCGCCCAGCGTGTTCGGCGTCATCATGGGCACGGGCGTGGGGGGCGGCGTGGTGGTGCACGGCCGGCTGCTGGCCGGCCCCAACCAGATCGCCGGGGAGTGGGGGCACAACCCGCTGCCGTGGCCCCGGGGGGACGAGCTGGCCCCTCCGCCCTGCTATTGCGGGCGCGCCGGGTGCGTGGAGAGCTGGATCTCCGGCCCCGGGGTGGCGGCCGACCACGCCCGGGTGACCGGGGAATCGGTCACCACCCCCGAGGTCATGGCGCGCGCCGCGGCGGGGGACCCGGCGGCCGAGGCCACCCGGGCGCGCCTGGTGGACCGGGCGGCCCGCAGCCTGGCCACGGTGATCAACGTGCTCGACCCGCATGTGATCGTGCTGGGGGGCGGGGTGTCCAACGTGGCCGGGCTCCCGGAGGCCATCGCCGCCGCGCTGCCGCCCTGGGTGTTCTCTCCCACGGTGCACACGCGGGTGGTGCGGCACCACCACGGGGACAGCAGCGGCGTGCGCGGCGCCGCCTGGCTGTGGCCGGCGACGTAGCCGCCATGGGAACCGGGGTGGTGGCCTCCCTGCTGGGCGCGGCCCTGCTGCTGGTGGGAGCGGCGGTGGCCTACCTGACCACGCACTCCGCCGCCCGGTGGGTCCTGCGCCGGTGGGCCCGCCGCACCCTGCTGCGGGTGCGCACGCGCACCGACCGCGACAAGTTCACCCGCCGGGCCCGCGTCATCGCGCAGGTGCTCGAGGACCCCGCGGTGGCCGCCGCCGTGCGGGCGCACGCCGAGGCGCACGGAGAGGACGAGGACGCCACGTGGCGGCGGGCGCGCCGCTACCTGCACGAGATCGTCCCGTTCTTCAGCATCCTCGCCTACTACCGGCTGGGGTACTGGCTGAGCCGCGCGGCCCTCGGCGTGTTCTACAAGGTCACCGTCACCGTCGAGCGCGCCGACCCGTTCCGCGACGTGCCGCGTGACGCGACGGTCATCTACCTCATGAACCACCGCTCCAACGCGGACTACGTGCTGGTGTCGTACGTGCTGCTGGGGCGGGTGGCCATCTCATGGGCCGTGGGGGAGTGGGCGCGGGCGTTTCCGCTGGAGCTGCTGTTCAAGAGCTTCGGGTCGTACTTCATCCGCCGGCGGCACCGCGAGCCGCTGTACCACGCGGTGCTGCGTGGCTACGTGGAGCGCGTCACCCGCGAGGGGGTGACCCAGGGGATCTTCCCCGAGGGGGGGCTCACCCGCGACGGCGCGCTGCGCCCCGCCAAGATCGGCCTGCTGGACTACGCGCTGGGGGCGGCCCGCGACCCCGCGCTGCGCCGGCGCCTGGTGGTGGTGCCGGTGGGGCTCAACTACGACCGCGTGCTGGAGGACCGGTCGCTGCTGCGGGAGCTGGAGTCGCGCGCGCCGGTGCGGGGCGCCGGGGCGCGGCTGGCGCAGGGGTGGGAGGTGGGGCGCTTCCTGGCGCGCAACCTGGGGCGGATGGTGCTGCGCCGCTGGCGCCGTTACGGGCAGGCGGCGGTCACCATCGGCGCCCCCATCCCGGTGGCGCCATGGCTGGACGCGCTGGAAGCCGAGGGCCCGCCGCTGCATGAGCGGCCGCGGGAGGAGCGGCTGCCGCTGGTGCAGGCGTGGTGTGACCAGGTGATGGCGCGGGTCGGGCAGCTGATCCCGGTGCCCCCGGTGCCGCTGGCGTGCGCGGCGCTGCAGAGCCTGGACGGCGAGGTGATTCCGCTGGCGGTGCTGCTGGCGCGGATGGCGGCCATGCGCGACGTGCTCCGCGCGGGGAACGCCGCCGTGCTGCGCGCCGACCGGGACATCGCCGTCACCTGGGAGCGGGCCGAGCGCATGTTGCGGCTGCGGCGCATGGTGGCGCCCACGGCGGGCGGGGTGGTTCGGCTTCCGCGCGGGCGCCCGCTGGTGTCGTACTACGCCAACAGCATCGTGCACCTGCTGGGGCCGTACGAGCACGCGGTGCGGGCGGGGGACGCGCTGCCGGTCCCCGACTGGGAGCGCGCCGAAAGTCGGGCGACGCGGGGGGCTGCCGCACGCCCCCCCCTCCCGTCGGCCGCCGCAGGGGAGTAGCATACCGGTTGCGCTCCCGTCGTTCGGCGACGGGGCTGCTGGCCCATCGTATAACGGCTATTACCCCGGCCTTTGGAGCCGGAGATCTTGGTTCGATTCCAAGTGGGCCTATGCGGCGGGCGGGGGGCGCCCGCCTGTCGATCCCGCCGAAGGCGCCGGTCGTCCCCACGGGGACCGGAGCATCCCGTCTCGGGTCGCGCGGAGCCTCTCCCGGGTCGGCCCCGGACGGGTTAGCTTTCAAGGCTGCGCCGTCCCGCAGGAACCGCGGGGGCGCGCTGACTCCCCCGACTGTCCGAGACCCCCGCATGACCCCGGGATCCGAGGCGCCTGTGGCGCCGCGCGGCCTCAAGCTCCTCGCCGGCACCGCCAATCGGCCCCTCGCCGAGGAAGTGGCGCGCGCGCTGGGCACTGAGCTGTGCAAGGTGAACTGCACCCGCTTCGCCGACGGCGAGGTGTTCGTGCGCATCGACGAGAACATCCGCGGCGCCGACATCTTCGTGGTGCAGCCCACCAATCCGCCGGGGGAGAACATGCTGGAGCTCCTCCTGCTCATCGACGCCGCGCGTCGGGCGTCGGCCGCGCGCATCACGGCGGTGCTCCCCTACACCGGCTACGCCCGGCAGGACCGCAAGGACCAGCCCCGCGTGGCCATCGGCGCCAAGCTGATGGCCAACCTCATCGAGACGGCCGGAGCCGACCGGGTGCTGGGGCTGGACTTCCATGCGCACCAGTTGCAGGGGTTCTTTGACGTCCCGGTGGACCACCTGTACGCCGCCCCGGTGTTCACCAGCTACTTCCGCCGCAAGGCGCTCAAGGACCTGGTGGTGGTGGCCCCCGACGTGGGGTCGGCCAAGATGGCGCGCGGCTTCGCCAAGCGGCTGGACGCGGCCTTCGCCATCATCGATAAGCGCCGCCCCAAGGCCAATGTGGCCGAGGTGATGAACGTGGTCGGCGAGGTGGAGGGGCGCGACTGCCTCATCCCCGACGACATGATCGACACCGCGGGGACCGTCTCCGAGGCGGCCCGCGCGCTCAAGAACCTGGGGGCCCAGGACATCTACGTGTGCGCCACGCACGCCCTCTTCTCCGGGCCCGCCGTGGAGCGCCTCAGCAAGGCCCCCATCACCGAGCTGGTCGTCACCGACTCCATCAACCTCCCCCCGGAGCGGCGCCCCCCGCAGCTCACCGTCCTGTCGGTCGGCGAGCTGCTGGCCAAGGCCATCCGGTACACGCACGCCGACCAGTCGGTGAGCGTGCTGTTCGAGTAGTCCCCGCAGGCCCGCAGGCCCGCAGTACCGCAGTACCGCAGTACCGCAGCACCCGCAGCACCCGTAGCACCCGCAGCACCCGCAGCACCCGTAGCACCGCAGCACCCGCAGGTTCCGGCCGGGACGGCAGCTCACCGCTACTCCCGCACCACCTTTCCCCGCATCGAGGTATCCCATGGCCACCGCCAGTCTCTCCGCGACCGTCCGCACCGACACCGGCAAGGGCGCCGCGCGCAAGCTCCGCGCCGCCGGCAGCATCCCCGCGGTCATCTACGGCCACGGCCGCGAGCCGCAGTCGCTCGTGACCAACGCCCGCGAGACGGAGCGCCTGCTCCAGCGCATCGCCCCCAGCTCCACCGTCATCGAGCTTGCCATCGACGGCAAGGTCTCGCGCACCCTCATCCGCGAGATCCAGCGCCATCCCTTCAAGCGCCACGTCATGCACCTGGACTTCCAGGAGCTCGTCGCCGGCGAGAAGGTCACGGTCAAGGTCCCCATCGTCTACGTCGGCACCCCCGACGGGGTGCGCCTTGAGGGGGGCATCCTCGACCAGGTCATGCACGAGCTGCACCTGGAGTGCGACCCGGGGAACATCCCCGAGCACGTGGACGTCGACATCAGCCACGTCAAGCTGGGCAAGCCGCTCCATGTGGCCGACCTGAGCCTCCCCGCCGGCGTCACCGTGCTCGACGAGCCCGGCGCCACGGTGTGCGTGGTTGCGCCGCCCAAGGTGGCCGTGGAGCCGGCCGCCGGCGCCGCCGAGCCCGAGCTGATCCGCAAGGCGAAGGGCGACGACGAGAAGTAAGGCCCCCCACGCATTTCCCGCGGGGCGCGGCATCCGTCCGGCATGGTCACCCCACGCTGGCGCATCCCGCGCCCCGCGCGCCTTCCGTTCCGCATGAAAGTGATCATGGGCCTGGGCAACCCCGGGCGCGAATACGAGGACACGCGGCACAACGTGGGGTGGTGGCTCCTCGACCACCTCGCGCAGCGCTGGCACGCCGATCCGTGGCGCAAGGACGGCGAGGCGGTCACCACCACCGCCCGCCTGGGGGCGCATGCCCTCAAGCTGGTCAAGCCGCAGACCTACATGAACCTCAGCGGCGCCGCCCTCCGGCCGTACCTCAAGCGCACCGGATGGACCCCCGCGCAGGATCTCCTCGTGCTGGTCGACGAGGTCGCAGTGCCGGTGGGCGAGTACCGGCTGCGCGCCGCCGGCAGCCCCGGCGGCCACAACGGCCTCAAGAGCGTCGAGGCCCACCTCAAGTCCCCCGCCTATCCGCGGCTGCGCATCGGCATCCACCCCGTGGACGAGCGCCGCACCATCGGGGACCTGGCCGCGTTCGTGCTGCGCGCCATGCCGCAGGACGAGCGCGCGCTGTACGACGCCTCGGTGCCGCGTCTGGTCGACGCCGTGGAGTGCTGGATCACCGAGGGGACCGAGAAGGCCGTCAGCAGCCGCGGCCGATGACGGCAACGCGCCCCCCGCGCGGATACCTTTCCCGGATGTCCGTCGCGTCGCGCCCCCTCCCCCCCGCCCTGCACCGCCTGACTGCGGCCCTGCGGGGTCCCCTCGCCGCCGCGCTCCTCGTGGCCGGCTGTGCCCCGCGCGAACCCGCCCCGGCCGATGGCGCGCCGCCGGCCCCGCCGGAAGCGCTCGCCACGCCGGCCCCCGACGGGAGCCGCACCCCGTGGCTCACCGGCACCGCCGACGGCACCGGCGCCTGGCTCTCCTGGCAGGAGGTCACCGCGGATTCCACGCTGGCCGTGCGGCTGGCCCGCTGGTCGCCGGCAGGGTGGGACACCGTGCGCACCGTCACCGCGGGGCGGCCGCTGTTCATGAACTGGGCGGACTTCCCCGCCGTCACCGCACTCCCCACCGGCGAACTGGCCGCGCACTGGCTGGAGCGCGAGGCGGGCGGGCGCTACACCTACGGCATCCGGGTGGTGCGCTCGGGGGACGGGGGCGCCACCTGGAGCGCCCCCGTCACCCCGCACACCGACGGGCTGGCCGCCGAGCACGGCTTCGTCTCCCTCTGGCCCGCCGGGGGTGACACCCTGGGGCTGGCCTGGCTGGACGGGCGCAAGACGGCCATGCCCGACTCCGCCCGCGAGATGACCGTCCGCGCGGCGCACCTCACCGCGGACGGCGCCCTCAGCGCCGAGGCGCTGCTGGATGCGCGCAGCTGTGATTGCTGCCAGACGGCGGCGGCGCGCACCACGCGCGGCATGGTGGTGGTGTATCGCGACCGCGCCCCCGGGGAGATCCGCGACATCGCCATCGTGCGCCAGGAAGGCGGGCGCTGGAGCGCCCCCGCGCTGGTGCATGCCGACGACTGGCACTACGCCGGCTGTCCGGTGAACGGCCCGGCGGTGGCGGCGCACGGCGACACCGTGGTGGTGGCCTGGTTCACGGCCGCGCACGACACCGCGCGGGTGCTGCTGGCGCGCAGCCCCGACGGCGGCGCCACCTTTGGCGCGCCGGTGCGGATTGACGGCGGCACCCCGCTGGGGCGCGTGGCGCTGGCGCTGGACGCCGACCACCATCCGCTGGTGGCGTGGCTGGAAGAGACCTCCGCGGACGCGGCGGAGGTGCGCCTGGTCCGCGTGGTCGGGAACACCCCGGGGGAGCCCCGGGTCGTAACACGCACCAGCGGGGGGCGCCCCAGCGGCTTCCCGCGCATGGTCCGGGTGGGCGAGGCCCTGCTCCTCGCCTGGACCGACGTCACGCCCACCTCGCGGGTCCGCATGGCCCGCGTGTCCCTGTCTCCGTCCCTCCCCTGACCATGCCTGTGTCCCCCTCGGCGTTCCGCCGCCCGATCCGCCAGCTCGCCACGCTGGCGCTGGCCGCGGCGGCCGCGCCGCTCAGCAGCACCCTGTCCCCCCGCGTGAGCGCGCAACCGGCGCCGGCCGCCCCCGCGGCCCCGCTCCCCGTCAAGCGCGCCGCCACCCCCACCGCCGGCCCCATCACCCCCACCGACCTGATGTCGCGGCTGTACGTCTTCGCCGACGACTCGCTGGCCGGACGGGAAGTGGGCACCGAAGGGCATGTGAAGGCCACCGCCTACCTGGCCGCGGAGGCCAAGCGGCTGGGGCTCCGCCCCGCCGGCGACAGCGGCAGCTACTTCCAGACGCTCCCGCTGAAGGTCAAGAAGGTTGACCCGATGTCGTCCTTCATCGCCGGCGGCGCGTCGCTGGCGCTGGGGCGCGAGTGGGCCTTCCTGGCGCGGTCGCCCATCACCGTCGACTCGGCCCCTGTGGTGTTTGGCGGCATCGCCGGCGACAGCTCCACCCGCCTCACCCCCGAGCAGGCCCAGGGCAAGGTGGTGGTGCTGACCATGCCCATGTCGCAGACCGGCGTGCAGTTGGCGCTGGAGGGACGGGCGCTGGCCCCGGCCACCGCGGCGGCCGTGGTGCTCGTGGTCCCCGCGCAGGTGCGCGGGCTGCTCCCCTATGTGCTCAACCCCGGGCAGTTCATGGACGACGGCCAGGACCCCGGCCCGCGGCTGTACGTGATGGCCGACGCGGCGTCCAAGCTGTTCCCCACCCCGCTGGACCAGCTGGCCCCGGGGACCGCGGGGACCACGGTGCGCCTCGCAGCGACGGTCAGCGTGACGCCGGTGCCGTTCCCGGCGCGCAACGTGGTGGCCGTGCTCCCCGGGAGCGACAAGGCGCTGGCCGCGGAGTACGTGGCGGTGGGCGCGCACTCGGACCACGTGGGGATGGCGCGCCGCGCCGTGGACCACGACTCGCTGCTGGTGTTCAACCGCATCGTGCGCCCGGGGGGCGCCGAGGACGAGGGGAAGTTCGGCACCCCCGAGCAGTTCGCGCAGGTGAACAGCGAGCTGGCCGAGCGGCGCGCCACGCAGGCGCCGCGCCCCGATTCGATCTTCAATGGCGCCGACGACGATGGCTCGGGGTCGGTGGCCGTGCTGGAGGTGGCCGAGCAGCTGGCGTCGCTGAAGGTGAAGCCCAAGCGCTCGACGCTGTTCGTGTGGCACGCCGGCGAGGAGAAGGGGTTGTGGGGGTCGGCGTGGTTCACCGAGCACCCCACGGTCTCCCGCGATGCCATCGTGGCGCAGCTCAACCTGGACATGGTCGGGCGCGGCTCGGCCACCGATGTCACCGGCACCACGGCGGATGGCAAGGAGCTGCGCGGGGGGCCGGGGTACCTGCAGCTGGTGGGGTCGCGGCGCCTGTCCACCGAGCTGGGCGACCTGGTGGAGCAGGTGAACCGCGAGAAGCAGCACGGCTTCACCTTCGACTACGCCATGGATGCCAACGGGCACCCCATGAACATCTACTGCCGCTCGGACCACTACGAGTACGCCAAGTGGGGCGTCCCGGTCACCTTCTTCACCACGGGCGGCCACTCGGCGTACCACCAGCTGACCGACGAGCCGCAGTACATCGACTACGGCCACCTGGCCAAGGTGACCCGCCTGGTGGCCGACGTGGCGCTGGCGCTGGGGACCCGCACCGCGCGCCCCGTGGTGAACCAGCCGCGGCTGGATCCGCGCGGCACCTGCAAGCAGTGACCGGGGCGCCCGCCCTCCCGGTCCTTTCTCCGTCTCTCGAGCCCATCGCATGCTGCGCCTAGGCATTGTCGGCCTTCCCAATGTGGGGAAGTCCACGCTGTTCAACGCCCTCACCGCCGCCAAGGCGGAAGCGGCCAACTATCCCTTCTGCACCGTCGAGCCCAACGTGGGGATGGTGGAGGTCCCCGATCCGCGGCTCACGCGGCTGGCCGAGATCGTGCAGCCCAAGCGCACCGTGCCGGCGGTGGTGCAGTTCGTGGACATCGCGGGGCTGGTGGCGGGGGCCGCGCAGGGGGAGGGGCTGGGGAACAAGTTCCTGCAGAACATCCGCGAGACCGACGCCATCGTGCACGTGATCCGCTGCTTCGAGGACCCCGACGTGACGCACGTGATGGGGGCCCCCGATCCGGCGCGCGACAAGGGGATCATCGAGCTGGAGCTGGCCCTGTCGGACCTGGGGACGGTGGAGAAGCGGCTGGACAAGGTGAAGCGGGCGGCGCGGGCGGCCGACAAGGAGGCGCAGGCGGAGTTGCCGGCGCTGGAGGCGGCGTTCGCCGCGCTGTCGGAGGGGACGTGGGTGGGGCGCGCCGGGCTGCCGGCGGAGCAGCTGGCGGCGCTGGCCGGGCTGCAGCTGCTCACCGCCAAGCCCGTGCTGTACGCGGCCAACGTGACGGACGCGGAGCTGTCGGGGGAGGAGGGGGCGCACCTCGGGGCGCTCCGGGCGGCGGTGGCCGCCAGCGGCGAGCAGGCGGAGATCGTCCCGTTCTCGGCGAAGATCGAGGCCGAGCTGGCGGAGCTGACCCCCGAGGAGCGGGGGGAATTCCTGGCGTCGCTGGGGATCGCCTCGGCGGGGCTCGACCGGCTCATCCGGGCCGGCTACCACCTGCTCGGGCTGCAGACGTACTTCACCGCCGGCGAGCAGGAGGTGCGGGCGTGGACGATCCACCGCGGGGACACGGCGCCACAGGCGGCGGGGGTGATCCACACGGACTTCGAGCGCGGCTTCATCCGGGCGGAGACGGCGGCCTATGCCGACTTCGTGGGGCACGGGGGGTGGAAGGGCGCGCGCGAGAAGGGGGCGGTGCGCTCGGAGGGGAAGGAGTACGTGGTGCAGGACGGGGACGTGCTGCTCTTCCGGTTCAACGTGTGAGGCTGCCGGCACGGCGGCGGGTGGCGCGCGCGCTGGCGCCGGCGATCGCCCTGCTGGCAGCGGGGAGCCTCGCCGCGGGCGGCGGAGTGCGTGCGCAGGCGGCAGCGGAGGGGACGGCGGCGCGCGTCCCCTTCGCCGTGGGGGAGCAGCTGGAGTACGACGTGCGCTTTGGCTCCCTCAAGGTGGGGAGCGGGAGCATGGTGGTGGAGGGGCAGGAGCCGGTGCGGGGGCGCCCGGCGTGGCACACCGTGTTCCGGATCACGGGGGGGGTGCCGCTCTACCGGGTGAACGACCGGTTCGAGTCGTGGTTCGACACGGCCACGCTGGCGTCGCTGCGCTTCCACCAGGAGGTGGACGAGGGAAGCTACGAGCGGTCGCGCCGCTTCGAGATCTTCCCCGAGCGGGCGGTGTTCCGGCAGAACGGCGGCGACGAGCAACCGTCGGTGGCGCAGCCGCTGGATGACGGCTCGTTCCTGTACTTCGTGCGCACGTTGCCGCTGGAGGTGGGGGCCACCTACGAGCTGCCGCGGTACTTCAAGCCGGACGGGAACCCGGTGCGGATCCGGGTGCTGCGGCGCGACACCGTGACCGTGCCGGCAGGGCGGTTCGCGACGGTGGTGCTGCAGCCCACGTTCCAGACGCGGGGGATCTTCAGCCAGAACGGGAAGGCGGAGGTATGGCTGAGCGACGACGCCCGGCGGGTGATGGTGCAGCTGAAGTCGAAGCTGAGCTTCGGGTCGCTCAACCTGTACCTGCGGAGCGTGGGGACCGTGGCGCCGGCGGGGTCACCCCGGCGGTAGCGGCGCGCAGCAGGCGGGGTCCTCGTGGCGGGGGTTGTTTACGAGGGTGGAGACGGGGTGGGCGACCATGGGCCCCGGGTAGGGGACCAGCAGCGCCTGCACCGCGGCGGCCGGGGTGGTCGGGTCCAGCCACGCGTCCCAGGCGTCCGGCGGGAGGAGCACCGGCATCCGGTCGTGAATGGGGCGCATGGTGGCATTGGGATCCGTGGTCAGGAGGCAGCAGGTGACCAGCGGCTCGGCCTCGGGGGCGGCCTTGGGCGTCCACTGCTCCCAGAGGGCGGCCATGGCGAAGGGGGCGCCGTCGGGGAGGCCGATGCACCAGGGCTGCTTGCCCTTCTGGCCGGGGACGACCTGCCATTCGTAGAACAGGTCGGCGGGCATCAGGGCGCGCCGGTGCCGAAAGGCGGCCCGGAAAGCGGGCTTGGCGGCGGCGGTCTCGCTACGGGCGTTCACCAGCCGGTTGCCGATGGCGGGGTCGTCGGCCCAGAAGGGGAGGAGCCCCCAGCGGGCCATCAGGGCGTCGCGGACGGCCCCCTGCTGCCGGACCAGGGGGACCGGCTGGGAGGGGGCGACGTTGAAGCGAGGGGTGAGCGGGGGGAGGGTGACCCCCAGGGGGAGGAGCCCGAGGCGGGCGGGGTCCCCGAATCCGTAGCGGCCGCACATGGCTTGAGTGTAACACGGGGGGTCGCTATCCTTCAGGGCTCAGGGTCCCGACATTCCGTCCGGACTCGCCCTCCTCCTGCGGCTCGGCACTGCGGGGGGCACCCAGACCACAGGGAGGATTGCCGAGTGGCAAAGCTCAAGATCCGGCGCAATGCGACGCGCCGGTACGAGGCCGTCTACATCTTCGAGAGTGCGCTCGAGGATGCGGCCATTGCGGAGAAGTTGGAGAAGCTGCAGGGGCTGCTCTCGCTGGCGGAGCCGGCCGAGGTGGAGCACTGGGGCCGTCGCGCGCTGGCGTACAAGATTGGCCGGCACGAGTCGGGGTACTACATCATCAGCCGTTTCATGGCGGCGCCGGCGGTGCTCCCCGAGTTCGAGCGGGCGCTCAAGCTGGACGAGAGCGTGGTGCGGTACCTGGTGTCGCTCCTGGAGCATGAGCTCGGGGCGCCCAAGCTGAGCGACGAGGAGCTCGCGGCGCGCCGGCGCGCGAGTGACGACGACGACGACGACGAGGAATAAGCGATGCGCCGCCAGCGGAAGCCGTGCCCGATCACCGAAGCGGGGATCCGGTACGTGGATTACAAGGATGACCGGCTTCTGGCCCGGTTCATCTCGGACTACGGGAAGATTCTCCCGAGCCGTCTGAGCGGGGTGGATGCCCGGCATCAGCGGCAGCTGTCGAAGGCCGTGAAGAAGGCGCGCTACCTGGCGCTGCTCCCGTACGTGAAGGGGCAGACGGGCTGACGATGGCGACGGCGGGCGCGCCGGAGCGTGGCGCGCCCGCTCCCTCGGAACCGGGGTGGCGGTCGTTCGTGGTGGCGCTGGGCGCGATGGTGGCGGTGACGGCGGCGCCGGCATGGCCCCCCGCGTTGGCGGTGGCGGCCGGAGCCGTGCGGCTGCTGCTGCCAGTGGAACAGGTGGCGTTGCTGGTGGTGGTAGCCGTGGCGTCCGCCGCCGTCGTGGGGTGGCGCAGCGGCGGACGCTGGTGGATGGCGGTGGCGTGGGTGGCGGCGGCGGCGTACGTGATGCGCATGCTGCCGCTGCCGGCTGACGGATACGCGGCGTTCGTGCGTGGCTGGAGCCTGACGCTGGGAGCGTCCTTCGGCGTGGTGTGTCTGGCCACGTCGGGGCGCCCCTTCCTCGGGCGGGCGCTCGCCGCCGTGGCCCTGGCCTCGGCGGTCACCGTTGGCGGGCTTCGCGCCCGTACCGTCACGGGCCATGCCACCTTCCAGCCGGTGGGGCAGATGCTGTCGGTCGAGTACGATCGGCGGCTGGAGGCCTCGCTGCTGCAGTGGGAACGGCGGCTCGCGGCGCCGGGCTGGCGGGGGTTCGTGCAGCGATTCCCCGAGGCGGGCGAGGTGGCGGGTCGGTGGGCAGAGGGGCTGCAACAGGCGGGAGGAACCGGCGGGGTGGCCGGTGTGCGACCGCCGCTCGTGCTGGTGGCCCCGGCCCTGCTGGTGCTGGAGTCGCTGATGGCGTTGGCGTTGGGGTGGGCCGCCTATCACCGGGTGGCGCGCGTGCGCATCGGGCCGCCGCTGGGTGCCCTGCAGGCGCTGCGCTTCAACGACCAGCTGGTGTGGGGGGTGGTGGTCGGGGGGACGCTCCTCCTGCTCCCCACCTTCGTCGAATGGCGCGCCATCGGGCTCAATCTGGTGGTCGTGTTCGGCACGCTGTACGCGCTGCGCGGCGTGGCCGTGCTGCGCTGGTATCTGCCGGACCGGCTGGCGCTTCCGGCGCTGGTGGGGCTGGTGATGGTGGTGGTGCTGTTGGTTGCGCTCGTGGGTCCGGGGTGGGGGGTGGCCGTGCTGCTGGCCAACGCCGTCGGACTCGGGTTGGGAGACACCTGGCGCGACTTCCGCGCCGGCGCGCCGCGCCGGTCGCTGTCGTCCTGACGCCGGGCCCCGCCTCGCGGTCGTCGCTGTTTCCTGCTGGACGGTTTCTGGATTCCCTTTCCCGGTTCACCCCGGAGTGCCCATGGACGTCATCCTCCGCAGTGCCGTCGACAAGCTCGGCCACCCCGGCGACATCGTGTCGGTGTCGGCCGGCTACGCCCGCAACTTCCTGCTCCCGCGCGGCATCGCCTACGAGGCGACGACGGGGAACCGGAAGCGCATCGCCCAGGAAAAGAGCCGCCTGGAGGCGATGGAAAACGAGAAGGTCGCCGCGGCCAACGCCGTGGCCGCCACCCTGGCCGACGTCTCCGTCACCTTCGCCGCCCGCGTGGGCGAGGAAGGGAAGCTGTTCGGGTCGGTGACCGCCGCCGACATCGCCCACCAGCTCGAGGCGCAGGGGTACAAGTTCGAGAAGCGCCAGATCGAGCTCAATGAGCCCATCAAGGCGCTGGGCGTGTATCGGGTGCGGGTGCGGCTGCACGCCGACGTCCATCCCGAGATCAAGGTCTGGGTCATCAAGCAGTAATCCCGGCCGAACTCGACCGGGGGGCCTCGGGCTTCCCGGCGGCGGGCGGGACCATCGCACGGCGGTGGTCCCGCTTTCGCATTCCCCGCCCCGCCCCCCTGTTGGGGGGACGGGCGGCAACGCAACGTTCCGGGGGGTTGCGGGGTTTACCCGCGACGCCTCCATCCGCCGGTGCTCCCGCCGGCCTCCATCTGCCCCCTCGCCATGGCCGTACGTCCCCCAAGTCCCGGTGAACCCATCGCCCGCCGGGCGGCCGCCCTCGCGCACGACCTCAAGGCCACCGACGTGGTGGTCCTCGACCTGCGCGGGGTCACGGACATGACCGACTTCTTCGTGATCGCCAGCGGCACCTCCGACACCCATGTGCGGGCCGTGGCCGAACACGTGCAGGCAGGGTTGAAGGCCGGTGGCGTGTCTACCACCATGACCGAAGGACTGACGCAGGGGCGCTGGGCGCTCCTCGACTACGCCGACTGCGTCATCCATGTCTTCCATCCGACGCTGCGCCAGTTCTACCAGCTCGAGCGGCTGTGGAGCGACGCAACGCCGGTTTCCCTCGACACGGACGCCTTGTCCGGAGCCGGAGCACGCTGAGATGCGCATGACGCCGCGCGGGACGGGGGCTGGCCGGAGCGGAGCTCGGCCGGCGGGTGGGACGTGGCGGGATCGGATGGGGGCGCTGGGCGCCCTCGCGGCAACGGCCCTCCTGGCCGCCGCCCCACTCCCGGCCCAAGGGTACTTCGGGCAGAACCAGGTCCAGTACGACAACCTGCGCTGGCGCGTCATCGAAACCGAGCACTTCCAGCTCCATTACTACCCCGAGATTGCCGCGGTGGCCCCCGACGCCGCCCGCATGGTCGAGCGCTCGTACGCCCGGCTGTCGCGCATCCTCGGGCACCAGTTCCGCGAGAAGAAGCCCGTGCTGGTGTTCGGCTCCTCGGGGGACTTCGCCCAGAGCAACGTCTTCGGCGACCTGGGGGAGGGGACGGGGGGCGTCACCGACCCGCTCCGCCAGCGGATGGCCCAGTTCTACAGCGGCGACCTGGCCAGCTTCGAGCACGTGCTGCAGCACGAGCTGGTGCACGTGTTCCAGTTCGACATCTTCTCGCGCGGGCGCGCCGGCGCCGGGCTGCAGAACCTGGCCATGGTCAACCCGCCGCTCTGGTTCATGGAGGGGCTGGCGGAGTACCTCTCCATCGGCGAGCGCCACGCGTGGACCGACGCCTGGGTGCGCGACGCGGTGGTGAACAACACGCTCCCCACCATCCGGCAGATGACGGAGCGCCCCGACAAGTACTTCCCGTACCGGTACGGCCTCTCGCTGTGGCAGTTCGTGGGGCAGCGGTGGGGGGACGAGGTGGTGGGGGAGATCATGAACGCGCTCCCCAGCCTGGGGGTGGAGCGCGCCTTCCGGCGGGAGCTGGGGCTGTCGCTGGATGAGCTGAGCGCGGAATGGAAGCAGGCGATGCAGGCGCGGTTCCTGCCGCAGGTGGCCACGCTGGACCGCCCCCGCAGCTTCGCCGAGCCGTTGCTGTCGCAGAAGCGGGCGGGGAGCATCGCCAACCTGTTCGTGGCGCCGGCGCTCTCGCCCGACGGCAGCCGCATCGCGTACATCGCGTACGGCAGCTTCCTGCGCGGCGAAGTGTTCCCCGACCTGTACCTGGCGGACGCGCGCACGGGCAAGCGCCTCAAGCGGCTGGTGAAGACCACCACCAACCCCGACTTCGAGCAGATCCGCTTCATCTACTCGCAGCCCGCCTTCTCCCCCGATGGGCGCACGCTGGCCTTCACCGGCCAGCGGGGCGGGCGCGACGTGCTGTACCTCATGGACGTGCAGTCGGGGCGCATCGAGCAGCGGTTCGACCTGCCGCTGGACCAGGTGCTGAGCCCAGCGTTCTCCCCGGACGGGCGGCAGGTGGTGTTCAGCGGCCTCCGGCAGGGGACCAGCGACCTCTATCTCGTGACGCGCGGCGCCCCGGGGTACACGCAACTCACGCGCGACGCCGTGGGCGACCTGCAGCCGCAATGGTCCCCCGACGGGACGACCATCGCCTTTGCCAGCGAGCGGGGCCCCGACACGGACCTGGACATCCTGAAGATCGGCCCATGGCGCATCGCCCTGCTGGACGTGGCCACCCAGCAGGTGACGGTCCTGCCGGCACAGGGGGGGCGCAACAGCAACCCGCAGTGGGCCCCCGACTCGCGGTCGCTCATCTTCATTTCCGACCGCACCGGCACCGCCAACCTGTTCCTGTACGATCTGGCGGAGCGGGAGCACTACCAGCTGACCAACGTGCTGGGGGCGGTCACCGCGGTGGCGGAGCAGTCGCCGGCCATCAGCTGGGCGCGCGACGCCGACGTGCTGGCGTTCGTGTACTACGAGCAGACCGAGCACGCCATCTGGAAGCTCCCCAATCCGCGGTCGCTGCGGAAACAGCCGTTCCGCGAGGCGGCGGCGGTGGTGGCAACCGCCCCCGTGCCCACCCCGGGGGCGCCCGCCCCCGCGGCGGCCGCCCCCACGCTCCGCGCGCCGGTGGCCTACCTCCCGGCGGCGCCGGTGCGCGACAGCGCGGCCGCCCGCCAGTCGTTCTACCGGCCGGCCACGGGCGCCCCGCCCCGCGCGTCCAGCGACCTGCCTGCCCTTCCACCGGGTCGCTACAGCGATCGGGTGAGCGTGCAGGCCATGATGGACAGCATGGACTTCAACCTCCCCGACACCTCGCAGTTCAAGCTCTCCCGCTACCGCGGGCGGCTGGTGCCGGAATACGTCGCGCAGCCCTCCATCGGCTATCAGCAGGGGGGCTTCGGCCAGGGCACCTACGGCGGCACCACCATCGTGCTGGGGGACCTGCTCGGGAACCGGCGGCTGGCGCTCTCCGGGGCCATCAACGGGCAGCTCAGCGACGCGCAGGTGTTTGTCGGCTACACCAGCCTGGGGCGCCGCTTCCAGTACACCACCGGGGTGATCCAGCAGCCGATCTACCTCCTCTCCAACTACGTCCAGCTGCCACAGGGGAACAACACGTTCCTCCAGTCGCAGGAGATCACGCGGCTGGTGGTGCGCCAGGTGTTCGCGACGGGGCTCTACCCCATCAACCGGTTCACCCGCTTCGAGCTGGGGGGGCGGTTCCAGAACGTGGACCAGCAGGTGTTCCCCTTCTCGCGCCTGGTGGACTACACCTTCGGGCAGGCCACCGGCTTCCAGCGGGGGGACACGCGCAACGTGGCGTCGGCCAACACCTGGTCGCCGTACGCGGCGTGGGTGACGGACAACACCATGTTCGGCTACACCGGCCCCATCTCCGGCAAGCGGGTCCGGCTGGAGGTGCAGCCCAGCGTGGGGACGTGGCAGTGGACGGAGTACCTGGCCGATGCGCGGGCCTACGTGCCCATCCTGTTCAACTACGTCACCTTCGCCGCCCGCTTCACCGGCAGCCTGGCGGTGGGGCGCGACGAGTCGCGCTTCCCCAAGTGGATCGGGCGCCCCGACTTCGTGCGCGGCTACAACCGGGAGAACCTGGGGGCCGTGTCGTGCACGGGGCTGCCCTCGGACGACGGCTCGGCCTGCAACTCGGTGGAGCTCATCGGCAGCCGGGTGGCGTTTGCCAACGCCGAGCTGCGCTTCCCGATCATCCGGCAGTTCGGGCGCCGGTCCTCCCCCTCGGCGCTGCCGCCGGTGGACGGCCTGTTCTTCTACGATGCCGGGGTGGCGTGGTCGGCGGGTCAGGAGGTGCTGACCAACCGCCCCGCCGACTACGACTTCACGCGGCAGCGGGCCCTGCTCTCCAGCTATGGGTTCGGGGTGCGCTTCAACCTCTTCAACATCGCCATCGTGCGGTGGGATTGGGCGGTCCCGATCAGTCGCCCCGGCACCAGGGGCTTCGGCACCTGGTTCTTCGGCATGAGCTACTGACGCCGCGCCCGCTGCGGCTGGGTGGGCGGGGGGGACGGGGCGCCGGGCCCACCGGCGCCGCCCCCCTCCCTGCCCATGCGCCAGTCGGGTAGCTTACCGACGTGCGCTCGCCCCTCGCGTCGGCGCTCGTGCTCCTCCTTGGTGGCAGTGCCGGCGGCTGCGCCGATCGCCCGCCCGCCGGAGCCGACGCCCCCCTCACCGTCCCCGCTGGCCCCGATGCCGTCCTCCTGCGCCTGGCGCAGGAGGGAGGCGTGCTGGCGGCCGTCGAGTATCCAGGCATGTCGCGCGTGCTGTGGCGCTCCGCGGGCCGCGTGCCGCCGCTGCGCACCGTCATCGCGTTCGGGGCCGAGGACGGCTACCTCGCGGCGGTCGACACGCTGGGGATGCCGGTGCGCATCGACCTGCGCGTGGGCGCCGTTGGGACGGAGCGGCCGGACTCGGTGACCGCGGTGGCCTCCGCCGACGGGGCCGCGGCGTACCTGCGTACCCGCTCCGGGGAGCTCACCCGCCTCACGCCGTCGGGCGGCGACTGGCGGGTGCGCCCCGCCCTGCCCGCCCATGC
>JBEIJM010000047.1:0-18518 GCA_040380205.1 Gemmatimonadaceae bacterium
CCCCGCCATCCCCCAGGCCGCGCCCGCCACGGCCGCCGTGGTCGCCGCCGCGATGGCGGCGCGCGCCGATGTCCCCACGCCGCGCACGGCGCAGCCCCTCACGCTGGAGCGCGTGCAGGGGCGCTGGAGCGACGTCGCCGAGGCGGTGCGCCGTGGCGGGCGGGGGATGTTGGCGGAGGCCCTGCAGCGGCTGGTGCCGCTGGCGGTCACCCCCGAGGGCGCCATCCGTCTCGGCTACGACCCCGCCAACGAGCCCTTCGCCACGGCCGTCGAGTCGGGACGGGGCGACGTCCTCACCGCGTGCCGGACCGTCCTGCCGGGGATCACGGCCTTCACCGTGGAACGCCGCGCCGGCGCCGTCCCTCCGGGGGAGACCGCCCTGGCGCCCCGTCGCCTGACCACCCAGGATGTCCAGCAGCAGCGGCGCGACCAGCTGGCTCGCAAGGATCCCCTCCTCGACGCCGCCATCTCGGCGCTCGACCTCGAGCTCCTCCCCTGACCGTGAGCCCCGCCGTGTCGCGGCGGGGCGCCCCCGTTCCCTCAGGAGTCCCCGATGGACCTGTTCAAGATGCTCGGGCAGTTCAAGGACATGCAGGCGCGCCTGCAGGCCACGCAGGCGGAGCTGGAGCAGCGCAGCTTCACCGCCCTGGCCGGCGGCGGGGCCGTCACGGCGGAGGTCAACGGCAAGCTGCAGCTGCGGTCGCTCCGCCTCGATCCCGGCGTGGTCGACCCGGCCGACATCGCGGGGCTGGAGGACCTCATCCTCGTGGCCGTCAACGACGCCCAGCGCAAGGCGGCCGAGGCCATGCAGCTGGAGCTCGGGAAGCTGACCGGCGGCATGGACCTCCCCTTCAAGCTCCCCTTCTGACCACGCGGCGTGTCCGTCATTGACGACCTCGCCGGCGAGCTGGCCCGTCTCCCCGGGATCGGCCGCAAGACGGCGCTGCGCCTCACGCACCATCTGCTCCGCCAGCCCCCCGAGCAGTGCCGGCGCCTCGCCGAGGCGCTGGTGGCGGTCACCGAGCGCGTGCGCCGCTGCACGCGCTGCGGCACGTGGACCGAGACCCCGTGCTGCCCGCTGTGCGCCGATCCGCGGCGGGACCCCACGCTCGTGTGCGTCGTCGAGGAGCCGGGGGACATCGCGGCCATCGAGCGCGCCGGCGAGTTCCGGGGGCTGTACCATGTGCTGGGCGGGCGCCTCTCCCCGCTGGACGGGGTGGGCCCCGACGACCTGGCCATCGCCCCGCTCCTCGCGCGGGTGGTCCCCGACGGCGTGCGCGAGGTGATCCTCGCCACCAACCCGTCGCTCGAGGGCGAGGCCACCGCCCTCTACCTGCAGCGCCAGCTGGCGGGGCCGGGGGTGGTGATCACCCGCATCGCCCGCGGGCTCCCCGTGGGCGGCGACCTGGAGTACGCCGACGGCGTCACCATTGCGCAGGCCCTTGCCGCCCGGCGCGAAATGGCCTGAGCCGGCGTCTCCCGCGGGGGACGCGCCCCCGGCGCCCGTCGGTTACACTTCAGGGAAATTTCCGAGGCCCCCCCGCCCCCGGCGGGGCCGCCCCCCTCGCCCGCACTCCGTCATGCCCGTCGGCGCCGCCACCTGGTCGTTCACCGAGGATGATTTCGGGGCCATCACCATCACGCTGCAGCGCTTCCTGCACGACGCCAACGCCCGCTGTGCGCTGATCGTCGATCGCAGCGGACAGCTGGTGGCCACCGTGGGGGAGACGCCGGCGTTCGACGCCACCGCCTTCGCCACCCTCACCGCCGCGGACTTCAGCGCCAACGACCAGCTGGCCCGCCTCATCGGCGAGAGCGACTTCAGCGTGCTCTTCCACCAGGGGGAGCGTGAATCGATGTATCTCGCCGACGTCGCGCGCCGCGTCATCCTCGTGGTGCTGTTCGACAACCGCACCACCCTCGGGCTCGTCCGCCTGCGCCTCAAGGTCGCGGTCGACGAGCTCGCCCGCATCTTCGCCGGCGTCTTCGCCCGCGGCACCGGCCAGCACCCCGCGCCCCCGGGGTTCCTGGCCGGCGCCGAAGACGAGATCGACCGCCTGTTCCGCTGAGGCTCCCCGATGTCGATGATCAACTACGCCTCGCGCGAGATCAACTGCAAGATCGTGTTCTACGGCCCGGGGCTGGGCGGCAAGACCACCAACCTCGAGTACGTGTACGGCCGCGTCGCCCCCGAAACCCGCGGCAAGCTCATCTCCCTCGCCACCGAGACCGAGCGCACCCTCTTCTTCGACTTCCTCCCGGTCGACCTGGGCACCGTGCGCGGCTTCCGCACCCGCTTCCACCTGTACACGGTGCCGGGGCAGGTGTACTACAACGCCAGCCGCAAGCTGATCCTCAAGGGCGTCGACGGCGTCGTCTTCGTGGCCGATTCGCAGGTCGAGCGCGCCGAGGCCAACGTGGAGTCGATGCAGAACCTGTATGACAACATGGCCGCGTACGGCTACGACCTCACGCGCCTGCCCTTCGTCATCCAGTACAACAAGCGCGACCTCCCCAACGCCGCCCCCCTCGACGAGCTGCAGGCCATGCTCAATCCCGGGTGGGAGGTCACCGACCCGGCGCGCATGCGCGACACCGAGAATCCCTTCCGCCCCGGCGAGTGGCTCATCACGCGCCACCCCTCGGGCGACTGGATCGAGCGCGTCCCCGCCTTCGAGTCCGTGGCCGTCGCCGGCGACGGGGTCTTCGAGACGCTCAAGGCGGTCTCGAAGCTGGTCCTCAAGACGCTCGCCTGACGGCGTCCGCCCCGCCGCCGTGAACCTACCCAACGCCATCACCGTGGGGCGCATCGCCCTCACGCCGCTCATTGCGTGGCTCCCGTTCGAGGCCACCTGGGAGGCGCGGCTCGCGGCGTTCGTGCTCTTCCTGGTGGCGGCCATCACCGACTACTGGGACGGCCACCTCGCCCGCTCCCGCAACCTGGTCACCGACCTCGGCCGCCTGCTCGATCCGCTGGCCGACAAGCTCCTCCTGCTCGCCACCCTCGTCCCGATGTTCCTGCTGCAGCGCCCCGGCGGGCTGCTCGCGCAGGCACCGGCCGCGGACGCGCCCGCGCGCTTTCCGTTCGAGACGCCGCTGGGGTTGGTCACGCTGCCGCTCTGGATCGTCGCCGTGGTCCTGGGCCGCGAGGCGTTCATGACCGCCTTTCGCGAAGTGGCCAAGCGGCGCGGGCTCGTGATCGCCGCCATCGGGCCGGCCAAGTGGAAGACCACCTTCCAGAGCATCTGGCTGGGCGCCGCGTACTTCTGGTTCTTCGCCGCCACCCTCGCCCGGCATCAGGGGTGGGAAGGGCACCGGGCGTGGGGCGCCTTTGCCGGCTTCAACGGATTCGTGGGCGTGGCCAGCATGGTCGGCGCCGTCATCCTCACCCTGTACAGCCTCTGGCTGTACCTGCGGCGCTACGGCCGGCACGTCCTTGGCGCGTCCTGACCACGCCGTGGGGCCATCCGACGACGGGCTGGCCGTCGAGCTCATCACCATCGGGGATGAGCTGCTCCTCGGGTTCACCATCGACACCAACGCGGCGCACCTCGCGCGCACCCTGGCCGCCGTGGGGGGGCGCATTGTCCGGCGGGCGTCGGTGGGTGACGACGCCGCCGCCATCGCCGACGCCGTGCGCGAGGCCCTCGACCGGACCGGTGCGGTCATCACCACCGGGGGGTTGGGTCCCACCGCCGACGACCTCACCAAGCAGGCCATTGGTGCGCTCTTCGGGCGCACGCTCGCGCTGGACGAGGCGCTGCTGGCCGAGCTGGAGGCGCGATGGCAGCGGCGCTTCAATCACCCGTTGCCCCCCAGCAACCGGCAGCAGGTGATGATCCCCGAGGGGGCGGTGGTGCTCCCCAACCGGCACGGGTCCGCCCCCGGGATCTGGCTGGAGGACGAGCGGGGTCGCTGGGTGGCCATGCTCCCGGGGGTTCCCCGCGAGATGCGCGGCATGCTGGCCGACACCCTGCTGCCGCGCCTTGCGGCGCGCCTGCCGGGCGACGCGCGCGTGATCCGTTCGCGCACCCTGCGCACGGTGGGGATCGCCGAGTCGGCGCTGGCCGATCGCCTGGGGGACCTGGCGCGCGGCGTGGAAGGGCTCCCGCTGGCGTACCTTCCCGGAGCCGAAGGGGTGGACCTGCGCGTGACCGCCCGTAACCTCCCCCCGGACGAAGCCGATCGCCGCCTGGGGGCGGCCGTCGAGGCCCTGCGCGCGCGCGTGGGGGCGTATGTGTACGGCGAGGACGACGCCGATCTGGCCGCGCTGGCGGTGCAGGGGTGCCGGGTGCGCGGCTGGACGGTGGCCGTGGCGGAGAGCTGCACCGGCGGCATGCTGGGGATGCGCCTGACCGCCGCCGCCGGAGCCAGCGACGTGGTGCTGGGCGGCGTCATCGCGTATGCCAACGCCGTGAAGGTGCGCGACCTCGGGGTGCCGGAGGCGATGCTGGAGCGCGAGGGCGCGGTCAGCGAGGGGGTGGCCAGGGCCATGGCGTCGGGGGTGCGTGCCCGCTGCCAGGCGGCCGTCGGCATCGGCATCACCGGCATCGCCGGCCCCGGGGGCGGCACACCGGAGAAACCCGTGGGGACGGTGTGGGTGGCGGTGGACATCAACGGCACCGTGCACGCGGCCCGGGCCGTCTTCCCCGGCGATCGGCACGAAATCCGCTTCCGGGCTGCCCAGGCGGCATTGGATCGGCTGCGCCGAGCCTTGGAGGGGACCGAGCCCCTCCCGCCCTGGACCACGCGCGCGTAACTGGTCGGTGCGCCGCTAAACTTCTGCTGGGGGCCCGACGTATCCATGGGAGCCCCCGGCTTCGCCCGTGACCCCGTTTCCACTCTGCCCATGACTGATCCCCGTACCGACGCGCCCGCGGACGACCTGGACGCGCTGCTGGAAGACGCGGCACGCGCCGAGACCGCCGATGTGCCACGCGCCGGCGACGACCGCCAGCGCGAGCTGGAGACCCTCAAGGACCAGCACCTCCGGCTGGCCGCCGAGTTTGACAACTTCCGGCGCCGGTCGGCTCGCGAGCGGCAGGAGGCGGGGTGGCGTGCGCAGGGGGAGCTGGTGCGCAGCTGCCTCGACGCGTTGGACGACCTCGCCCGCTTTGGGGCCGTCAACCCGGACGCCGTGGATGCGCGCACCGTGGTCGACGGCATCCAGTTGGTCGAGCGCAAGCTGCAGAAGGCGCTGGGCGGCCACGGCTTCGAGGTGGTCAACCCCACCGGCGCCCCCTTCGATCCCGCTCGCCATGAGGCGGTGAGCACCGCCCCGGCCGCCAGCGCCGAGGAGGACGGACAGGTGGCCGTGTGCTTCCAGGCCGGCTACGTCATCAATGGCGTGGTCCTCCGCCCCGCGCGGGTGATCGTCAAGCAGTGGGCCAGCTGACCGCCCGCTAAGCCATGGCCAACGGCACCGACTTCTACGCGGTCCTGGGGGTGGCCTCGTCGGCCACCGCCGACGAGATCAAGAAGCAGTACCGGCGATTGGCCAAGCAATACCACCCCGACGCCAATCCCAACGACCCCAAGGCCGCCGAACGCTTCAAGGAGATCTCCGAGGCGTACACCGTCCTGGGCGATGCGGAGAAGCGCAAGCAGTACGACGACATGCGCCGCCTTGGCGCCTTCGGCCCGTCCATGGGCGGATTTGGCGCGGGGCGTGGTCCGCGCCCCGGGGGCGGTGCGCCCGGCACGGGAGGCTCCGGAGCCGGGGCCCCCGGCGCTGGCGCCCCCGGCAGCGGGCCGTTCGTCGACTTTGACGTGGGCGGGCTGGGCGGATTGGGCGACATCTTCTCGTCCATGTTTGGCGGGGCCCGGGGCCGCAACACCCGCACACCCGAGCGGGGACAGACCGTGGAGCGCACGGTCGAGGTGCCCTTTCGCGAGGCGGCCGCCGGAGGCAAGGTGCCGGTGGAGCTGGAAGTCACCGAGGAGTGCGCCGGCTGTCGCGGATCGGGCGCCGCGCCCGGCGCACAGATGCGCACCTGCAGCGAGTGCACCGGGCGCGGAGTGATCTCCTTTGGGCAGGGGAGCTTTGCGGTCAATCGCCCCTGTCCGGTGTGTCAGGGACGCGGGCAGGTCCCCTCCGAGCGGTGCGTCGAGTGCCGCGGGTCCGGCGAGGTGCGCGCTCGCCGCAAGGTGCTCATCAGCGTGCCGGCGGGTGCCGAGTCGGGCACCAAGGTCCGCCTGCGTGGGCAGGGCGGCAAGGGATCGGCCGGGGCACCGGCCGGTGACCTGCTCATCACCTTTGCGGTGCTCCCCGACCGCTTCTACTCCCGCGACGGGCTCGACCTGGTCGCCACGGTTCCCATCAACGTGGCGCAGGCCACGCTGGGGTCGCGCATCAGCGTGCGCACGCTGGACGGGCGCAAGGTGGCCATACGCATCCCGCCCGGGACCAGCAGTGGCCGGCGCTTCAAGGTGGCGGGGCAGGGGATCAGCAAGGATGGCAGCACGGGCGACCTGCTGGTCGAAGTGGCCATCAAGGTGCCCGACGCGCTCACCGAGGCGCAGGAACGCGCCATGCGGGACTTCGCCGAGGCCGCCGGACTCAAGTACTGACTCAAGTACTGAGTCTAGGACTGAGGGGAGGCCCTACGGACCGCCCGAGGCGGTCAGGCGGCCAGGATGGGGAGCCCCGCCCGTCGCTGGCCGCTGCGCGCCGACGCCCCAGAGACCAGCGGCGGGTCGTCGCCACGCTCGATCACCCCGCCCCCCAGCACCACGGGGCCGTCAAACACCACCAGCGACTGTCCGGGCGCCACCGCCATCACCGGCTCGTCCAGCGTCAGCTGCAGCCGGTCACCGGTCATCTCCACCACCGTGGCAGCCGTGGGGCGCGCACGATGCCGCAGCTGCACCTGCACCGCATCCCCCTCGGCAGGGGCGTCGGCCAGCCAGTTGAGCGACCGGACCTCCACCGCCCGCCCCAGGAGCGCCTCGCGCGGGCCGATCACCACGGCGCGCTCCTCCGGATGGATGGCCACCACGAACATCGGCGCGGCGAAGCCCCCGGGCAGCCCCTTGCGCTGGCCGATGGTGTAGCGCGCAAAGCCGCCGTGCTCGCCCACCACCGTGCCGTCCTGCAACCGCAACGGCCCCGGGCGCAACGCGGGGGCCTCCGCCCCGAGGTGCGCTTCCAGCACGCGCACGTGGTCGCCGTCCGGCACGAAGCAGATGTCCTGGCTCTCGGGCTTCTCCGCGGTGCGCACCCCCAACCGGCGCGCGAGGGCGCGTGTCTCGGCCTTGCTGAGCCCCCCCACCGGGAGCACCAGCCGCGGCAGCACCGCGCGGTCCATCCCCCAGAGGAAGTACCCCTGGTCCTTGGCCGTGTCGGCGCCGCGCAGCAGCGCCCGCGCCCCGTGGTGCCACCCCATCTGCGCATAGTGCCCCGTGGCCAGCCACCGCGCGTCGATCTCGTCGGCCGTGCGCAGCAGGTCTCGGAACTTGGTGAAGGTGTTGCAGCGCACGCAGGGGATCGGCGTGCGCCCGCGCGCATACTCGGCCACGAAGTCCGCCAGCACGTCCTCGGAGAATCGGTCCACGAGGTTGGCCACATAGTGCGGGATCCCCAGCGCCTGGCACACGCGGCGCGCATCGCTGGTGGCGTCCAGCGAACAGCAGGGACGGTCGGGGAGGTCGCTGCCGTCCTGATGCAGCTTCATCGTCACCCCGACCACGTCGCACCCGGCCTCCACCAGCAGGGCGGCCGCCACCGAGGAATCCACCCCGCCGGACATCGCCACCAGCACCCGCTCGCCAGGAGTCGGTCCCCACGGGATGGTGTTGGACATGCGTCGCGCCCGCTGCTCAGGCCGCGCCGCGCGCCTTCCGCGCCAGCATCCCCAGCACCTCAGCGGCCCGGTCCACTCCGGCCTCACTGCTCAAGGCGCCCAACGACAGGCGCAGGGCGCTGAGCGCCAGTGGCGCGGGGACGGCCATGGCGGAGAGCACATGGGAGGCGGACACCGACCCGCTCTGGCACGCCGACCCCGCGCTGGCCGCGATGCCGCGCAGGTCCAGCGCCATCAGCAGCGCCTCGCTGCTGGCCCCCGGAATGGACACGTTCACGATGTGGGGCGCCCGCGGCGCCTCGGCCCCGTGGATGACCGCGTCGGGCACCTGGGTGCGTAGCGCCCCTTCCAGCCGGTCTCGCAGCGCCAGGAGGCGCGCCTGCTCCTGGTCGTGTTCGGCCAGGGTGAGCTCCGCCGCGGTGGCCAGCCCCACGGCGTAGGCCACGTTCTCGGTGCCCGGACGACGCCCGCGGTCCTGCGACCCCCCGTGAAACAGCGGGGCCAGCGGGGTGCCCCGCCGGATGTACAGCGCGCCGACGCCCTTGGGCGCCCCCAGCTTGTGCCCCGACAGGCTGAGCAGGTCCACCGGCAGCGTACGCATATCGATGGCCACCTTGCCAAAGGCTTGCACGGCATCGGTATGGAACGTCGCCCCCGCCGCGCGGGCGGCCGCCCCAAGCGCGGCGATCTCCTGCACCACGCCGGTTTCGTTGTTCACCCACATCACGCTCGCCACCGCCACGCGGTCATCCATGGCGCGATCGTAAGCCATGGCGTCCACCCGCCCGTTGCCGCAGACGGGGACCAACCGCTCCTCGCCCCCCTCGTGGGCGGCCTGATGGGCCGCCGCCAGCACCGCCTTGTGCTCGATAGGGGTGGTCACCACCGCCGACCGCCCCTCCCCCTGCCGCGCGCGGAACACCCCCAGCACCGCCAGGTTGTCCGCCTCGGTGCCCCCCGAGGTGAAGCACAGCTCGTCGGCGTGCGCCCCCAGGCAGGCGGCCAGGCGTTCGCGCGCCTCATCCAGTGCCACCCGCGCCTCACGCCCCCACGCATGCACGCTGGACGGATTGCCGAAGCAGCGGCTGAAGAAGGGGGTCATCGCCGCCACCACTTCCTCGCGCACGGGCGTGGTGGCGGCGTGGTCGAGATAGACGGGGGTGGTCATCCCGGTCCGAGGGGCGAAAGGGGGCGAAAGCGGGGCAGGCGGATCACGCGCGAAATGTAGGGGGGCGCAAGAGGGCCCGCACCGGGGCCGCATCCGCGCCGTGCACCAGCAGGGGGGCCGCCAGCAGCTCGTACGCCCCGGGGGGGACGCCGTCCAACGCCAGGTTCTCCAGCACGTAGGCGCCGCCCGCAAACAGCGCATGGTGCACGGGCAGCGTCTGGCTGCTGCGGTGGTCGGCGCTGGGGGCGTCGCTCCCCCACAGCCGCAACCCGCGCGCCACCAGCCACTCGGCCGCCTCCACCGTGAGCACCGGCCACGCCTCGGGGAAGGCGCCGTGGGCCACGGTATGCCCCGTGCGCAGCAGCACCCGGGTCACCGCACCCGCCCCCAGCAGCGGCACCAGCACGGCCACCGACAGCGGCTCCGCCACCGGGTAGTCGGCGGGGAGCGCCACCACCCGACAGGGCCCCACAAAGACCGAGGGGGGCAGCGCTTCACTGGCTGGCCACCCCGATTCCACATGCAACGGGGCGTCCGCGTGCGTCCCCACGTGCGGACTGTGGGTGAACACCCCCAGGTTCACGCTGTCCCCCGATTCGCGGCGGCAGCTCCAGCCGCAGCCAAAGGGGACATCCCCCGGCCACGGCGGCGTGTCCGGGGCCAACGGCACCGTCACATCCCAGGTGCCGTCGGCCAGGCGCACGGCAGGGCGGGCCACCGGCATCCGCCGTCCCTCAGCGCGCGCCGTAGAACTGCGACCGCACCGCCCACAGCTCCGGGAAGAACCGGTGGTTGGTGGTGCGCATCAGGTACTTGGCGCCCAGCGTCCCGCCGGTCCCGCCGGTGCCGGGGCCGATGATCCGTTCCACCAGCTGCACGTGCAGGAACCGCCAGCGCACGAAGCGCTGCTCGAACTCCAGCAGCCCCTCCACCAGCAGGAAGAGCGGCGTGGGGTTGGGGCCCATGTAGAGCGACACCAGCGGCACGTCGTGGTGCGCCAGCAGCGCCAGCACCAGCGCCTGCAGCGTGGGGCGCGCCAGCGCGGCCTCCACCTCGGCCGGCGGGTCCCCGTGCTCCCGGATGGCCGCCAGGAAATGCGGGTCGCGCAGCCCGGCCGTGGCCTCGATGGCGCGGAACTGCGCGCTCTGCGACCCGCTGGACGCCCCGAGATACCCGCGGAATTGCGCAAAGCGCTGCGGCGGCAGCGTGTCCAGTGCGGTGAGCTGCTGCGCCACGATCTCCGTGAGCACGTTGATCCGCTGCACCGCCAGCAGGGCGCGCATGGTGTCGAACGCCTCCAGGGCCGTGATTAGCGCGTCCATCTCGTGCCGCAGCACCTTGAACCACAGCTCGCTGGCCTGGTGCACCACGATGAACAGCAGTTCGTCGGGGTGCTCCGGGGTGGAGAGGGGGTGCTGCAGCGCCAGCAGCTCGGGAAGGTGCAGGTACCCCGCGTAGTCCACGCCGCTGCCGGCGTGCGAGTGGTCGGTCATGGCCGGATCAGAAGGTGGAGACGGCCAGCGTGGTCACGTCGTCCACGCGCATCGTCTCCTCGGTGAAGAAGGGTTCGCCGTAGCGGCAGCGAATGCGGGCCCCGTAGTGAGCCGCCTGGTGGGTCACGATGTCGGCCAGCGGCTCCCCGTTGGGGTACACCTCGCCGGCCTGCGTCAGCCCCCCGAACTGCGAGGCATAGCAGGCGATGGCCGCGAGCTTGCGCGCAAACTGCTCCGTGATGTCCACCACGAAGGTGGGGGACACCGCCTCCTCGCGATACGCCATCGCATGCAGCAGCTTGACCGGTCGGAATGGCGGATGGTCCCCGGGGGCGTAGCGGGCCAGCCCCGCCAGGAAGCAGGCGTCACGGGCCAGCTCGGCCGCGCGGCGGTGGTCGGGGTGGCGCCCGCGCGGGGCGGGGAGGATCACCACGCGCGGACGCAGCGCCCGCAGCCGATGCACCAGCCGCTCGCGCGACGCCCGGTCGTTCTCGATCCCCGCGTCGGGGAGCCCAAGGTTCTCCCGGACGCACACCCCCAGGACGCGCGCCGCGGCCGCCGCTTCCTCCGCGCGCAGCGCCACCGTCCCGCGGGTGCCCATCTCCCCGGCGGTCAGGTCCAGCACCCCCGCACGGTGCCCGGCGTCGACCGCCCGGATCAGCGTGCCGCCGCAGGTCAGCTCGGCGTCGTCGGGGTGGGGGGCGATGGCCAGCAGGTCCAACGGCTCCATCTCGGGCTCCTTGGGCGGCTCCACGGACATCATGCGCGCATGCTAGGGGGGCACCGCCTCGCGGGCAATCCCGCGGCGCGCGCCCCCGGGCGAGCGCCTACAGCGGCCGTCCCAGAAACTGCGCCACTCGTCCGGCCACCATCGTCCCTTCGGCCAGGCAATCGCCCACGCTCACCCCGTTTCGGTAGTTGCCGGCCAGATACAGCCCGGGGAAGCGGGTTTCCATGGCCGTGGCGGCCTCCTTCACCGCCTGATACCCCACGGTGTACTGGGGGATGGCGCGCGGCCAGTACACGTGATGCACGAACGTGGGCTCCCCGTCCACCCCCAGCAGCGGGCGCAGTTCGTACAGCAGCCGCTCCACCAGCAGGTCGGTCTGCTCTCGGGCCCGCTCCCCGCCGCCGGCTCCGCCCACGAAGCAGCTGATCGCCACTTCGCCCTCCGGCGCACGCCCCGGAAACAGCGACGAGCTGAACAGCGCGCCCAGCAGCGTCCGCCGCTCCTTCGACGGGACCAGCACCCCGTACCCATCCAGCGGATGGGCCACCTCGTCGCGCATGAACCCCAGCACCAGCGTGCTCATGGACGGATACTCCACCTGCTCGACCGGGGCCGACAGCTGCCGCAACTCGGCGGGGAGTTCCATGGCCGACAGCACATGGGCCGGCGTGGCCATGACCACGGCATCTACGACATGGGTGGTGGTGGCCCCTTCGGCGCCCGCCTCCAGCGCCCACCGGGTCCCCTGCCGGTGGATCAGCCGCACCGGGCACCGGCAGTGCACCGCATCCCCCAACGCGGCGGCGAGCGCCTCGGGGAGGGATTGCATGCCGTCGGCAAAGGCGATGAGCCGCGGCCGGGCGGCACCCTCCGACGCATGTTTGGCGCCTGTGTCCGGTGCCGACTGGCCGCGGCGCCGGCGCCGCGACGCCATGAGCCCGCGCGACAGCGATCCGTGCTGCGCCTCCAGCTCCGCCACGCGAGGGAAGGCGTGCCGCACGCTCAGCTGCTCGGGGTCCCCGGCAAAGATGGCGGCCACGAACGGGTCCACGGCGTAGTCCAGCACCTCGGGGCCCAGACGCCGCCGCACGAACGCCGCAATCGATTCATCACCAGCCCCGGCCAGCGGGGGCACCAGCGGCTCCAGCAGCACGCGCAGCTTGGCCGCGGGGGAGAGGAGCGGGGTGGTCAGCATGGAGACCGGGCCCATGGGGAAGGGCACCAGGGCGCCGTCCCGCACCACATAGCGGCGGGCGGCCGTGGCGCTGGCCTCCACCACGGCGGGGAGCAACCCCAGCTCCCGAATCAGGGTGTCGGCCACGGGCGAGGTGAGGAAGGCTCCAGGCCCATGCTCGGCCAGGAACCCTTCGGTGCGGGTGGTCCGGATGGCCCCGCCCACCTGCTCCCCCGCTTCGAAGAGGCGCACGCGCAGGCCACGGCGGTGCAGGGCGTAGGCCGCCACCAAGCCGGTGATGCCCCCGCCCACCACCGCCACGGTGCGGACGCGATCCCCCGCCTCGTCCGTTGGTGTCATTGCCCGCCCGTCCTCCGCCAGCGCCCCCATCTCACGCCTCGTCGGGGGGCGCCCACTCCCGCGGCCGCAGCATCGCCACCAGGCGGGATTCGAACGAACCGGCCGCGTAGCGGGGCGCGTAGTGCCAGCGCGCCAGCGGCGGCAGGCTCATGAGCACGCTCTCCACCCGCGCTTGCGTCTGCAGCCCGAACACGGTGCCCCGGTCGTGCACCAGGTTGAATTCGGCATAGCGCCCCCGGCGCACCAGCTGGAAGTCCCGCTCCGCCTCGCCATACGGCTCGTCGCGGCGCCGGGCCACCAGCGGCTCGTAGGCGGTGCGCAGCACGCGCGCCACGTCCCCCACGAAGGCGTGCACCCCCGCCAGCCCCAGCCCGTGCTCGGTGTCGTCCGGGCGCAGGTGGTCGAAGAAGATCCCCCCGACGCCGCGCGCCTCCCCCTCGCGGTGCGCGTTCACGAAGTAGTCGTCGCACCACTGCTTGTACGCCGGGTACAGCGTGGGGGCGTGCCGGTCGCACATGGTGCGCAGCGTGCGGTGAAAGTGCCGCGCATCCTCCTCGTGCGGATAGAACGGGGTGAGGTCGGTGCCCCCGCCGTACCACAGGTCGGTGAGGTTGCCGGCTTCGTCGGTCAGCTCGAAGTACCGCACGTTGAGATGTACCGTTGGCACCATCGGGCTGCGCGGATGCACCACCAGCGAGACCCCGGTGGCGAAGAAGTGCGTGCCCCCCGCCGCCGCCCCCTGCCCCCCGAGACGGCGCGCCGCCAGCTCCGGGAGCGCACCCTGGACCGCCGACCGGTTCATCCCCGCCTTCTCGAAGGTCACGCCCTCGGACATCACCCGGGCCACCCCGCCACCGCCGCCGGGGCGCTCCCACCGGTCCTCGGTGAAGGTGCCGCCGCCATCCAGGCGCCCGAAGAACGACGTGATCTCGTCATGCAGCCCGGCGATCCAGCGCGTGGCCAGGGCCCGGCGCTCGGCCATCGGCGGGAGCGCGGCCAGCGCATCGGCCGACGCGGTGGGACGCACCGCGGTGCTCATGCGCCCCCCGCGAACGCCGAGGCGCCGCTGGCGCTCCCCGCCAGGACCGCCTCGGGCCACTGCCACTCCTTGACCGCGTCCACGAAGGCCCGCGCGTGCGCGGGCGGGACATCGGGGAGGATGCCGTGCCCCAGATTGGCCACATGCCCCACCGGGCCGAACGCCTGGATCATGGCGTGCGTGCGCCGCCGGATCTCGGCCGGCGACCCGTACAGCGCGCACGGATCCAGGTTCCCCTGCATGGCCACCCCGAACGGCGCCAGCTGCCGACGGGCGGTGGCCGCGTCGGTGTGCCAGTCCACGCCGATGGCATCCGCTTGCGTGGCCGCGGCAATCTCCCCCAACGCCCAGCCGGCGCCCGGCGCAAACACGATCACCGGCACCCCCGCCTGCCGCGCGCGCTGCGCCGCCCGGGCCAGGTACGGCAGCGCAAAGGTGCGGAACAGCTCAGGGCCCAGCGCCCCGGCCCAGGATTCGAACAGCTGCACCACCTGCGCCCCCGCCTCCACCTGCGCCACCAGGTACTCCCCCACGGCCTCCGCCAGCCGCTCCAGCAGCGCATGGGCCAGCGCCGGCTGCTCGTACAGCATCCGCTTGGCCACCGCGAACTGCTTGGTGCCGCGCCCCTCCACCATGTACGCCGCCAACGTCCACGGCGCGCCGGCAAAACCGATCAGCGGCACGCGCCCCCGCAACTCCCGCGTACACAGGCGCAGGGCGTCCAGCACGTACCCCAAGTGCTCCTGCGGGTCCACGGCGTGCAAGCGCTCCAGGTCGGCCGCCGAGCGGATGGGCGAGGGGAACTGCGGCCCCACCCCTTCGTCGAGCGTCAGCGCCATCCCCATCGCCTCGGGGACCACCAGGATGTCGCTGAAGATGATCGCCGCGTCCACGCCGACCAGGTCGATGGGTTGCAGCGTCACCTCCACCGCCAGCTCCGGGGTCCGGCACATGGTGAGGAAGTCGCTCCCGGCGCGCACCGCCCGGTATTCGGGGAGGTAGCGGCCGGCCTGCCGCATCATCCACACGGGTGGGCGCTCCACCGGCTCGCGCCGCAGCGCGCGCAGGAGCAGGTCATTGGCGGGCGTGGTGCCCGGCGGGGTGTACGTCACGCGGTCTGCTCCGTGGAGAGAGGGGGCGCCGGCACGGCCGAGCGCGAGGAATGGGGCGTCGGGTGCCCCCCCGCCGGGCGTACCACGCCCACGGGGGGCGGCACGGCGGGGGACGACCGCGGGGTTGGGGTGGCGTGCGCCGGGTACGTCGAGGGGCCCGGCTCCGCCGTGAACATCTCCAGCAGCATCATGGCTTGCGCATCCAGCGACTCGCCGCGCTGCGCCGCCCGCCGCAGCGCGGCCATGGGGCCGGCCAGCAGCTTGGCCACGATGCGCGAGGCCGCACGCTCGGCCACCTCGTCGTTCTTGAACACGTAGGCCACCTCGCGCTTGGCCACGTCCTGCAGTGCCTCCCGCAGCGGCCGGATCGCCTCGCGCGCGGGCATCGTGGCCACCCAGTTCAGGAAGGCCAGGACCTCGGCCTCGCAGATCGCCTCCGCTGCCGGCACCGCGTCGCGCCGCATCTCCGCGGCCAGGTGGACCGGCGCCTGCAGCGTGTCCAGGTCCAGCAGCGTCACCCCGGCCACCTCGGCCACCCGCGGGTCGATGTTGCGGGGCACGCTCAGGTCCATCAGCAGCAGCGGATACCCCGTGGCCGCGCACGCCGAGCGCGCCGCCTGCAGCGCTGCGGCCTCTACCACCGGCTCCTGGCTCCCCGTGGCCACGATGACCACGTCGGCCATCGCCACCTCCACATGGACCGCGTCCAGCAGCGCCGCCCGCCCGTGCACGAACCCCGCCAGCTCCTCGGCCCGCGGCAGCGTGCGATTCACGATCACCAGGTCGCGCGCGCCCAGCCGCACCAGCTGCTTGGCCGCCCGCGCCCCCGTGGTCCCGGCCCCCACCACCACGCACCGCGCGCTCGCCAGATTGCCGAAACGCTGCGCCGCCGTGATCGCCGCCTCCGCCCCGACCGACTGGCGCCCCGCCGTCAGCGCCGTCTCGGTGGACACCCGCTTCCCCGCCCGCAGCGCCGTCTCGAACAGCCGGTGCAGCACCGGCCCCGTCACGTGCCCGCGCGAGGCACGCAGGTACGCCGCCTTCAGCTGCCCCAGGATCTGCCCGTCCCCCAGCACCTGCGACTCCAGCCCCGACGCGATCCGCACCACGTGCCGCGCCGCGTCGTAGCCGCTCCGCTGCGTGGCCGTGCGCAGCAGGTCGGCCCCGTCGGTCCGCGACCGCATCCACCGCAGCGCCAACCGGTGCACCGCCCGCTGCACCGCCGGCTCCTCCTCGCTGTCCACCCACGCGTACAGCTCGGTGCGGTTGCACGTCGTGATCAGCGCCGCCTCGCGCACCACGTCGTTGCGCGCCGTGCGGTACAGCTGCGTCAGGCGCTCCTCCGACAGGTGGAAGCGCTCGCGTGTGGCCACGTCGGCGTGCCGGAAATCGACCGCGATCGAGATCAGCATGGGCGGGGCAGGAGAACGGGACTGGTCACGCCGTGGCCAGCCCGGTGAGGTGCGCGAGGTTCTTGAAGAAGATCCGCACGTGCGCCAGCGGCTTGGCCTTCACCAGCTGCTTGTTCATGTATCCGTCAAAGGTCAGCTGCTGCACGTCCGGGTCGCGGCAGATGGCCACGAACCGCTCGCGGCGGTTGTCGTTGCGGTACCAGAACGCCTGCATGATGTCGAGCACCGTGAACACCGGGCCGTGCAGCCGCATGAAGCGCCGCCGCGCCATCCGCAGCGCCTTCCCGTCGCCGGTGGCCAGCGCCTCCTGCACCGCCTGCGCCGCCAGGCGCCCCCCGGTCATCGCGTAGAAGATCCCCTCCCCGCTGGCCGGCGCCACCACGCCGGCGGCGTCCCCCGCCAGCACCACGTCGCGCCCGTTGTCCCACCGGGGGAGCGGCTTGATGGGGATGGGCGCGCCCTCGCGCCGCAACGTCTCCACCTGGTCCAGCCCCGTGTCTTGCCGCAGCCGCGCCACCGCCTCCTTGAGCCCGAACCCCTTCTGCAGCGTTCCCGTCCCCACGCTGGTCGTGGCGCCGTGCGGAAACACCCAGGCGTAGAAGTCCGGCGACAGCGGCTCCTGGTAGTACACGTCGCACCGCGCCGCACCGAACGTCGCGTCGCCAGGGGCGGGGGAGCGGATGATCTCATGGTAGGCAAAGACGTGCCGCGCCTGGTCGGCACCGGGCACGCACTGGCGCGCCACCGGCGACAGCGCCCCGTCGGCGCCCACCACCATGCGCGCCCGCACCTGCCGCTCCGCCCCGTGCCGCGAGCGCCCCTCGGTGTAGGTGAGCACCGCCGTCCCCTCGGCGTCCCGCCCGAAGTGCGTGAACGTCCCCATGCGCCGCTCCACCCCCGCCCGCTCGGCCCGCGCCCGCAGCCATTCGTCAAACACCTCCCGGTCCACCATCCCCACGAAGCCGTCCCCCACGGGAATGTCCACCGTGCGCCACTTGGGGGAGATGATCCGCGCCGTATCGATGCGGGCCACCATCAGCGATTCCGGCACCGCGAAGTCGCGCAGCAGCTGCGGCGGCACCGCCCCGCCGCACGGCTTCACCCGCCACGCGCGGTCCAGCAGCAGCACCCGGTGCCCCGCCACCGCCAGCTCGTGGGCGGCCGTGGCGCCGGCCGGCCCGCCCCCCACCACGACCACGTCGTACAGGGGGACCGGATCGGCCGTGAGGCTCGTGTCGTCAGCAACTGCGATCATGTCGCCTCCAGGGCGAGGAACCTGCGGGAATGGGAGGCACGCCGGCGCCCCCTCATGACTGCAACACCGCCGGCAGCAGCTCGCCGTGCTGCCGGAACACCACCGTGCCCCGCTCCCGCGAGGCACTGCGCATCGCCAACCCCGCCGCGCCCACGAACAGCACGGCCTCGGCCAGGAACACCAGCTGATACCCGCGCACCGGGGATCCCAGCACCGCCTGCGCCAGGTCCACCCCGCCGGCGCCCGTCACCGTGCCCACGGCGTAGGCCAGCGCCTGTGCGGCGCCGAACACTCCGAGGCGCACCCCAGCCCGGCCGTCCTCCGCGTCTCCCGTGAGCGCCATCATCGACCCGATCGACCCGATGGCGAACATCCCGTTGGCGGCCCCCAACGTAAGCACCACCGCCGTGAGCACCCCGCGCGACGCCGCCAGCGGCGTCCCCACCAGCGCCACGTACAGCAGCGCCGACAGCAGGCACCCCGCCGCCGCCCACTGCCGCAGCTCCCCCCGCCGCGTCCCCAGCACCGCTGTGGCCACCATCCCCGCCAGCACGCCGCCATGGTGCATCCCCGACAGGGCGGTGCTCTCGCCGGGGGTCATGCCGAACGCCAGCCCGGCAAACGGCTCGAGGATCAGGTCCTGCGCGCTGTAGGCGAACATGGACACGAAGACGAACCACGCGAACAGGCGCGCGGCCGGATCTCTCCACACGGCGGCCAGCGCCCCCCGGAAGCCCCCCGGCGTCGCGTCGTCGTGGGCCGCCGCCCGCGTGGCGGACGCCCCCGGCCGCGGCGTGCGCTCCACGCCCACCGTGGCCAGCGCCGCCAGCATCACCCCCACCCCGCCGATCCCCGCGGCAATCGCCGTGAGCCGTCCGAAGGAGAAGGGGTCCAGCAACATCCCCGACACCGCCGCCGTGCAGATGATCCCCACGATCATCAGGATCCAGGTGATCGCCGCCGCGCCGGCGCG
>JBEIJM010000048.1:0-18176 GCA_040380205.1 Gemmatimonadaceae bacterium
GCACGTGCTGGAGAGCGAGGCGCAGATCCTCACCGAGTCGCTGCGCTACTCCACCGACCTCCCGGGGCAGGCGCTGGCCTACAAGATGGGGAGCCGCGAGTTCGTGCGGCTGCGCGCGCAGGCGGAGCGCGCGATGGGCGCGCGCTTCGCGCTGCCGGCGTTCCACGACGCGCTGCTGGCCGACGGCACGCTCCCCATGGAGGTGGTGCGCGCCCGGGTGGCCGAGCGGGTGCGCGGAGGGCGGTAGGGGAGGCCGGTGCGGGCTACGGCGTGACCGGCCGCCGGATGGCCCGCCCCGGGAGCGCGCTCCGCACCAGCGCCGCGTCGCGGATCACCGGCACGCCGTGCACCACCACATGCCGCATCCCCACCGAGGTCTGGTTGGGCGCCGTGAACGTGGCCCGGTCGGTGATGGTGGTCGGGTCGAATACCACGAGGTCGGCGTCCATCCCCAGCTGGAGCCGCCCCTTGCGGCGCATCTGCGGCACGCTGGCCTCCAGGATCGTTGCCGGCGTCAGCGACACCCGGCGCAGCGCCTCTCGCAGGTCCACCCGCTTCCGTTCGCGCACGTAGTCGCGCAGGAAGCGCGCGAAGGTCCCCGCGCTGCGGGGGTGCGCGAAGGCGTCGGCGGGCAGCGGCCACACGTCTTCGGTGATGGTGCGCCCCTGCGACGTCCACGGCATCGCGTCCGAGGCGATGGCGCCCCCGGGGAACAACACCGACTGGTCGAGGTACGCCTGGTCCTGCGCGCTGGTCCCGGGGCGCATGAAGTGCACCACCACGAAGTCGCCGGGAGTCTTGGCCTGCGCCTCCGCCAGCGTGCTGTCGGTGAACGGGACCCCGCCGCGCTCCAGGTCCGACGCCTTCGCCCCGCCCATCCGGTCGCGCCAGTTCCCGCGGAAGAGCTCCGCCCCCACCACGGTGGAGCCGGCGGCGTAGGGATAGGCCTCGGTGGTGATCTTGAGCCCGCGCGCCTGCGCCCCGCCGATCAGCTCGGCGATGGCGGGAATGTCGCGCGTGGAGTTGCTGTTGAGGTGCGAGATGTGCATGTGCGCGCCCGTGGCCGCGGCCAGCGCGATCAGCTCCTCGAACGCCTCGAACGACGACTGGGGCTCGATGACGCTCAGGTGCCGCACGTGCGTGAAGGTGGGGACGCCGTGCGCCTTGGCCAGCTTGGCCACCGCGTAGTGCTCCTTGTGCCCCGCACCGGGCGCGTACCCCGACAGCACGCCGATGCCGATGGCCCCCTCCTTGAGCCCCCGCTCCACCCGGGCGACGATCCGGGCGACCTCCTCGGGGCCCGCGATCGTGTACTGCCATCCGGTGCGCCGCTGCGCCTCCTGGAAGTACGCGAGGGCCCCGTCCGGCTCCATCCGCTCCTTCTCGGCGATGCGCCCGAACACCCACGCCGCGGAGAAGCCGTAGTTGATGGGGCGCCCCTCCTTGGCCGCGCGCTCGTAGGCCAGCCCCACGGGGAGCGTCCCCGCCTCCAGCTCCAGGGCGGTGGTCACGCCGTCAAACGCCTGCATGCGCGCCGCGGCCAGCTGCTGCCCGTGCGCGTGCAGGTCGATGAAGCCGGGGGCCACCACGTGGCCGCGCGCGTCCAGCGTGTCGCGCCCGCGCAGGGGGGTGCGCGAGATGGCGGCGATGGTGCCGTTGCGGACACCGATCCAGCGAGGACCGTCCAACCCCGTCTCCGGGTCGATGGCGCGGCCGTTGGCGATGACCAGGTCGTGCAGCGCGGGCGCGGCGGCGCGGGGTTGCGCGGCCAGCGGGAGCGGAAGGGCGGCCAGCAGGAGGGCGGAGCGGAGGCGCATGGGCGGTCGCGGTGGAGGGTGGCGCGCTAACGTACCCCCCGCCGGCACACCCGGCCAGCAGCCGGGGCGGCCGCGGGTGCCGCGGGTTGCCGGTCCCCTCCCCGCCCCCCACATTCCCGCTCGATCCGGGCCCCTGCGGGGCGCCCCGGCCCCTCCTCGCCATCCCCCCTCCGCATGACCATCTCCTGGCTCGACTGGGTGATCGTGGCGGCGACCATCCTGGTCTGCTTCGTCCCGGCCCTGTTCATCGCCAAGCGCTCCACCGCCAACACCACCGAGTTCTTCGCCTCGGGGCGTTCGGTCCCCTGGTGGCTGGCGGGGCTCTCCATGGTGGCCACCACCTTCTCGTCGGACACCCCCAACTGGGTCACCGAGCAGGTGCGCCGCTACGGCGTGGCGGGGAATTGGCAGTGGTGGGGCTTCGTGCTCACCGGGCTGGCCACGGTGTTCTTCTTCGCGCGGCTCTGGCGGCGGTCTGGGGTGCTCACCGACCTGGAGTTCTACGAACTGCGCTATTCCGGACGCGAGGCGTCGTGGGTGCGCGGCTTCCGCGCGGTGTACCTGGGGCTGTTCTTCAACTGCTTCATCATGGGCACCGTCACGCTCGCGGCGTGCAAGATCGCGAACATCCTGTTCGGGCTCGCGCCGTGGCAGACGATCCTCCTCACCGGCGTGCTCAACGTGGCGTTTGCCGCGCACTCGGGGCTGTGGGGGGTGCTGGTCATCGACATGATCCAGTTCTTCATCAAGATGACGGCGGTGGTGGCGGCGGCGTGGTTCTCGCTGGTGGAAGTGGGGCGGCGCCTCACCGGCACCGCCAGCGGCGTGGCGGGGCTCAAGGCGCTCACCGAGACGCTCGCCGGCACGCAGGTGGTGCAGGGGGGCGGCGGCGCCCAGCCGGTGATGTCCCCCGCCGACGGCACCGGGCAGCCCATGCTGGACATGCTCCCCAACTTCGGGATGTCCGAGCTGGCGCTCATGGTGTTCATCCTCCCCGTGGCCATCGGCTGGTGGGCCAACTGGTACCCCGGCGCGGAGCCCGGCGGCGGCTCGTACATCGCGCAGCGCATGCTCGCCTCCAAGTCGGAGAAGGACTCGCTGGGGGGGACGCTCTTCTTCAACATCGCGCACTACGTGCTGCGCCCGTGGCCGTGGATCATCACGGCGCTCTGCTCCATCGTGGTGTACCCCGACCTGGCGTCCATCCAGGCCGCCTTCCCGCAGGCCGACCCGGGGCTCATCGGCCACGACTCGGCGTTCCCCGCCATGCTCAAGTTCCTCCCGGTGGGGTTCACGGGGCTCATGATCGGCGGGCTGCTCGCGGCCAACTCCTCCACCATCCTCACGCACCTCAACTGGGGGTCGTCGTACCTGGTGCACGACTTCTACCGCCGCTTCGTGCGCAAAGACGCCAGCGAGGCGCACTACGTGAACGCGGGGCGGCTGTGCACGGTGGGGTTGTACCTCTTCGCGGCGCTCATCAGCCTGGGGATGAGCTCGGCGCAGCAGGCGTTCCAGCTGCTGCTGTCCATCGGCGCCGGCACGGGGCTGCTGTACATCGCGCGCTGGTTCTGGTGGCGCGTGTCGGCGTGGTGCGAGATCGTGGCCATGGCGGTGTCGCTGCTCACCTCGCAGCTGGTGCCGCTGCTGCTCCCCGATGCGGGCTTTGCGCGCACCACCATCATCCAGGTGGGGCTCACCACGCTGGCGTGGCTGATCACCGCGTACGTGGGGCCGCAGACCGAGCGCGCCACGCTGCTGGCGTTCGTGCGCACGGTGAAGCCGGCGGGGGCGGGGTGGACGGCGCTCCGCCGCGAGGCGGGCGTGGACGAAGCCGAGGTGGCGCGCGAGAACCGGCTGGGCGCGTCGCTGGTGGGGTGGGTGTCCGGCTGCGCGGTCATCTGGACGTCGCTCTTTGCCATCGGCAGCTGGCTGTACCTGCCGGGCGATCCGTCGCGGCGCACCGACGCGCTGCTGCTGACGGCGGCGTGCGCGGTGAGCGGGGTGGTGCTGCTGCAGGTGACGCGGCGGCTGTGGGTGGACCGGGGGTGAAGGTGGGGGTGCGAGAAGGGGTGTGACCCGGGGTGAAGGCGTTGGCGCGAATGGTCACCACGAATTGACCAATCCTGTTGGTCATTATATATTGACCAACATGGCCACCATCCCCATCTCCGACGCCAAGGCCCGCCTCCCCATGCTGGTGCGGGAGGTGGCGGCCACGGGTCAGGGGTACATCATCAGCGTGAACGGGCGCCCCATGGCGGAGTTGCGCCCGTTCCAGCCGGAGCCGGTGCCTGGGCGTTTTGCCGGCCGCATTCGCATCGCGGAGGGGGCGCTGGACCCGCTCACGCAGGCGGACGCCGACACATGGGGGGTGTAGCCCCCGACGCCCCGCTGGTGGTGGACACCGCCACCTGGCTGTACTGGCACGGCGACTCCCCGCGGCTGTCAGCCACGGCGCGCGCCCTGCTGCGGCAGGCGCTGCAGCGACCGGTGTGCGTCAGCGTGGTCACCGCCTTCGAGATCGCCACCAAGGTGCGCCTGGGGAAGCTGGCCGTCCCCCCCGAGCTGCTGCACGACTTCGCCTCCGTGGTGGCGGCCGACGGATTCCGCCTGCTGCCGCTGGAGCCGGCCGTCTCGGTGCGCGGTGGGCTGCTGCCGGGGGACCACCGCGATCCGTTCGACCGCCTGCTGGCCGCGCAGACGCTGGAGCTGGACGGGGCCATCATCTCCCCCGACGCGGCGTTCGCCGCCCTGGGCGTTCCGGTGGTCTGGTAGGCCACGCCCCGCGCGCGCCCCCTACCCCCGCAGCACCCCCAGCCACTCCCGCGCGCCCCCGCTGTACCCCGGGAACACCACGCCGGGGTCCGCCCCACCCAGGTGCCGCGTCACCACCTCGCTGAACACCGCACGGAAATCCGTGGTCAGCGCCAGGTCGCGCCCCTCGTGCAGCTGCTCCGGCGCCAGCCCGGGCCACCGCCCCAGCACCCGCTGCGACGCCCCCAGCGCCCCCCCAATCCCGCACAGCGCGCCCGCGGGCCCGGGGTCGGGGCCCCCGGTGCCGTTCTGCCGCACCGTGCGCCCGAACTCGCTGCACGTGACAAGCACCACATCCTCCATCCGGTCCCCCAGGTCGGCCACCAGCGCAGCAATGGACCCCGCAAAGTCCGCCAGCCGGTTGGCCAGCTGCCCCTGCGCGCCCCCCTGGTTCACGTGCGTGTCCCACCCGCCCACGTCGGCAAACGCCACCTCCAGCCCCACCCCGGCCTTGATGAGCTGCGCGATCTGCAGCAGCCGCTGGCCAAACGCCGACCGCGGATACGCCACCCCCGCCGCCGGCCGGTACTGCTGTGGATTGGCCGCGCGCAGCACCTTGAGCGCCTCGAACATCTCGGCGCCGCTCCCGTGCACCAGGTCCGCATGCCCCGTGCGATACAGCGCCTCCAGCCGCCGCTCGGCGTCGCTCCCGCTGCTGCGGATGGAGAACGCGTCAATCGACGTCATCGCCACCACCGGCGCGCGCCCCCCCAGGATGCGCGGCGTCTGCGCCGTCATCGACACGGCACGGAACGGCGGCGGCGGGGCGCCCGGCACGCACGCCTCGCACGTCCCCTCCACCGCCAGGTAGCGGTTGAGCCACCCGTCGGTGGTCCCCTTCCGGTCGGGGGTGCCGGTTTCCAGGTAGTCCTGTGCGTCAAAGTGCGAGCGCGTGGCGCTGGGGCTCCCCACCGCGTGCACCGGCAGCAAGAGCCCGCGCTCCCACAAGGGCATGAACGGGGACAGCGACGGGTGCAGCCCGAAGAAGCCGTCCAGGTCGATGGCACCCTGTGCGCCGCTGGCACGCGCCGGCGACCCGATGGCCAGCTGCGGCCGCGCCGCCGCGTAGGCGGCGTCGCCAAACGGCACCACCATGCTGAGCGCGTCGGCCGCGCCGCGCTGGAAGAGCACGATGAGCGTCTTGCCGCGCGCCGCGCGCGGCAGCGCCTGGGCCAGCGCGGTGCGCTGCAGGAAGCGGGGCGAGAGCCCTAGCGTGAGCAGCGACAGCGCGCCGCCCTTGAGGAAGACCCGACGGTTCACGGGCTGGTGCTCCGATGCGTGGACGGGAGGATGCGCATGACGTGGTCCCTTATCGCCGCTGGAATTCGGGGGCCCCCAGCGCCAGCCCCACCACCTGCGCCAGCCCCCGCGCCGATGGCACCGGACGCGCGGCCATCCCCGTCGTGTCAGTGGCGCCCTGCCGTGCGAGCAGCGGGTTGGTGCCGCTCAGCAGCACCTGCCGCGTATCGGCGGACACGTGGCCCCCCAGCAGCTCGCGGATCACCCCCTCCACCTGCTGCTCGCGCGGCAGCCGCGCCAGCTCCCGCGCCGGCGGCCAGTCGGCCAGCTTCACCCCCGGCACGCGCCCGGCCCCCATCGCCACGCCAAAGTTGATGCGGTTCAAAATGGCGCCGGTGTTCATCCACGCGTCCCCCGTCTCGGGGTAGCCGTTGGGGGCCTGATGCCCGAACGGCGCCTGCCCCAGCCGCCCCAGCAGCTGCGCCGTGCGCGGCGTGGAGTCGGGGGCGGCGCCCATGGCGCGCAGCGCGCTGGTGACCAGTTCGAACGGGCTCTTCACCTTGGCGCGGTAGGCCGCCGAGCTGAAGAACTCGGGGCTGGTGACGATGGTGCGCACCACGGCGCGGATGTCGCCGTCGGTGCGGGTGAAGGTGGCCGCGGCGCGCTCCACCAGCGCGGCCGGCGGCGTGTCGCTCACGAAGCGGCGCGCCAGCTTGGTCGCAAGGAACCGCGCCGTGCTGGGGTGACGCGCCAGCAGGTCCAGCACCGCCTCCCCCTCCTCCTGCCCGCGCCCGGCCTTGAACCGCGTCCCCAGGATGACCTTCTCGCCGGCGTCGTGCAGCTGCGGGCGGAACACGAACGCGCCCCCCTGCACCCCCCGCTCCAGCGTCCACCCGGTGAGCGCGCGCGCCACCTCGATCACGTCCTGCTGCGTGTAGCCGCCGTCCACCCCCAGCGTGTGCAGCTCCATCAGCTCGCGCGCGTAGTTCTCGTTCACGCCGCGCCGCCGCCCCGCCAGCTGGGCCAGTTGGGGGTTCTGCTGCGCCGCCTGCGCCGCCATCGCCGCACGCCGCCGCGCCACGCGCGGATTCACCGGCTGAAGCACCGGACGCCCGCTGTCGGCCACGCTCTGCCAGTTGTCCAGGTAGGTCAGCATCGCCGGGCTCTTGGCCACCGCCCCCAGCAGCTCGCGGAACGTCCCCATGGCGTGCGGCCGGATGGCCAGCGCGTCGTATTCCGGCAGGTAATACCGGGTGCGGTCCTTGCCGGAAAAGATGCTGAAGTGGTTGCTCCAGAAGTCCACCAGCACCTCCTCCAGCTGCCGCTCCGACAGCACCGCCCGCGCCACGCGGCTGCTCCCCAGCTCCCCCACCATGCGCGCCGACGCGCGCCCCGCCTCGCGCAGCCGAACGGAATCGGTGGGCGCCACCATCCCCCCGCCACGACGCGCCAGCTGCGCCTGCACCGCGCCCGGCGGCGGGAACTCCGCCAGCAGCTCGCTGCCGCTCATGTCCAGCGTGGTGTAGGTCGCCAGAAACGTCGTCATCGCGCTGTCCGGAATGGTTTCCGGACGCAGCTGGCGCTCGATCCACGCGTCCACCCCCAGGGCCCGCACCGCCTCCACCTCGCCGGGCCGAGCGCCAAAGGCGAGGCGGTTGAGCACGTGGTGCAGCTGCTGGTCGGCCGTCTGCTCGCGGGGGGCCGGGGTGGATCCAGGGGCCCGCTGGGCAGCCAGCGGACCCAACGGCACCACCGCCGCCATCAGCAGGAGCGAGGTGGCCGAGCGGGCGAAAAGGCGAGGGGACATGCGGGGCGTGGTGAGGGACAGCCGGGTGGACGCGCCACAACCGTGGACGTTAAGGCGCCCCCGCAGGCACGGGCCAGCAGGAGAACAGGCGCGCGCCGCGGCGGCCCCTACCGGTCGTTCTTCAGCTCCACCACGATCACCTCGATCACCTTCCCGCTGTTGTTCACGTCGGCGTGCGTGGTGTTGGGCGGGTCCTTGTCCAGCCAGTACGCCTTCCCCTTCTCCCAGTGGTACTGGTCGATCCGCTTCCCCGCCGGGTCCACCACGTCCAGCACGCCGTCGGTGAGCGCCACCAGCGCACGCCCGTGGTCGTGCCGGTGGTGCGTGAGCGGCTGGTTGGGGTGGATGATCGACTTCCACGCCTTGAGCTCCCCGTTCTCGAACTGCGGCTCGCGGCGCGTGACCGCCTGCTGCTGCGCCCACATGGCGCCCGCGCCGGCGGCAAACGCCGCCACCGCCACCGCCGCCGTCACCCGCCAGCTGCTCCGTCCCGTCATGTCATGGCTCCCAGGTTGAAGGACTGTGCGGGGAAAAGACGCGCCGGGGGGGCTGCTGTCCAGCAGTCGCGTCTAGTACGCCACCGGCACCGGGTCCAGCGTCCGCCACAGGTACCACGTGGCCACGCTGCGCCAGGGCCGCAGCCCCTCGCCAATCGCCGTCGCCTCCGCCCGCGTGGCCTTGAGCGTCCGCTCGCGCAGCGCCGCCGCCGGGTCGGCGTGCCAGTGCACCCCCACCGCGCGCAGCAGCCCGATGTCGTCCAGCGGCCACACGTCGGGGCGCAGCAGGTTGAAGATCAGGAACATCTCCGCGGTCCACCGCCCGATCCCGCGCACGTCCACCAGCGCCTCGATCACCGCCTCGTCGTCCATCGCCCCCCACCCCGACGGGTCCAGCGCGCCGCTGGTGAAGTGCCCAGCCAGGTCCTTGATGTACTCCCCCTTCCGCTCCGACAGCCCGCACGCGCGCAGCGTGGTCATGCGCATGCGCCGCACCCGCTCGGGGACCACGGGCCCCTTGCACGCCGCCTCGAAGCGCGCCCACACGCTGGCCGCCGCGCGCACCGAGATCTGCTGCCCCACGATGGACCGCGCCAGCGTCTGGAACGGGTCCCCCCGCGGCACCAGCACGTCATCCCGCGCCTCGGCGATGATGCGCGCCATCACCGGCGACGCGGCGGCCAGTTCGACACGCGCGGCGTTCCACCCTGGCGGGGCGTGCGGGAGGTCGGGGAGCACGGCGGGATTGGCGGGAGGCGAAGACGGACGGGAGGACACGGAGGAATCCTAATCGCCCCCGTCGCGTATCTGCGCCGCCAGCTCGGCCAGCGGGATGGCCGTGATGCCGCCAGGCATGGGCCACGTCCCCTCGCCGCCGTGCACCACGAACGCGCGTCGCGGCTTGAGCACGGCCAGCGCCGCCTGCAGGGCGCCTGAGGCCACCGGCGCGCTGCCCCAGCAGGTCCACAAAGCGCCCCACGGTGGGGGCGCTCAGCACGTTGGTTCAACTGCGAACGATGCGCAAGCCAATGCAGGCCAGCATATGGCGTCTGCGCTCTGCTTTGCCTGGTGCCCGCTGCTTCGATGCGCAGTTCGACCGACGCGTCAGGGCGAATCCCACCGGTGGTAGTCACGCGCCAGATCAGATCGACGTTGAGATCGCCCGGCACTCCGCGCCATGTACCCTTTGCCGGCTCTCGACATGGGGAAAGCTCTACCGTGCCAACCGCACGCGCCACACCTGTATCTCTCCCGCGTCTTCGTCGACACTTGCAAATCCGCCGCGGCCCGTTGAATACATGAGCGCCTGAGACACCCTGAACGACGCCACGAGGCGTTCGCTTGTCAAATCAAGGATCAGTATGCGTGAGTCGTAGTAGCCATTGAGGTCTATCAATGCTGTCGTACCATCGGCTCCTCGCCGATACTGAATGGCCTTTCTGAACTCAGGATCAGGTACGAGCACGACCAACGCAATCAGCGTCGGTGAGATCGCGGCCATCGAGCGAAACACCGCCGCCGGCGGCGCTCCGCTATCGATCTTCGCGAATCCATCGCGGAACCAGCTGGCCGAAATATGATACTCGACCGGCGCCTCTCCGCTCTTCGCGCAGGCAATCGCCAGTCGATTCTCGCGGCTTACGCAGTAACGATCGCCCGCAGCCACAACCTTCCAGCGCTCGGGAGCGCCTCGCGGAACGACCGAGAGCGGCTCAAAGCTGAAGGACTTGATCGAATCGCCTTCCAGCGTTGTCTGATGGACGGGAAACCCGAATGCGGCCGGCGAATTCAGCGATGCCGTGACCATCAGGGTGTCACCCTTCCACAACGCCGCATCGGCGGTACGCAGCACCGTAGCTCTGCTGCGCCGGTATTTGAGTTCCGCGTCAAAAACCGAAAGGCGAGACTGTCGCAAGTCATACACCGCGACACCGCCATCGAGCAGCGGAACGACGGCGCCCGCATGCCGGAATTCTCCAGGTCCGTCGCCTTCTCTTCCGAGCAGGCGGATGAATCGTCCCGTGCCATCAAACACCTGTGGAGCGCCGCCGCCTTGATTGATGACGAAAAACCTTCCACGATGATCCTGAATCAGGTTGCGCGGAAGGCCGCGCAAGGCACCATCGCGCGACTGATCGGCTATCTTGACCCCAGGCACGACTTGCCCACACGACTGACACGTCAATGCGGACAGTTCGATCGTGCGAGTCGGAAGCCGTACTTGCGCGTCGCCCGAGACCGGGAGAGAAAGTGCGGCCGCATGCAATACCATCCAAGGCCATTTGACGACGTGTTCGACTTGGCGGCGCTCGCGCGGAGTTGGAAGAATGCGCAGAATCATCACAGATCCACCATTCGATGAGGCGTGGTAGCTCGCACGTGCAATTGACGATCGCGTGATGGCTTCGATACGAGTTGTCGCGCCCGGGGGGGTTCGACTAGTCGTTGGCTTGAATTGTCGCAGCTAGCTCCTCAGCGATGTCGCGGTCCAGCTCAACCTGCGCCGCAACCTCACCGTTGCAGGGTGACACGAATTGAAGCGCAGAGCGCTCCAGATTGATCTGAACGTTTTTTCGTTGGAGGACTGCCCTAAGCCCGTCGAGATCGCCTGGGGCAAGCTCGATTGTTCTGTCAGCCAGAGCCAACAGGTCGTCCGTCTCTCCGCCGCACATGGGGTGCGGGCAACTGTCGGTATAGGGCCCCTCGCATCCATGCGTCGGCCCATAATTGGAGCTGCCCGACCCATTGGCATGATATGTGGTCAGCGCGCACGCATAGTGCGCGCACTCGTTAGCGCAGGCACCGACCAGCGTAAGCTTGGCCCGCACGCTCGACGTTGAGTCCGGTCGGTGCATGGCGCGTCCTGTGCTCGTCCAAGCCGCAGCGCTCATCAGAGAAAAAACGAGAACAGCGAGCATTGAATTCCGCGTGCTCATCTCGAACTCGAGTTGAAGGATTAACGGACTTACCTCCACCTCCGTCTCATCTGCCGGCCCCGGGCGACATTATGTCGACAATCCACGAAGATTCGGCTTGGACCCAGCTGATCAGTGAAAGTTCGTTGAGCTTATCCGCGGGTGAGCGGAAGTCAAGCGTGGCCCGGGGCCGGTTGTTGAGCTCGCGGGCGACCCTGTTCATGCGTTGTTGAGAGAGGAGAGAGGTCCATGGACTTCGGGAAGTACTGCCGCAGCAGCCCGTTTGTGTTCTCGTTGCTCCCCCGTTGCCACGGGCTCTGGGGGTTCCAGAAGTACACCGCGATGTCGGTGGCCACGTGGAGACGGCGCCTGGGAGCGTGCCGCTGCGCTCTGTGGGCGTCCGCCGACGGCCGCGCTCCAGGCGCCTCCTGCGCAGATACGCGGTCAACTCCCGCTTGAGCGCCCCGCGCTCCTGCAGGAGCAGCGTCCGGTAGATCGTCTCGCGCGACACCTGAAGGACGGGCTCGGAGGGAGACGTGCGCGGCAGCCACCCCGCCATTCCTGGCGATCTCCCTGCTCACCGTGGACGCCATGCGCCCCAGCTCCCGCGCGATCGCCCGCTTCCCCTGCTTCCAGGGCGTCCACAAGTCCGCCCGCTCCGCCGCGGACAATCGCGGCCGACGCTCTCGATACGCCATCATCGCTTCCCGTGACGACCTCCTACAGACAATCTTTTGCAATCATCGTTTGAGACCACCCCGCAAGACGATGCAAACCAGAGAGTTGGCGAGAAACTACGAAGTGGCGGCTGCCCTCAATGTGGCGGCGCCATAACCCCTTCTTCCGCCCCCATCCCTATGCTATGCACGCGGCGCTGCTTCCCCAAGCTGGGATCCCTGCTCCTCCTGGCTCTGGCCGCCCTCCCCATCGCCGCCCAGCCCCGCCCCCTTCGCGTCCTCTTCATCGGCAACAGCTACACCTACTTCAACGACCTCCCGGGGCTCGTGGCCAGCCTCGCGCGCGGCGCCCGCCCGTCGCGCGCGATGCAGACGGAGATGGTCGCCCGCCCCGGCGTCTCCCTCCGTGACCACTGGCTCGACGGCGCGGCGCTAGCCGCCATCCGACGCACCCGCTGGGACTATGTGGTGGTGCAGGAGCAGAGCATGCTTGGGGTGATGCTGGCCCACGGGCGCCCCACGGTGAACGACCCCGACCTCTTCCACGAGTTCGGCCGCCGGTTCATCCGCGAAATCACGGCCGCGGGCGCCACGCCGGTGCTCTACCTCACCTGGGCCCGCCGCCCCTCCCCCGAAACGCAGGACCGCCTCACCCGCGCCTATGCCGCCCTCGCCGCGGAAACGGGCGCGCGCCTCGCCCCCGTGGGGGTGGCGTGGCAACAGGCGCGTGCCCAGCGCCCCGCGCTGGAGCTGTTCGACCCCGACGGCACGCACCCCTCCCCCGCCGGCTCCTACCTGGCCGCCGCCACGCTGCTGGCCACCATCACCCGCACCCCCGCGCGCGCCCTCCCCCCCACCGCCTCGGGGCGCGTGCTCGCCGATTCCTTCCGCCTGACATGGACCGGCGCCGTGGCCCCGCTGGTCACCCTCCCCGACAGCGACGCCGCCTTCCTGCAGCGGCAGGCCAATGCCGCCATCGCGGCGGTGGCCACCCTCCCCACCGCCCCGGTCACGGGCGCGCGCCTCCCGCCCCTCCCCGCCGGTACCCCCGCCACATGGGAGCGGCTGGCCGGCGAGTGGACCGGCACCATGCGCCTCTTCGACGCCCCGGTCACCGTCACCCTGAGCGTGTCCGGCGCCACGCCGCGCCCGCAGCTCACCTGGCGCGAGGTGGGCGCCGGCTGGTCGGCCGCCTACAGCGTGGCCGACGCCGCGCTCGACAGCGCCGGCCTGACCTTCACCGTCAGCGACCCGCGCTTCCTGGCCCCCGACGCGCGCCATCGCGCCGTGCTGGCGGGCGACTCGCTGATGGGACACGCCGAGGTGGGGAGCGCGATGCAGGTGCCGCGGCTGCTGGGCTCGTGGACGCTGACGCGCGCGGGGGCCACCGTGCCCCCGCCCACCGTCACCGAGCACCCCACCGGCACCACCGCCGCGCTCTTCGGCGTCTTCCCTGCCTCCGAGCAGGTGATCTGGGCCGCCGGCACCAAGGGCACCGTCCTCCGCTCGCGCGACGGCGGCGCCACCTGGGAGCCGCGCCCCGTCCCCGGCGCGGAGGGGCTGCAATTCCGCGACGTGGACGCGCGGGGGGCCGATACCGCGTGGGTGCTGGCCATCGGCAACGGCGCCGCGTCGCGCATCTACTTCACCGCCACCGGCGGCGCTGCCTGGACCGAGCAGTTCCGCAACGCCGACAGCAGCGCGTTCTACGACTGCCTCGCCATGCTCGACGCGCGCACGGGCATCGTGGTAGGCGACGCGGCGGGCGGGCGCACGCACCTGTTGCGCACCACCAACGGCGGCGCCAGCTGGGCGCTCCTGCCGCCGCAGCAGGTGCCCGCGCCGCTGGAGGGGGAGGGCGCCTACGCCGCCAGCGGCCGCTGTGCGCTGCGCACGGGCCCGCGCTCGGCCGTGGTGGCCATGGGCGCCCCCGCGTCGCGCCTGCTGGTGTCCACCGACGCCGGCGCCACCTGGACCCCGCGCGCCACCCCCCTCGTGCGCACCGCCTCGGCGGGGCTGGCCGGCGTGGACTTCATCGACACGCACCGCGGCGTGGCGGTGGGGGGCGACATGCAGCACACCCGCACCGACAGCAGCGCCGCTGCCGTGGCGGTCACCACCGACGGCGGCCTCACCTGGACGCTCCGCCCCCGCCCGCCGCGCCCCGGCGCCTTGACCGGCGCCGTGTACCTCCCCGCCGTGGGCGACGGCGTGCTGCTGGCCGCGGGCTTTGGCGGCGTGTTCCTGTCCACCGACGACGGCCGCACGTGGCGCGTGCTTAGCGAGCGCCCGCACACCGGCATCGGCGCCGCCGGACGCACCGCCTGGGTGGGGGGGACCAACGGCACGGTGCTGCGGGTGCGCTTCATTGCCACGGACACCCCGCGATAGAGATTCAACGCGGATTGGACGACATGAGGAACCCCTGCAAGGCACCGCCCCATCCATTGAGCCGAAGCACCGTGAGGTTCATTCCAGTCAGGTGCCGTACGTTTATGTTCAGAGCTTCGGCCGAATCAAAGCCGAGCATCCCGGCCACAAGGTCGACATGTGCGGGCTGACATGCAAGCCAGTGACCAGCAAGCATTACGCGCATCATGCGGAGAAGGCGCAGGGGTCCGCAGATACCCGCCTGCTGACACCACCGCCGCAAGGTCCGTTCGGAACATCCCAGTTTCAACGCAAGGTCTCCCACCGACGCTGGCTGATGAGCCATAAATAGGGCGGCGCGTACAAGTGGGCGCGCTGCTGGTGCGAGGAGCGGCCCAATGGTATCCCAAACGGCTTCGGATACGGCGAGAGGCTGATGACATCGAACCCATGCCACGAGCATGCTCAGACTCGATTCATCCCGCAGCTCAACGATTTCGGACAGGCCGGCACGGACGAGTTCTACGATGGTTGGTGCCGACAACGGTCTTGCGTCCAATTGGACCGCGTAAATGGAACGCGCATTGCACTGCTTCAAGTGTTCAAGAACCCGCAAAATGGCGTTCAGCCCAACAAGATCGCCATTGCTAGGCAACCCGAAAATCGTGATTGCGCGGGAAAACCGGCGCGAAAGCGCAATCAGTGCCGTGTCACTCTGCACGGCATGAATGGTCGCCTCACCCGCCAACCTGTGGGTCAGGCTTATGCGGTACGACTCCGGAAGACGCCACAGGAAGACTGGTGCAAGCGGGTCAGTTGCATGACGCGTGGACAAATGATCAGTGCGTGTCATTGCTCCTCCGGAGCAGCGGAAATGGACACTGAGATCCGACCCCAAGCGGTTGTCGTCCAGACTCGCCAATCCGATAAAGGTTGCTCGATGAGTCAGGACACTGTCAACGGGCGCCCGAAGTGATCACAAGGGGGTGGCGCCACAGGCTGCGTGTTCCCATAGATGGAAACCGTGGGAGACTATGCCCGGCATGATGTGTCCGGATCACTGGCTGCGTGACCGATTTCGATCTTGTTGCGCATTCGAATGCCAGCTAGCCTCTGGAACGTGAACCAACACTCACCATTGGCGAGAAACCTTCGCAAGGAGATGGACATGGACTCATTCAAGACATGCGGCATCGCGCTCCTGGTCACCATGCTGCTCACATCGCCCAGGACAGCCAATGCCGAATCCGGTTCGTCGGCAGGATGCCTTGGGTTGATGGCTCCGCAAAGTTCGCTGTGCTGCCCCACCGTATTTCACGTTTGCGTGTGCAGCAGCAGCGGTTGCGATGAGTGATCGGCTGTCCGTTCAGTCTCTCGATAGCTTGCAGCATGGTCCGATCGCAAACACGGCACGCTACGGAGCGTTGCTGTGCTCCGTCGCCGCGCTCGCTCTCCATGTGTCCGAACTGACGGCGCAGGCCGTACTGCTCCGCCCGCTTGACAGCATACGCATCCACGAGACGGAGCACCTTTACGTTGGACGCCCCAACGGCTTGGCCGTTTCTGAACGGGGCGACGTATACGTCTCGGACATCGCTGATCGCAGGGTCCTGCGCATCAAGCGGTCGGGTGACTTGACGATAGTGGCCGGCCGGGGTGGGGGACCCGGAGAAGTTACGAGTCCGACCGCCGTTACGTTGATTGGTGACTCAATACTGGTTGTGCGAAACGCAGGTCGTCGGCGGCTGGAGTTGTTCGATGTGCGGACGGGAAAATTTGCCGGCGGCCGCCCGTATGCCGGCGCGAGCAGCGGGATGTCCGCAGCGTTCGGCCAAGTCGTCATGGGGTCTCTCCGTCCTGATGGCGGCACCTCGTGGGCGCTGTACGACATGCAGGGCGAACCACGCTTGGGGGGAACGATACCGGCCTTCTACGCGCAAGTTCCCATGGCAGCGTCCGTCTTTGCCCACGTGGAGGTTGCTCGGGATGCAAGGCATGTGTACGGTGTGTTCGAGGTTTCCGACTGGCTGTATCGATGGGACATCCGGACTCAGGCGGTGGATTCCATCCTGCTCGCCAAGGGCGCGCGTCGGGGAGCGCGTACAGACCTGATCGACGCGATGTTTCGTGATCAGGCCAAGGCCAGGAATCTTGCATATCAGTGGTCGGCACCGATGCTCATCGCACCCGTTTCAGGGAATCGAACCGCGGTGGTCTTCAGTGATCCCTCCCTGTCAAGTTCCGTGTACGAGGGACCATCATTCCTGGTGATCGCGGATTGGAAAAGCCGGAGGAGCTGTCGAGAGATCCCGCTCGCCGTGCCGCGTGATGTCGTACCTCGATTTGCAATTCGGGGCGATACCTTGGTTGGCCTTGTACAACGCGCGAATGCGGCGTCGGAATCCGAAGCCTGGATTGTGCGCTGGCACATCCCGGTGGCAGACTGCCGATGAAGGGGGGTACGGTAGGTATCGGGCATCGAGTGCTGTTGCTCGCCCTCCTGACCGGTGCAGCGTGTGGCCCGGTGGGTCCCGATACGATCGGAGATGTGAAGGTCATGGCACTTGTCGATTCCAGCCGCACAACGGTCATCTTGGCTTATCAACCATCAAGCTGCTTCACCTGCAGCAATGCGCTCCACCACTATCGCCAGCTTGAACGGCAGGGGCGGTTGACCGTCCGTGTCGTCCTGACGTCTCCCCCATCGAGGAGAGAGCGCTTCCTGCTTTCCACGATCCATCTGAAACCTGCGGCCGTCAGCGCCACGGGATCCGCGGTGGAAATGGAATACCTCTATGCTCGAGGACGCCTAGTGGCGTTCAGTCGATCGCCAAAGCTTGGCACGAATTCCATGGTGTATCAGAGGGTTAGGAAGGATTCCAGAGAGCAGCTACAAACGGTGAACACGACAGATCGTCTGTAGGATGCCTCCGCGGGGGGACGATGCCGTATTGAGCCCGTCTGCCGCGATCGTCCGCGGTGGAGCGGGTGGACGGCCGGACACGCTGGAGACAGGGTGGCGGCTCAGCGATAGTGACACGGCGCTGGCACGGGCGCCCGACACGATCTGTATCCCGCATCCGCCTGGCCGATGGCACCCCCGAGCGGCACCGACAGCGGGCGACGCGGGTGTTGTGCGTGACGGAGCAGGTCGCCCGGGAGCTGATCAACCGGCTACGGGCCACGTTTGACTTGTTTTTGGCCGTTGAGAGATTCAACGGACCGTTCCATTGCTCGGTTGAGTCCAGAGTAGCATTCCTCTACTCATCGGAGGTAAGGGATGGTAGCTTCGCCGCATGTCCCCCACCCTCCGCCTCCTGGTCGCCCTTGTGGGCGGCCTCGCCCTCGGCACCGCCATCGAGGCCAGCGGCAGCGCCCCCCTGCGCGCCCTGGTCCCGTGGATCGAACCGCTGGGGACGCTGTTCGTGAACGGCATCCGCATGACCATCATCCCGCTGGTGGTCACCAGCCTGGTGGTGGGGATCACCTCGGCCCCCGACACGCGCACCATCGGCCGCCTGGGGGGACGCGCGCTGGTGTTCATGGTGGTCACCATCGGCATCGCCGCCACGCTGGGGATCCTCGCCGCGGGGCCGCTGTTCGCGCTGCTCCCCATCGACCCCGCGGCCGCCGAGTCGCTGCGCGCCAGCGCGGCGGGGGCGGGGAGCGCCGCGGCGGAGAGCGCGAAGAAGCTCCCCACCATGGGGCAGTGGCTTGCCGACCTGGTCCCGGCCAACCCCGTCAAGTCGGCCACCGACGGCGCCATGCTCCCGCTCATCATCTTCGCCATCACCTTCGGCGTGGCGCTCACGCGCGTGGAGGCGGCGCGGCGCGCGGCGGTGGTGCGCGTGTTCGAGGGGATCCAGGACGCCTGCATCCAGGTGGTGCGCTGGGTGCTGGTGCTGGCGCCGCTTGGGGTCTTCGGGCTGGCGGTGCCGCTGGCCGCCAAGCTGGGGCTGGGGGCCGCCGGCGCGCTGGCCGCCTACATTGGCGTGGTGGTGCTCCTCTCCACGCTGCTCATGGCGCTCACCTACCCC